>NZ_JBEPEH010000039.1:0-121975 GCF_040300725.1 Dactylosporangium sp. NPDC000244
CAGACAACACCAACGGGGTGATAGGACGCCCGGTCCTCGGCATCCCACCACCCTACACCCACTTATTAGGCGAACTTACGGCGCAGGACACTAGTGGCTTGGCCTCCAGCGGGGCCAGCCGTGGTCGCCGGCCAGCTGGGACAGGCGCGAACCGAGCATCAGCGCGGTGGCCGGCTCCGCGGACTGCAGGCGGTAGTGGACCTGCTCGGCGATCTCGGGCGCGCGGTACTCGGCGTGCTCGAGCAGCTGCAGCGTCACCGACCACCAGTAGCGGTCCTCGTCCGTCGCGTGCGGGGCGCCGGCGCGGAACCAGTCGGCCAGGCCGTCGAGGAGGTCGTCGCCGACGCCGTCCGGGTCGGTGAGGCGCAGCGCCGCGCAGACGCGCACGACCACGTCGTCGTCCCAGCCGGACAGGTGGCCGCGGACGAGGGTGTGCAGGGACGCGTGGCCGAGCGCGCCGGCGGCGTCGATCTCCAGCGAGTAGACGTTGTCGCGGGCCAGGCGCTCGTGCAGCACCGGCAGCACGCGCGTGTCGCGGCGGCGGGCCAGGCCCAGCAGCGCCTCGCAGCGCGTGTCGTCGTGCGGGTCATCGAGGCGCGCGGCCAGCGCGTTGCGCACGGTCGTCGAGTCCAGCTCCGACAGCTGGGTGCCGAGCGCGAAGCACGCCCAGTCGCGGACGTCGTTGTCGCGGTCGGCGCTCAGCAGGATCAGGGCGTGGATGGTGTCGTCCGGCGGGGCCTCGCCGAGGACGCTCGGGAGGGCCTGGGCCACGGCGCGGCGTACGCCCGCGTCGGGGTGGTGGGCCAGCGGCAGCAGCAGCGGGAGCGCGGCGTCGTCGTAGCACCAGGCGACCGCGTCCGCCAGCTCGGCCGCGGACGCGGCCGGCGAGCTCAGCAGGGCGGCGATGCTCCGCGCCGTCGGTTCCGCGTCCTCCGAGCCGGAGATCAGCGCGTCGATCGGGTCGAAATCGTGCACGTCCCGGGGGTGCGGGCGGGCCGCCGACGGAGAAAAATGGCGGAATTCATCGGAAAAAGATGAAAAGTCCGACATGTCGGAACTGGGCGACGGCTGGTCCGGGTCCGGGGAGCGCAGGTCCGCCAGGTCGGCGATCACCTCGGCCAAGGGGCTCAGGGCCAGTTCGTCCAGGTCCGAGGGTTCCCGGGCCGCGGGTACGAACAGCTCCGACGAGCTTGGGAACAATCCGGACACGTCGGCAGGGCCACCGGGGCGCGGGTCCGGTGGCTCGTCTGGCACGGGGCGGGAGGACGCGAGGTCGCTCATCCCCGAAAGTGTGCTCGTCTTCGCGAGGATCTTCCAGAGGGGTTCGCCCCTCAGAAGGACAATGCGGGGTGGACGATCACCCTACTCGTTGACATATCGACGCACATGGGAAAGGTGGCCTGGACAAGGGGCGGGCGGGGCGCTAGGGCGGAAAGCAGGGGCCGATACTCCGTCAAAGCGGGCAAAGGCGAAAAGTCAGAGCAAAAGCGCGAAAGTGAAAATACGGGGCAAAGCGTAAAGGGAGAGGGCAGGCAAAGCGCGAGAGCGGAGGACGGGTAAGCGTCGAGCGCGAGAGCCGGGGTCGGAGGAGGGCCGCGGTCGGGGGAGAGCCGGGCTGGCCAGGTGCACCGACCGCCGGGAGCAGGGCCGCCGAGTTGCGGTGCGGCGGCCGACCGGCGTCAGGTTCGGGGAACGCCGGTTGGCGGCGCGGGGGCGCAGAGACCGCCGGGAGCGGAGTCGTCGAGTGGCGGCGCGGTGGACAGGGCGCGTGCGAGAGATCAGGGGCGGGCCCGGCTCGCCAGGCGCAGGGACTGCCACGAGCCGTCCGCCGCCCAGCCGCCGTCCACCGACAACGCCGCCCCGTTCACGAAGCCGCTCTTCGCCGGGTCGGCCAGGAACGACACCGCCTTGGCGATGTCGTCCGGCTGGGCGAACCTCGCCATCGGCACGTGCTCGGTGATGTCGGTGTCCACATAGGCGCCCGAGGCCTGCGACGCGTCGTCCATCTCCGTCTTGACCCAGCCGGGGCAGACCGCGTTGACGCGCACGCCCCGGCCGCCCCACTCGACCGCCAGGGTGCGCGTCAGGCCGATCAGGCCGTGCTTGCTGGCGTTGTACGCCACCCGGTCCGCCACGCCCATGAGCCCCGCGACCGAGGCGATGTTCACGATCGAGCCCGCCCCGCGCGCGAGCATCCGGCGCCCGAAGGCCTGGCACAGCAGGAACGGGCCGGTCAGGTTCACGTCGATGACCTGGCGCCACTGGGCCGCGGTCGTCTCCTCGGCCGGGGCGATCGACGCGATGCCCGCGTTGTTCACGAGCACGTCCGCGCGGCCGTACCGCGCCTCGACCTCGGCCACGAAGCGCAGCACGTCCGACTCGTCCGAGACGTCGCCGGCGAAGGCCAGGACGTCGCCGGCGGAGGCCAGGACGTCGCCGGCGGAGGCCAGGACGTCGCCGGCGGAGGCCAGGACGCCGCCGGCGGAGGCCGGACCGTCGAAGTCCGCCACCGGCTCCCGGTCGATGACGGCCAGGAGATAGCCCTCCGCGGCCAGGACTTCCGCGGTGCGCCGGCCGATGCCGTGAGCCGCGCCCGTGACCACTGCCACCCGTTCCTCAACCATCCCGCGACAATAGACTCCACGTATGACTCAGCGCGTCGTGGTCGTCGGTGGAGGGATCGCTGGGCTCGCCGCGGCGCACCGGGTGCACACGCTGCGGCCGGACCTCGACGTCGTCCTGCTGGACCAGCGCGAGCGGCCCGGCGGGAAGCTGTCGACCGGGACCCTGGCGGGGCATCCGGTCGAGCGCGGGGCCGAGTCCTTCCTCGTCGGCGGGCCCAGCGCGGCCGTCCAGCTGGCCCGCGAGGTCGGGCTGGGCGACGCGATCGTGCACCCCGGCGGGGCCAGGGCGGCGGTTGCCGTCGGCGGCACGCTGCGCGACCTGCCGGCCGGGACCCTGATGGGCATCCCGCTGGACGGCCCCGCCGAGGAGCCGGGGCCGGCCCTGCTGCAGCCCGGCGAGGACGTGACCGTGGGCGCGTTCGTGCGGCCCCGGCGGGGGGACGAGGTCGTCGACCACTACGTCGAACCGCTGCTCGGCGGCGTGTACGCGGGCCGGGCCGACCGCCTCTCGCTGCGCATGGCGCTGCCCGCCCTCGCCGCGGCCGCCGAGCGGCACGACACGCTCACCGGTGCGCTGCGGGAGGCGGCCGGGGCCGGGCGCCGGGAGCCGGGCGCGCCCGTGTTCGGCACCGTCGCCGGCGGCATGACGACGTTCGTGGACGCCATCGCGCGGACCCTGCCGGACGTGCGCGCGGACACCACGGTGCGCACCATGCGGCCCCGGAAGACGGGCTGGGAGCTCACCGTCGGGTCGACCCGGGACGCCGAGACGATGACCGCCGACGCCGTCATCCTCGCGGTCCCGGCCAGGCCGGCGGCGCGCCTGCTGCACCGCGACTTCCCGCTCGACTACGCCTCCATCGCCCTGGTCGCCCTGGCGCTGCCGGCCACCAAGCTGCCCGAGCTGTCGGGCTTCCTGGTGCCGGCGACCGAGGGCCTGGCCGTCAAGGCGGTCACCTTCTTCGACCGCAAGTGGCCGCACCAGCAGCGGCCGGGGCAGACGGTCCTGCGCGCCTCCATCGGGCGCCACGGCGACGAGGCCCAGCTCCAGCGCACCGACGAGGGCCTGGTCGAGGTCGTGCGGGCCGAGGTCGCGCGGCTGATCGGCGTCGACGCGCTCCCCTCGGAGCTGGATCGGGGGGTGTACCGCTGGGGCGGCGCCCTGCCGCAGTACGCCCCCGGGCATCGGGACCGGGTCGCGGCCCTGCGCGACGACCTCGAGTCCCATCCGCCGATCGCGGTCGCCGGCGCGGCCTACGACGGCGTCGGCATCCCGGCGTGCATCACGTCCGGCCGGGCCGCAGCCGAGTCCATCCTGGCCAAGTTGGGAGAATGAGCGCCATGACAAGCACGAACGCCGCCCGCATCAAGGAGCTCAACGACAGCATCCGGTACACCATGTGGTCCGTCTTCCGGCTCGCCACGCCCTATGGTGCCGACAGCCGCGACGCCACCCAGGTCTCGGCGTTCTTCGCGGACCTGGCGACCAAGGACGTGACGGTCCGCGGCACGTACGACGTGGCCGGCCTGCGCGCCGACGCCGACCTGATGATCTGGTGGCACGCGTCCAGCGCCGAGGCGTTGCAGGAGGCGTACGCCGGGTTCCGCCGCACCAGCGTCGGGCAGCGCATGGCCCCGGTGTGGTCGCAGATGGCGCTGCACCGGCCGGCCGAGTTCAACAAGAGCCACATCCCGGCCTTCCTCGCCGACGAGCACGCCCGCGAGTGGGTGAGCGTCTACCCGTTCGTGCGCTCGTACGAGTGGTACCTGCTGCCGGACGAGGAGCGCCGCGCGATGCTCGCCGAGCACGGGCAGCAGGCCCGCGGCTTCCCCGACGTGCGGGCCAACACCGTGGCCAGCTTCGCCCTCGGCGACTACGAGTGGATCCTGGCCTTCGAGGCCGACGAGCTGCACCGCATCGTCGACCTCATGCGCGAGCTGCGCGCGTCCCGGGCCCGCCGCCACGTGCGCGAGGAGGTCCCCTTCTACACCGGGCGCCGCCGCGAGATCGCGGACCTGGTAGCAAACCTTCCATAAAATATTGACAGAACCCTCCGCCGACCCGCAGCCTGCTTCATAGACGGCTGTGAAACTAAGGCGGAGAACATGTCGAAGGTTCGATGGTTCGCGGTCCTGGTCCTCGCCGCGGGGCTGCTCACGGCGCTGCCCAGCCCCGCGGACGCGGCCCCCGGCGACTTCAGCACCTCGTTCGAGAGCGCCGATCCGCAGCCCACGTGGTCGGACAGCGTCGAGCGCAGCGCCGGCGTCGGCGGGTACTGCTGCGGCCTGACGGCCATGGAGAGCGGCACCCGCACCGAGACCGCGCACACCGGCACGAACGCGCTGATGTACTCGGGCGCCGACACCAGCACCACGACGAGCTACTCGTACAACCGCGTCTTCGACGTGGACATCGCCGTCGGGCCCGGCACCACGCTGTCCTACTGGGTGTTCCCGCAGAGCGGCGGCAACCTCGACGTGGCCGTGGACCTCGCCTTCACCGACGGCACCTACCTGCGCGACTCCGGCGCCGTCGACCAGCACGGCGTGCGGCTGCACCCGCAGTACCAGGGCAGCGGCAACGTCCTGTTCTTCGACACGTGGAACTTCGTCACCTCGAACATCGGCGCGAACGTGGCCGGCAAGACGATCGACCGCATCCTGATCGGCTACGACAAGCCCGACGGGACCGGGACGTTCCGCGGGTACTTCGACGACCTGAGCATCACCGCCGGCACCCTGGCCGACTACGTGGACACCCGCCGCGGCTCGAACTCCGACTCCGGCTACTCGCACGGCAACACGTTCCCGGGCGCCACCGTGCCCAACGGGTTCAACTTCTGGACCCCGGTCACGAACGGCAACAGCGACAACTGGCTGTACCAGTGGAACGCGACCACGATCCAGGGCTTCGCGATCAGCCACGAGCCCAGCCCGTGGATCGGCGACTACGGCCAGCTCCAGGTGATGCCGATGACCGGCGGGGTGAAGACGGCCCCGGACGCGCGCCGGTCCACGTTCAGCCACGCCGGCGAGGTTGCCCGGGCGCACTACTACTCGACGCGGCTGGACACCTACGGGATCACCGCCGAGATGGCCCCCACGGACCACGCCGGGGTCATGCGCTTCACGTTCCCGGCCGCGTCCGACTCCACGATCCTGTTCGACGTCATCGACAGCGCCTCGGGCTCGTTCAGCGTCGACACCTTCGCCCGCACGATCTCCGGCTATGCCGACCATCGAGGGCAGAAGTTGTACTTCTCCGCCACGGTCGACACCGCGATCGCGGCCTCCGGCACCGGCGGCACCGGCTGGGTGCGGTTCGCGACCGGGGCCAACCAGGCGGTGACCCTGCGCATCGGCACCTCGTGGATCAGCGTCGCGCAGGCCGCGGCCAACCTGAGCCAGGAGGTCGGCACCAGGACGCTCGACACGGTGAAGGCCGAGGCGCGGGCGCAGTGGGACGCGGTGCTGGGCCAGGTGCGGCTCGAGGGCGCGACCGGCGCGCAGCTCACGACGTTCTACTCGAACCTGTACCGGGCGAACATGTACCCGAACAACCGCGCCGAGACGGTGGGCGGGGTGCGCCGCTTCTCCAGCCCGTACGACAACCAGCTCCACGACGGCCAGATGTACGTCAACAACGGCTTCTGGGACACCTCGCGGGCTGAGTGGCCGCTCATGACCCTGCTGGCGCCGACCCGCACCGGCCAGATGCTCGACGGGTTCGTGAACGCCTACAAGGAGAGCGGCTGGACCCCGCGCTGGTCGGGGCCGTGGAACGTCGGGGCGATGGTCGGCTCGAACCAGGACCTCGCGTTCGCCGACGCCTACGTCAAGGGCGTGCGGAACTTCGACTACAACGCGGCGTACGCCTCCATGGTGAAGAACGCGACGGTCTGGACGAACTGGGATCCCAACGGCCGGCAGGGCATCGAGGTCTCCACGTTCAAGGGCTACGTGCCGACCGACGTGCGCAACGAGTCCGCGTCGTGGACGCTCGAGGACGCCAACAACGACTTCGGCATCTTCCAGATGGCCACGGCCCTGGGCAAGAGCGAGGACGCGGCGTACTTCCGCAACCGCGCCCTGGACTACGTGAACCTCTTCTCGCCCAGCGCCGGGATGTTCCGCGGCAAGCAGGGCAACGGCAACTGGCGCACCAGCGACGCCGACTTCAAGCCGAACCTGTGGGGCTGCGAGTTCACCGAGGGCGCGCCCTGGCACTACGCGATGGGCGCCCCGCAGGACCCGCAGGGCCTCGCCGGCCTCTACGGCGGCCGGGCCCAGATGTCGGCGAAGATCGACGCGGTGCTCGCCGCGCCCCGGGACTACCTGACCGGCTGCTACGGCGGGGTCATCCACGAGATGCGCGAGGCCTACGACGGCAACATGGGCCAGTACGCGCACGCCAACGAGCCCATCCACCACATGCTCTACATGTACAACTACGCCGGTACCCCCGCGAAGACCCAGAACCAGGTGCGCACCGTGCTCACCCGGCTCTACGACTCCGGGGCCGGCACCGGCAACGGCTACCTCGGCGACGAGGACAACGGCGAGATGTCGGCGTGGTACGTCTTCTCCGCGCTCGGCTTCTACCCGGCCCGGATGGGCAGCACCGACTACACCATCGGCGCCCCGCTGCACCCGAAGGCGACCATCGCGCTCGAGAACGGCCGGACGTTCACGGTGAACGCGCCGGGCGTGAGCGACACCAACCGCTACATCCAGTCCGCGACCCTCAACGGCGTCGCCTACACCCGCAACTACCTGACCCACGCCGACCTGCTCGCCGGCGGCACCCTGTCCTTCGTCATGGGCCCGAACCCGTCGTCGTGGGGCACCGGCGCCGCCGACATCCCGCCGTCGCTGAGCACCGGCACCGCCGCGCCCGTCCAGCTCAAGGACCGGGCCACCGGCGGCACGCTCACCGTCAGCGGCGAGAACGGCCCCGGCGAGGCCCGCGACAAGCTCACCGACGACACCTCGATGACGAAGTGGCTCACGTTCGCGAACACCGCGACGATCACCGACCAGCTCACCGGGGCGGTGGCGGTGAAGCAGTACACGCTGACGTCGGCCGACGACGTCCCCGGCCGGGACCCGCGCGCGTGGACGCTGCAGGGCTCCAACGACGGGGTGACCTGGACGACCGTGGACACCCGGGCGGACGTCGACTTCGCCGACCGGCGCCAGACGCGGGCGTTCGTGGTCACCGGCAGCGCCTCGTACTCGCGCTACCGCCTGCAGATCACCGCCAACCACGGCGCCGCCGAGACCCAGCTGGCCGAGTGGCAGCTCATTGCATGAGGTTCGACCAGCCCGACCACACCGACAGCCCGCGCAGCCACAGCTGCGTGACGAGGTTGCCGTGCGAGACCGCGTAGATCTCGGTGTTGCCGGTCCACGGGTTGAGCAGCACGGCGGGGTCCGACTCCAGGGCCCCGCCGATGCCCGTCCAGGCGGTCCAGCCGCCGCCGGGCATGACCAGGGTGTACCGCAGGGTGCCGGAGCCGGTCGCGTAGATCTCCGTCGAGCGGTACTGCGGGTTGAAGAACACGGCCGGGTCCCCGTCGATCGAGCCGCCCAGGTCGTTCCAGGCCGACCACGCCGTGCCCGAGTAGTACCGCTGGACCAGGTGCCCGCCCGCGCCGCGCGCGTAGATCTCCGTGGTGCCGTAGAGCGGGCTACGGAACGACACCGGGTCGCCGCGCAGGTCCCCGCCGAGGCTGTTCCAGCCCGACCAGCCCGAGCCGTAGTAGAGCTGCACGAGCGTGCCGTAGGTGGAGCGGGCGTAGATCTCCGTGGTCTTGTAGGCCGGGTTGTAGACGATCTCGGCCGGGTCGCCGGCCAGGTCGCCGCCGAGGTCGTTCCAGCCCGACCAGCCGCCGGCGTAGAAGCGCTGCATCAGGTGGCCGTTGGTGCCGCGGGCGTAGATCTCCGTCGAGCCGTACCGCGGGCTGTAGAACACCACCGGGTCCCCGGCGAGGTCCCCGCCCAGGTCCGTCCAGTCCGACCAGCGGCCCGCCCGCCAGTACTTCTGCGCCAGGTGGCCGTCGCGGGTGCGGGCGTACACCTCGACCGTGCGCGCGGCCGGGTTCTGCAGCACGTGCGGGGTGCCGGCGATGCCGCCGCCGAAGTTGCTCCAGCTCGACCAGCCGTAGCCGGGGCTCCAGTACCGCTGTGACAGCCCGTGGCTCGCGTCGGTGTAGACCTGCATCTGGGCCGTCGCCGGGTGGGCGATCGCGGCCGGCTTGGCGATCAGGGGCTCCGGCGGGTCGATCCCGGCCAGGCGGCGCAGCTGGTCGAGGTCGCCGTTGAAGACGTCCTTGTCGTAGTTGCCCTGCTGGTTGTTGTCGCCGCCGGTGTACTGCCACAGCGCCCACTTCGACCAGCCGCTGGGCAGCTTCGGGGTGGTGCCGCTCCAGCTCGCGATGTCCAGCGGGTAGGACGCGAACTGGGTGGTGCCGCCGACGCACTGGTTCCACCAGGTGGCCGCGGTGTAGATCATCGCCTTGCGCCCGATGCGGGCCTGGACCTGGTCGAGGAACGCCTGGATCCAGGCGCGCATGGCGGTCTGGTCGAGGTTGTAGCAGGCGCCGACGGTGCTGAAGTAGGGCCACTCGAGGTCGACGAACGGCACCAGGGTCTTCGAGTCGTTCACCCAGGCCGCGTTGTCGATGAAGGTGTTCGCGTCGCCGACCGGGTCGCCGCGGTCGGGGCGGGCGAACGTGTACGCCCCGGCCAGCAGCCCGGCCCGCTTCGCGTCGGCGATGTCCCGGGCGAAGTACGGGTTGACGTAGTTGCCGGACTCGGTCGCCTTGATGTAGGCGAAGCTCACGCCCTGGGCCGCCTGCCCGGCCCAGTCGATCGTCCTGAAGACGCTGTGGTCGTGGCTGGACACGTCGATGCCCTTGACCGTGTACTGCGGCCCGGGCACCGCCGCGGCGACCTCCTCGCGCCCTCCCGCCTGGGCGTGCCCGTCCGTGTCCGGGGACGGCACGGGATTGATGAGCCCGGCGAGCATGACCACGGCGAGGAGGCTTCGCATTCGGGCACCGTATCCGGACTTATCGGTTTATGTCCGTGTTTTCACGCGGAACAGTACGGCCGCGGCGACGACGGCGACGAGCATGAGCCCCACGCACCAGGCGGCCGCGCGCCACGGGGCGTCGCCGACCGGCTGATCGAGCAGCAGCCCGCGCAGGCTCTCGGTGATCGGCGTGACCGGCTGGTTGCCGGCGAAGCCGCGCAGCCACGAGGGCATGGTGCCGATCGGGACGAAGGCGCTGCTGGCGTACGGCAGGAAGGTGATCCCGAACGTGTAGCCGCTCGCGCCCTCGGGCGACCCCGCGAGCAGCCCGAGCGCCGCCGACAGCCACGACACGGCGGCGATCGTCAGGACCAGGATGCCGATCGCGGCCAGCCACTGCCCGGCGTCCGCGCGGGGCCGGAAGCCGAGGGCGAACGCGACCCCGAGCACCAGCGTGGACGAGATGACGTTGCGGACCAGGCTGGCCATCACGTGCCCGGACAGCACCGCGGCGCCGCCGCCGACGTCGAGCGAGCGGAGCCGGTCCATGATGCCGCCCTGCAGGTCGTTGGCGACGGAGACCGCGGTCATCGCCGAGCCGAACGACACGCACAGCAGCATGACGCCGGGCACGACGTAGGTGACGTACTCGGTGCCGGTCTGGATCGCGCCGCCGAAGAGGTAGACGAAGACGACCATGAGCATGACCGGCAGCGCGATCGACATGATCATGGCCTCGACGTTGCGGCGTCCGAGTCGCAGCGAGCGTCCGCCCAGGACGGTCCACCGGGTCAGTGCGGTGCTAGACACCGGCGAGCTCCTTGCGCGAGGTGAGGGACAGGAAGACGTCGTCGAGGGTGGCGCTGTGCAGGGAGAACCGGCGGACCGCGGCCCCCGCCGGGTCGATCTCGTCGAGCACCGAGCGCACGTGCGCGGCGCTGCCGTCGGTGGTCACGCCGAGGGTCAGCCGGGCGTCGTCGCGCTGCACGACGCGTTCGCCGAGGCGGCGCGCGGCCGCGTCGTAGGACGCCCGGTCGGCCAGGTCGAGGTCGAGGCGCTGGTCGCCGAAGCGCTGCTTGAGCTCGGCCGGGCTGCCCTCGGCGACGACCCGGCCGTGGTCCACGACGGCGATGCGAGCCGCGAGCCGGTCGGCCTCCTCGAGGTACTGCGTGGTCAGGAACACCGTGCGGCCCGCCTCCACGAGCCCGTCAACCACGTCCCACATGGCCTGCCGGCTGGTCAGGTCCAGGCCGGTCGTCGGCTCGTCCAGGAAGATGACCTCCGCCGGTCCGGCCAGGCCCGCGGCGAGGTCGAGGCGGCGGCGCATGCCGCCCGAGTACTGCCCGGCCCGCCGGTTCGCCGCGGCGGTCAGGTCGAAGCGCTCCAGCAGTTCGTCCGCGCGTTGGCGGGCCTCGCGCCGGGACAGGCCCGACAGGCGGCCCATCATGCGCAGGTTCTCCGCCCCGGTCTGCAGCTCGTCCACCGCCGCGTACTGCCCGGTGAGGCTGATCGCCCGGCGCACCTGGGCGCGGTCGCGGACCACGTCGTGCCCGGCGACCCGGGCGGTGCCCCCGTCCGGGCGGGTCAGCGTGGTGAGGATGCGCACCGTCGTGGTCTTGCCGGCCCCGTTCGGGCCGAGCAGGCAGAACACCGAGCCGGCAGGCACCCGCAGGTCCACGCCGGTGAGCACGGCGAGCCGGCCGTAGGACTTGGTCAGGCCCGTGGTCTCAATTGCGTATGACATACGCGTCATGCGTACGTTATACGCAGAAGTAGAATCCCTAGTCAATGAGCGAGCAGGAAAACGGCATACCGAACGCGCTGGCGCTGGCCTGGGGTCTGAAGGAGCGTCCCGGCAAGGGACCGAAGCCCGGGCTGAGCCTCGAGCGGATCGTCGCCGCGGGGGTGAAGGTCGCCGCGGCCGAGGGGCTGGGCGCGGTCTCGATGAGCCGGGTCGCGGCCGAGCTCGGGGCGGCGACGATGTCGCTGTACCGGTACGTCTCGGCCAAGCACGAGCTGCTGGACCTCATGGTCGACATGGCCATCGGCTCGCCGCCCGAGGCCGGTGAGACCGTGGGCTGGCGGGTGGGGCTGCGCGGGTTCGCCGACGCCTACCTCGCCCTGCTGCGCCGCCAGCCGTGGGTGGTGCGGGTGCCGATCAACACCCGGCCGATCACGCCCAACCAGATCGCCTGGATGAACCACGGGCTCTCGGTCATGCGCGACACGAACCTGCGCCACGACGAGCGGCTCTCCACGATCATGATGGTCAGCGGGATGGCCCGGAACTGGGCGCTGCTCACCGCCGACATCGACGCGGCCGCCGAGGCGCAGGGCGGCACGACGGAGCAGGCGATGCACGAGTACGGCCGGCTCCTGCACCTGCTGGCCGACCCGGAGCGCTTCCCGGCCGTCGGCGAGCTGCTGCGGTCCCGGGTCCTGGAGACCTCCCAGTCCCGGCCCGACGACGACTTCGAGTTCGGCGTCGAGCGCTTCCTCGACGGCCTCGAGGCGCTCATGAGCCGCAGGAAATAGCCCTTCGAGTGGTTTTCACCCGCTTCCTCACTCCGGCATCGGACGTTGCATACGGTGCGACGGACATCTCGGAGAGTGGAGCGCGGGTGACAGCACTGGTCGAGCGGCGATCCCCGGCAACCGCCTCCACCGCCCCGGCCCGGCGGGTCCCGCCCGCGTGGGCACCACCGGCGGTCCTGGCCGTGCTCGTGGCCGCGGGGCTGCAGTTCTACGGCGTGCCGATCGCCACGACCGTGATCTTCACGGGGTACGTCCTGCTGGCCGTCGTCACCCCCGGCACCCTGATCTGGCGGGCCGTGCGCGGGCGCTCCGGCTGGCTCGTCGAGGACCTCGGCGCCGGCCTCGCGCTCGGCTACGCCGGCGAGGTGCTCGCCTACATCCCGGCCCGCGCGGCCGGGCTGCCGCTGCTCGTGCTCGTCTGGCCCGCCGCGGTCATCGGCGCGTTCCTCGCCGTGCCCCGGCTGCGGCGGTGCTGGCGCGGCAGCCCCGACCCCCGCGACCGGACCCCGCTGTGGTGGTCGCTGATCCTGTCCGCCACCGCGGCCGTGGTCTTCTACTGGAGCTGCGTGCGCTTCTTCCGCACGCACGACCTGCGCGAGCCGGGCATGCTCAGCCCCGACGCCGACTCGCCGTTCCACCTCGCGCTCATCGGCGACGCGAAGCACCACATGCCGCTGCTGTCGCCGTGGCTGCCCGACCAGCCGGTGCTGTACCACTGGTTCGTCTACGCCGAGATGGCCGCGACCTCGTGGGTCACCGGCATCGAGCCGCACGTGCTGCTCGTCCGGCTCGCGCCGCTGCCGATGCTGTTCGGGCTCGTCGCGCTGCTCGGGGTCATCGGCCGGCGGCTCACCGGCGTGTGGTGGGGCGGGGCCGCGGCCGCGGTCGTCACCTTCTTCGTGCTCACCCCGCTGCCCTACCACTGGCCGCTGGAGGGCTGGTTCTCGGCGTTCGGCACCAACGCCTACGAGGACGGCTCCTCCCTGCGCGCCCAGCTGTGGACGAGCCCGACCCAGACGTTCGGGGCGCTGCTCTTCGCCGGGCTGGCGCTCGCCCTGGTCGAGGCGATGGCCGCCCCCACCAAGGCCCGCTGGGCGCTCGTGACGATCCTCATCGCCGGCGTCACCGGAGCCAAGGCGACCTTCCTGCCGATGCTGCTGGCCGGGCTGCTGCTCGTCGTCGCCGTGCGCCTGGTCACGCGCCGGCGGGTGCACCCGGGCGCGCTGTTCGCCGCCGGGATCACCCTGCTCGGGCTGCTCTTCGCCCAGTTCGTGCTCTTCGGCGGCGCCTCGCAGGGCATGGCGATCGACCCGCTGCACTTCGCGCAGATCTCCGGCGCGCCGTACACGCTGAAGTTCGCCGCCCCCGAGTACCCGCACCCGCTGTGGCGCCTGATCATCGTCACCGCCATCACCGTCAGCTGCTGGGCCTGCATCTGGCCCGGCCTGCTCGGGCTCGGGCGCCTGGCCCCGACCATCCAGCACGCCCGGCGGATGCGCCGCGACCTCGGCATCGCCGCCGATCCCGTGATCCTCATGTTCGGCATCGGCCTGTCCGGCGTCGGCGCGCTCATGGTCTTCGGCCACGAGGCCGGCGCCGAGGGCTGGTTCATGGTCTCCGCCCGGCCCTACCTGACCCTCGCGTCCGTGGTCGGCCTGGTGCTGCTGACCCCGCGCGGGCTGCCCGGGCGCAGGCTGCTGCGGCAGGTGTACGGCGCGATCGCGGTCGGCGCCGTGGTGCTCCTCGCCGTGCACAAGATCGGCTCGATGCACACGCCGAAGCTGCAGAACACCGGCAGCCTCGCGGTCACGCTGTGGGCGCTCGTCTGGCCGTACCTGCTGTCCTACGGGCTGCTCGGGGCCGCGGGCTGGTGGATGTACCGCCGCAAACTGCCGGCCTGGAGAACCCTCGTGTCCGCGATGCTCGCCGGGGCGTGCATGATCACCGCCCTGCAGCACGTGTATCTCATGACCCGCGCGTCGTACCTCGGCGGCTGGCGCGGCGTCGTGCAGATCGCGACGTTCGTCACGCCCGGCACCCAGGAGGCCGGCCGCTGGCTGCGCGAGCACTCCGACCCGGACGACCTGGTCGCCACCAACGCGCACTGCGTCGGCGACCCCTACGCGCTCACCGGCTGCGACAACCGCCACTTCTGGTTCTCCGCCTACAGCGAGCGGCGCTTCCTCGTCGAGGGCTGGGGCTTCACCAACCGGGCCCACGAGGAGGCCGCCAAGGCCGGCGTCAACGCGATCTTCGCGCCCTACTGGGACCAGCGCAAGCTCGCCGACAACGACGCCGCGTTCTACCACCCGACGGCGGCCACGGTCGGCAAGCTGCGCGACCAGTACCACGTCAAGTGGCTCATGGTCGACGAGGGCTACCTGCTGCTGCCGTCCACGTGGATCCAGGACTACGCCCAGTTCCGCTTCCGGGCCGGGCGCATCGCCGTCTACTCGCTGGGGGGATCGTGACGTCAACGCTCGTGGGGAACCGGCTCGCGCAGGCGCTGGCCTGCCCCCGCTGCCACGGCTACCTCGACGCGTCGCTGGTGTGCGGGGCGTGCGGCCCGGTGGGGGTCCGGCGCGGGGAGCAGCTGGACTTCGGCGGGTTCGGCGAGTCCGAGCTCAAGGCCGACGCCCTCAACCGGGTCAAGGAGCTGGTCAAGACCCGGTTCCACAAGCTGTACCCGGCCGCGATCAAGGTGCTCTCCCCGGTGCAGGACCGCCGGCTCATCACCCCGTTCCTGGGCAGCTTCGACCTCGACCGCAGCCTCGTGGCCGACTTCGGCTGCGGGACCCACCGCCGCGACGAGCGCGTGATCTGCATGGACGGCGGGTCGTACGGCAACGTCGACATCGTCACCGACCTGCGCCGGCTGCCCCTGGCCGACGGCAGCCTGGCCGGCGGCATCAGCATCGCCGTGCTCGAGCACGTGCCGGACCCGGCCGCGCACATCGCCGAGATGCACCGCGTGCTGCGCCCCGGCGGCCGGATGCTCGTGTTCGTGCCGTTCATGCAGCCGTTCCACGCCTCGCCGTACGACTTCCAGCGCTACACCGAGGTCGGCCTGCGCGAGCAGTTCGGCGCGTTCGAGGTCCTCTCGGTGAAGGTCGGGGCCGGGCCGACCTCCGGCATGCTGTGGGTGTTGCAGGAGTGGCTGGCGATGGTGCTGTCGTTCGGCAGCCGCCGGCTGTACCGCGCGATCCTGCCGCTGACCTGGGTGCTGTCCCCGCTGAAGGTGCTCGACCTGCTGCTGGCCCACCATCCGATGGCCGCGCAGGCCGCGAGCGGGTTCGTGATCGAGGTCCGCAAGCCCGCTTGATACAACTGGTCCCATGGAAGACCTGCGCGAACGACGACTCTTCGGCGGGGCCGTCATGGCCCCCGGCGACCTCTCCGCGAGCCCGTACCGGGTGGACCGGGACCGGATCGTCGCCTCGCCGTTCTTCGCCCGGCTGGCGGGCGTCACCCAGGTCATCAGCCCCGGCGGCTCCGGGCTGCTGGTGCACAACCGGCTCACGCACAGCCTCAAGGTCGCCTCGGTCGCCCGGGGCATCGCCGAGAAGATCGGCGGCGATCCGGTGCTGGACAAGCTCGGGGGGTGCGACGCCGACGTCGTCGAGGCCGCCGCGCTCGCCCACGACCTCGGCCATCCGCCCTTCGGGCACCTCGGCGAGCACGTGCTCGACCGGCTCGCCCGCGAGCGGCTCGGGCTGCCCGACGGGTTCGAGGGCAACGCCCAGTCGTACCGCATCGTCACCAGCACCCAGGTGCGGGGCGCGGCGATCGGGCTGGACCTCACCGCGGCGGTGCGGGCCGCGCTGCTGAAATACCCGTGGACGCGGCGGACGTACCCGGACCCGCACCCGATGCGCATGAGCCCGACGCCCCGAGGCGCCGGCGGCGACCCCGCGATCGGGTCGAGCAAGTTCGGCGCCTACGTCACCGAGCTCGCCGACGTCCGCCAGGCGCGGGCGCCCTTCGCGGGCCGCATCGCCGACTGGCAGCAGACGGCCGAGGCCTCCGTCATGGACACGGCCGACGACATCGCCTACGCCATCCACGACCTCGAGGACTTCCACCGCGTCGGCGTGCTCCAGCAGGGCGCCGTCGCCGCCGAGCTGGTCGCCTGGCTGCGCGACGCCGGCGAGCTGCGCGGCCTCGGCGACGCGCAGCTGCGCGCCACCGGCCGCCGCCCGGGCCGCTCGGTCGAGGTCCTGCGCCGCCGGCTGCGGGCGAAGGACGGCTGGATCAGCGACGACGACGCGTTCGCGGCCGCCGTCGCCCACGTGCGCACCGAGCTCGCCGACGGGCTGCTCGCCGCCCCCTTCGACGGCTCCATCGACGCCGAGCAGGCGGTGGCCCGGTTCTCGGCCCGCTGGACCCGCCGGCTCATCGACGCCGTCCACGTGCGGCCCGACCCGCCGGTGCGCTCCGGCCACGTGCTGCTCGCGCCCGCGCAGTGGCACGAGGTCCAGATCCTGAAGTTCATCCACCACCGGTTCGTGCTGGAGCGCCCCGACCTGGCCCTGCACCAGCGCGGGCAGGCCCGGCTGCTGTCCAGCCTGGTCGAGGCGCTGCACGCGTGGCTGACCGACCCGGGGGAGGAGGCGCGGCTGCCGCGGCGCCTGCACGACCTCGTGGAGCTCGCCGAGGCCGAGACCGCGGAGCTGGACCCGTCGGACTACGGCCGGGAGCGCATCGACGTCGTGGCCATGGCCCGCGGCCGGGCGATCGTGGACTTCGTCGCCGCGCTCACCGACGGGCAGGCGGTCGGGCTGCTCGAGGCGCTCTCGGGGCGTTCGCGCCAGCTGTGGACGGACGCGTTCGTATTGTGAGTCTCATGCTTCGACTGCGCCCGATGACCCAGGAAGAGCTCGACGCCCGGCTGCCCGTGCTCCACCGGGACTCCGCGGACGACGAGCTGCGCTCCGGCCGCGACCGGCCCGAGACGGTGCACGCGAACGTGGCGGCGGCGTGACCACGCGTCTCGTGGTGATCGGCGGCGATGCGGCCGGGATGAGCGCCGCCTCCCAGGCGCGGCGGCGGCGCCCGGCCGACGACCTCGGCATCGTGGCCTTCGAGCGCGGGCAGCACGTGTCCTACTCGGCCTGCGGCATCCCGTACCTGGTGGCGGGCGACGTCGCCACCTCGGACGAGCTGGTGGCCCGGCGCCCCGCCGACTTCGCCCGCATGGACATCGACCTGCGCCTGTCCTCGACCGTGGTCGGGATCGACGTCGATCGGCGCTCGGTGCTGGTGCGCGGCCCGGACGGGGAGTACCGGGAGCCGTTCGACCAGCTCGTCATCGCCACCGGCGGCGTGCCCGCGCGGCCCGACGTGCCCGGGGCGCTGTCGCTGGGCATCCACGGGGTGCAGACGCTCGAGGACGGGATTCGGCTGCTCGGGTACCTCGACCGCCACGCGCCGAAGCGGGCCGTCGTCGTCGGCGGCGGGTACATCGGCCTCGAGATGGCCGAGGCGATGCTCAAGCACGGGCTCGAGGTCACGCTGGTCGACGCGGCCGACCAGCCGATGCGCACCCTCGACCCCGACATGGGCGGGCTCGTCGCCGACGCGTTGCTGGCCGAGGGCGTGACCCTGCGCCTGGGCGAGCGGCTCGAGGGCTTCGCCAGCCACGCGGGGCGGGTCACCGCGGTGCACACCAGCGGCGGCGAGATCCCGGCCGACCTGGTCATCCTCGGCCTCGGCACCCGCCCCGACAGTGACCTCGCCCGGGCCGCGGGCATCGACATCGGCGAGACCGGGGGCATCCGCACCGACCGGCGGATGCGGACCTCGGCCGACGGGGTCTGGGCGGCCGGGGACTGCGTCGAGACGTTCCACCTCGTCTCGCAGCGGCCGGTGGCGATCGCGCTCGGCACGCACGCCAACAAGCAGGGACGCGCCGTGGGGATCAACATCGGGGGCGGTTACGCGACCTTTCCGGGTGTCGTCGGTACGGCCGTGTCGAAACTCTGCGACACCGAGGTCGCCCGGACCGGGCTGTCCACCGCCGAGGCCGCCGCGGCCGGGTTCTCCTCGTTCGGCGTGGTCACCGAGTCGACGACCCGCGCGGGATACTTCCCTGGCGCGCGGAAGATCAAAACCAAGATCATCGCCGAGCGTACGACGGGCCGGCTGCTCGGCGCCCAGATCGTCGGCGAGGAGGGCGCGGCCAAGCGGATCGACGCGCTCGCGGTAGCGCTCTGGCACGGCATGACCGTCGAGGAGATGACCTCGCTGGACCTGTCCTACGCACCGCCGTTCGCGCCGGTCTGGGACCCGGTGCTCATCGCGGCACGCAAGGCGGCCGAGGCGCTAGGTTCGTTCTCGTGATCTTCAGCTCCGCCTTCGCGTCCCTGTCGGCCCACGACCTGTACCGCATCCTGAAGCTGCGCTGCGACGTGTTCGTCGTGGAGCAGCACTGCCCGTATCCGGAGCTGGACGGCCGGGACACCGAGCCGGAGACGGTGCACCTGTGGATGGACGCACCCGACGGCACCGTGGCGGCGTACCTGCGCGTGCTGTCGGAGCCCTCCGGTGACGCCCGCATCGGCCGGGTCGTCACCGCGGCGGCGTCGCGCGGGCAGGGGCTGGCCGGGGTGCTGCTCGGGGCGGCCCTGGAGCACATCGGCCCGGACCGCCCCGCCGTGCTCGACGCCCAGACGGTGGCGACCGGGCTGTACTCGCGCCACGGCTTCACGGCGACCGGGCCGGCCTACGACGAGGACGGCATCGAGCACGTGCCGATGCGCCGGGGCTAGGGCTTCGGCTCCAGCTTGATGGACAGCGAGTTCACGCAGTGGCGCGTGTTCTTGTCCGTCATGCGCTCACCGCGGAACACGTGCCCGAGGTGCGAGTCGCACCGCGCACACCGGATCTCGGTGCGCACCATGCCGTGACTGCGGTCCTCGATCTCCTTGACGGTGCCGGGGATGGAATCATCGAAGCTCGGCCAGCCGCAGTGCGAGTCGAACTTGGTGTCGCTGGCGAACAGTTGCGCGCCGCAGGCACGGCAGTGGTACGTGCCCTCGGTCTTCGTGTTCACGTACTCCCCGCTGAACGGTGCCTCGGTGCCGGCGAGCCGCAGGACCCGGAACTCGTCCGGGGTGAGCCGGACCTTCCATTCGGCGTCGCTCGTGGGCAGGGTGACGAGTGGCTCAGTCATGCCTCAACGGTAGGCCGCCCGCGTTCCCTCGGCCATTACGGCCCGCGAACACCGTTCGCTCCGGTCCTCGCGGCTGTGGCCGCCTTCGTTTCCTTGCCGGGCCCCGGCCTTCCGTGGCTTCGCGCCTTCCGTGGACTCGGTCTTTCGTGGCGTCGCTCTCCTGTGGCTTCGCTCTTCCGCGGTTGTGTTCCCTTGCGGCTCGGCCTTTTGTGGTGAGATGCCCGAATCGTCCGGGCGCCTGGCTCGTTGGCCCACCCGAAAGCCACGATTCGGACTTTTGTGGTGCAACGGGTGATTTGGCTTTGGGGGTCGGTTCGACGATGAGGCTGCTATACAAGGCTGTCGCGCTGGGCGCGGTGGGCGCCGCGGGCGTGACGTCCCTGGCGAGCGCCGCCGAGGCCGCGTCGACCCAGCCCCCGGACCTGCGCACCACGGACGCCGCCGCCGGCACCCTGCAGCTGGTGGAGACGCCGTTGTCCGCCGCGGAGCGCTCGGCGCTGTCGGTGACGGAGGACCAGGACCTCCCGACCGCGACGAACACGGCCTGGCACGGCTCATCCGGCGCGGCCGGTGCTTCCGGCGGCGGCTCCGGCGTGTCCGACACTTCCGGCCACGACTCGCCTGCCCCTTCGGACTACGGCAACACGTCCGCCTCCGGCTATGGCGACACGTCTGCTTCCGGCTATGGCGACACGTCTGCTTCCGGCTACGGCGACACGGACGCGAACGCCGCCGGCTACGGCTCGGGCCGCCACTCCCGCACCTGGAACGGCGACACCCCGACCCACGGCTCCGCGAACGCCTCGGACAACGGCTACGGCTCGGGCAACGGCCACGGCGCCGGCTACGGCTCGGGCAACGGCAGCGGCTCGGGCAATGGTTACGGCGGCGGTCGGGGCCACGGCCACGGTGCTGGCAACGGCGGCTGGGGCAACGGTGGCTGGGGCAACGGGAACGGCCACGGTGGGCAGGGGAGCGGGGGCCACGGCAACGGCTCCGGCCATGGCAACGGCTCCGGGCACGGCAGCGGCGGCTACGGTGGCGGCCCGGGCGGCACGCACACCGGCGGCGGGCACGGCCAGGGCAACAACCACGGGCACGGGCCGACCACCGGGGGCGGCGGCAGCGGTCAGGGCAATGGCGGCCCCACGACGGGCGGCAACGGCGGTCCGGGCGGCAGTGGCCAGGGCAATGGCGGCCCCACGACGGGCGGCAACGGCGGTCCGGGCGGCAGTGGCCAGGGTAATGGCGGCCCGACCACCGGTGGTAACGGCGGTCCGGGCGGCGGCGGTCAGGGCAACGGCGGCCCCACCACCGGCGGCGGAGGATCGGGCACCGGCGTGAGCCCGGCCGGCGCCGGCGGCGTCACCGGCACCCCGGCGGGCGGCGCGGGCGTCACCTCGGTCGGCCAGCTGCCGGTCACCGGCCCGTCCTCGTCGATGATGACCACGATCGGGTTCGCCTTCATCATCGGCGGCGCCGGAGTCCTCTACCTGACGCGCCTCGGCGGCGATCCCGACGACGAGCCCGGCTCGACCCGCGTCCCCGGCCCGCGCAACCGCCGTCGCTCGGCCGGCGACGACCTGCAGCCGACGGGCGGCCGGCGTCCTCGCCCGCAGCCCTCCCGCCGCGGTCGCTGACCATCCAGCCTCAACCCCCGGTGCGCGGCGGACGACTTCGTCCGCCGCGCACGCACTTCCCGGCCACCGACCGCGCACGTCGGCGCCCGCGTTCTCCCGCTTTTCGTGTGCCGTTCCGCTCGTTTCCGCGGGTCGTCTCGTTTCGTCTGCGGTGAAGCGAGGGCGTGGACCTGGTGCCGGGCCGGTGATCCGGGGCTTCGCGGTGGCGTGGTGGCCGCGCGGCCGGCCGGTGCGGCGTAAGGTCCTTGGCATGGCCGATGCGCTTGAGGTCGAGGTCGCGGGGCGGGCTGTGCGGCTCACGAGCCCGGATCGGGTCGTGTTCCCCGAGCGGGGGTTCACGAAGCGGGACGTGTTCGAGTACTACCTGGCCGTCGGCGACGGGATCATGCGCGCGCTCGGCGATCGGCCCACGACGCTGCAGCGGTTTCCCGAGGGGATCGACGGCGAGGCGTTCTTTCAGAAGCGGGTGCCGGCGCGTGGGGTACCGGCGTGGATTGAAAAAGCGCAGATCGCCTTCCCCAGCGGGCGCAAGGCCGACGAGCTCTGCCCGGCCGATCTCGCGCATGTGGCGTGGGCGGCCCAGATGGGCACCATCGTGTTTCACCCCTGGCCGGTGCGCAAGGGCCACGTGGATCACCCCGACGAGCTGCGCATCGACCTCGACCCGCAGCCCGGCACCGGCTTCGGCAACGCGGCCGAGGTGGCCGGCGTGCTCAAGGGCGTGCTCGACGAGCTCGGGTTCATCGGGTGGCCGAAGACCTCCGGGGGCCGGGGCCTGCACGTGTACGTCCGGATCAAGCCCCAATGGACGTTCGTCGAGGCCCGCCGCGCGGTGATCGCCCTGGCCCGCGAGGTGGAGCGCCGGGCGCCCGAGCGCGCGACGACCAAGTGGTGGAAGGAGGAGCGCGGCGAGCGGGTGTTCATCGACTTCAACCAGATGGCCCGCGACCGCACCATCGCCTGCGCGTACTCCCTGCGCGCCAACCCCCGCGCCACCGCCTCGACCCCGCTGCGCTGGGAGGAGCTCGGCGACGTCGAGCCGGACGACTTCGACCTGCGCACGGTCCCGGCCCGCCTGGCCTCGCTGGGCGACCCCCACGCGGCCATCAACGACGTCTCCCACGACATCTCCGAGCTGCTCGAATGGTCCGAGCGGGACGCGGCCAACGGCGAGGGCGACATGCCGTACCCGCCCGAGTACCCGAAAATGGAAGGCGAACCGATGCGCGTCCAGCCGAGCCGCGCGCGCAAACAGGACGCCTGACCGCCCCATCCGCCGCGACTCCCGGTCGCCGCACCCAACACCGGCACGCCGCCGAATCACCCGCACCCGCACGGCGACCGGCCCCGGCTCTTGCGGGCGTGACTCCGGTACGCCTTCGCCCTCTCTCGGCATTTCCGTGGCCTGCACCTCCAACCACGGCCTCAAAGCCGTACGCTGCCGGCCGTGGTCCGCAGCCGCCACCGGGAACGCGCCTCGTAGGGTGCGGCGCCATGATCAGCCGGCCTCGAAAGCCGCACAAGCGACTTGTCACCTGTCGGGCGAAAAGTCCGAAAAGTCGTGGCGCGGAGCGCCCGACTTTTCGTGCCAAAGCGAAACCGCCCCGCCTCCCGAAGCCGTGGGAGGCGGGGCGGGCACCGGTGGTCGGGCGCTACTTCTCGCAGGTCGTGCCCGCGCCGGGCACCTTCAGGTCGATCAGGTAGCGGTTCACGGCGTCGATGATGCAGCCGGTCTGCGGGTATGCGGTGTGGCCCTCGCCCTTCCACGTCACCAGGGTGCCGACGCCGAGCATCTTGGCCAGGGCGGGGGCCTGCTCGTAGGGCGTGGCCGGGTCGCCCAGGGTGCCGATCACCACGATCGGGGCCGAGCCCGTGGCGGGGCCCTTCGGGTACGGGTCACGCTTGCCCGGCCACTGGGCGCAGATGAGGTTCAGGGCCAGGGCGCCGCCGAAGAGCGGGTACTTCTGGCGCCACTGTGCCTGCAGCGCGCGGTCCTGTTCGACCGTCGGGGTGTCGTCGGAGTCGGCGCAGTTGACGGCCGAGTTGGCGTCGAACATGTTCGAGTAGTGGCCGTTCGCGTCGCGCTCGGCGTAGGAGTCGGCCAGCTGGAACATCTTGGCCGGCTTGCCGTTGCGCAGGTCGTTCATGGCCTGGGCGAGCAGGCGCCAGGACGACTCGCTGTAGAGCGACGACACGACCGCCGTGAACACCCAGCCCGACGTCGCCTTGCGGCCGCCGGCGCCCGCGACCGGGCTGGTGCGCGCGTCCGCGATCGCCTTCATCACCACCGCGCGCGCGTCCGGGCCGATCGGGCAGGACGAGGCGTTGTCCGTGCACCACTTGCTGAAGTTCGTGAACGCCAGCTCGAAGCCGGCCGCCTGCTTCTCCGCCGACTGCTGCGTCGACTGGGTCGGGTCGACCGCGCCGTCGAGCACGAGGGCGCGCACCTTCTTCGGGAACAGCTGGGCGTACACCGCGCCGAGCAGCGTCCCGTAGCTGTACCCGAGGTAGGTCAGCTGCGGCTCGCCGACGGAGGCCCGCAGCGCGTCGAGGTCGCGGGCGGCCTGCTCGGTGGAGAACAGCGGGAGCTGGTCGCCGTATTTGTCGCCGCAGCTCTGCGCCAGCTTGCGGGTCAGCGTGACGAAGCTCTGGTAGCCCTCGTCGCTGACCGGGTCGGGGTCGATGCCGAAGTTCTGGTCGAGGTCGGCGTCGGAGAAGCACTTGACCGGCGAGGAGCGCCCGACGCCGCGCGGGTCGAAGCCGATGATGTCGAAGCGGCGCACGATCTCGGCCGGGAGGTACACCGAGCGATACACGCCGTAGTCGAACCCGGAGCCGCCGGGGCCGCCCGGGTTGATGAACAGCGAGCCGACCCGGTCGCGCTGGGTGGTGGAGCGGCCGCGGACCATGGCGATGTCGTAGGTCCCCGAGTCCTTCGGGTTGTTCCAGTCCCGCGGCACCTTCACCGTCGCGCAGCTGAACTGCACGTTCTGCGGCGGGGTGGGGAAGATGCCCTTGTACGCGTCCGGGCACGGCTGCCAGTCCGCGGCCGGGATGTCGAGCCCGCCCGACTTGCTCGCGTTCTCGCCCGCGGCGCCCGACGGTCCGGCCGAGGCCTTGGTGAGCGGCCGCCCCGAGGTCGGCGTCGTGAACTGCGTGCCCGAGGTGCACCCGGCGGTGAGCGAGGCGACAAGGAACAGCGCCACGAACCGCCGCACCGGAGTGCGAGAAGGCGAAGTGCGAGAGCTGGGACCGAGGGCGGAAGGAAGCAGGGTGCGCAGGGCGGAGGAGAAGGTCACGGACGGCCCGCCAGGACGGATTCGACGTCGAAGCGGATGGGGCGGTCCAGCTGCTCGTAGGTGCACGACAGCGGGTCGCGGTCCGGGCGCCAGCGCTTGAACTGGGCGGTGTGACGGAAGCGGTCGCCCTCCATGGCGTCGTAGCCGACCTCGACCACGAGCTGCGGGCGCAGCGGCACGAACGACAGGTCCTTCTTGCCCGTCCAGCGGCTCACGCCGCCCGGCAGGCGGGTCGCGGCGTCGCCCGCGGGGACCGACTCCAGGCTCTGCGCCGCGGAGCCGGGGGTCTGGCCGGCCCAGTTCCACGGGTGGTCGACGATGTTCTCGCGGTATTCGGCGAGCTCCTCGACCAGCTCGGCCCGCCGTTCGCGGGTGAAGGAGGCGGCGACGCCCACGTGGTGCAGCCTGCCCTCCTCGTCGTAGAGCCCCAGCAGCAGCGATCCCACGATCGGCCCGTCCTTGTGCCAGCGGAACCCCGCCACGACGGCGTCCGCCGTGCGGGAGTGCTTGATCTTGAACATGGTGCGCTTGCCCGGCTCGTAGAGGCCGTCGGCCGGCTTGGCGATGACCCCGTCGAGGCCGGCGCCCTCGAAGCGCTCGAACCAGTCCTGGGCCACGGCCGCGTCGGTCGTCACCGGGGTCACGTGCATCGGGGGCTTCACCCCGTCGAGGGCCTCGGTGAGGCGGGCGCGGCGGGCCGAATACCCCTTCCCGGTCAGGTCCTCGTCGCCCAGCGCGAGCAGGTCGAAGGCGACGAACGAGGCCGGCGTCTGCCCGGCGAGGAGCCTCACCCGCGAGGCGGCGGGGTGGATGCGCTGGCCGAGCAGCTCGAAGTCGAGGCGGGGATCGCCGGTGTCGCGGCGGATCACGATGATCTCGCCGTCGACCACGCAGCGGGGCGGGAACTGGGCCCGGACCTGCTCGACGACCTCGGGAAAATACCTGGTCAGCGTCTTGCCGCCGCGACTGGCGAGCTCGACCTCGTCACCGTCGCGGAACACGATGCAGCGGAACCCGTCCCACTTCGGCTCGTAGCTCATGCCGGGCGCGCTGGGCAGGCTGGGAATGCTCTTGGCGAGCATCGGCTCGACTGGCGGCAGGACTGGCAGCTCCACGAGCCCAAGTCAACCACACAGGTACGACAAGTTTCAGAACCGAGCGAACGAGCAGAGCGACCGCTCAGAACCGGGCGAACGACCGCAGCGGCATCCGCGGCCCGAAGCGGGGCGCCCCGATCCCGGCGCGCGCGATCAGGCCGCAGACCCGCCCGCGGTGCGGCGCGAAGGGGGCGAGCAGCGACAGCATGTGCTCGTCGCTGCCGCGCGCCACCCCGGTCAGCGCGAAGGTGACGTTGTTCTTGATGTTGTAGTCGCCGACGGAGACGACGTCCGCGTCCCCGTACACTGCCCGGGTCACCTCCGCCGCCGTCCACGGCCCGATCCCGGCGATGCTCACCAGCCGCGCCGTGCAGCTCGCCGCGTCCGCGCAGCGCTCCAGCGCGGCCGCCTGCGCCGCGGCCCGCCGCAGCGTGTCGGCGCGCTTGCGCTCGACCCCGAGCGGGTGGAAGGCCCAGTACGGGGTGTCCGCGATGACCTCCGGCAGCGGGGGCAGGTAGAGGCCGGCGCGCGGCCCGGGCGCGGGCTCGGAGAACCGGCGCACGATGCGGACGTAGCCGTCGTGCGCCTCCTTCCCGGTCACCTTCTGCCCGAGGATCGCCGGCACCAGGTGCTGGAAGACCCGCCCGGTCGCGCCCATGCGCAGCCCGGCGTGCTCGCGGGCGAGCCGGTGCACGAGCGGGTGGGCGCGCGCGAGCTCGGCGAACCCCGTGACGTCGTCGCGCAGGCCGGCGATCGCGTCCGCGCGCTCGAGGAGCCAGGAAGCGCCGGGACCGAACGCCTCGAACACGAGATCATCGCCCTGGAGATCGAACGCGATCGTCCCGGGGCCGAGCGGAGTGCGGGTCGCGAACCAGGCCGAACGGTGCGAGATGGCCATGGTCGGGTCGCCCTGGATGAGCGCGAGGCCCCGGAAGGTGCCCGCGAGGTCGTACCGCGGTGGAACCTTCACGCCGCGGCCCGGGACAGGGCCCGGTGCAGCAGACGGGCATCGCCGAGCATGGCGCGCAGCTTACGCTCCAGACCCGCGATCGGCACCAGGTTCTGCGGCGCCCTCGGGTCCTTGTACGCCTGCGACGCGAACCGCGGCAGGGTGACCGCCGACAGGTGGGCGAGGGCCACCGCGGCGGCGGGCGTGAGGTCGGCCGAGCACTCCGCCCGCACGATCCCGGACCAGGGCGCGCCGGCGGGCCCGGGCAGGCGCAGGTACCAGGCAAAACGGTTCCACGACGTGCCCAGCACGAACACGGGCGTGCGCTGCCCGCCCCGCAGCGCGGTGACCACGGCGGTCAGCTCGGGCGGCAGGTACTCGACCCGGTGCGTCTTGATGTACCCGAGCGCCCGCGGCAGGTGCGCCCGCTCCTGCAGCGGCCCGTCGACGATGAGCAGGTCGTCGTCGGTGCGCTCCTCGCCGGAGACGCCCACCTCGAGCGCCCGCATGTGCCGCTGCACGCCGAGCGCGAGGTCCTTCGGCTCGCCGCGGGAAACGCGCCGGAAGGGGTACCGGATGCTGCCCGCGACCACCGGCGGCACGTGCCCGGCGGAGGTGAACAGCCCCCGCTCGATGCGGGCGGTGGCGATCCGCGCGGCGCCCCGGTCCAGCTCGCAGCAGACCACCCCGGCGGCGTAGGAGGCGGCGACGCCCGGGTGCGTGGTCCCCTCGTCGTCGGTGATCCAGACCCGCGCGTCGATGCGCTGCACCCCGTCGACGATGAGCACGGTGCCGGGCGCCGCGAGGCCGGGCGGCGGATCGATCGGTCGCCAGGAGTCCGCGGGCAGCTCGGCGTCGGGCTGGATCTGCGCCGTGCTCTGCGCCTGCGGCCCCGCGGTCTCGGTCGCCTCGAAGGAGAGCCCGTACGCGGGGTCCCAGGCGTCCACGTGCAGCTTCACAGGCCCACCCGCTCGATCCGGGCCGTCCGCGCGTCGCGGCGGACCTCGAAGCGCACGGGAATCCGCTCGGCCAGCGCCCCCACGTGGGTCACGACGCCCACCATGCGGTCGCCGCGCGCGGCCAGGTTCTCCAGCGTCACCGCGACGGTGTCGAGGGTGGCCGTGTCCAGGGTGCCGAAGCCCTCGTCGAGGACGATCGACTCCAGGCTCGCCGACGCCGCCGACAACCCCGCGAGCTGCTCGGACAGCGCCAGCGCGAGGGCCAGCGAGGCCTGGAACGTCTCGCCGCCGGACAGGGTGCGCACGGCCCGGCGCAGGCCCGCGTCGTGGTGGTCCACGACGAAGAACTCGCCCTTCTCGTGGCCGAGGTCGTACTGCCCCGACGACAGCTCCCGCAGCGTGCGCGACGCCCCCTCGACGAGCGTGTCGAGCGCCTCGGCGAGCAGCCAGCGCTCGAACCGGTCCGCCCGCAGGTGCTGGGCGAGGGCCTTGGCGACCTGCGCCTCGCGGGCCATCTCGTCGCGCTGCTCGCGCATCCGGGCCGCGTCCGCGCGCCGCTCCTCGATCCGGCGCCGGGCCGCGTCCGCGCGCTCCAGCGCGACCGCGGCGTCGCGGGCCGGGTCGCCGCCCGGCGCGGGCAGCCCGGCCCCGGTGAACCGCGCGGCGAGCTCGTCGCGGATGCCGGACACGCGGCGCTCGGCCTCGCTCACCTCGTCCAGCGCGGCCTGGCGCCCGGCCCGGCGCCGGCCCGCCTCGCCGGCCGCCCAGGCTTGGAGGGTCGACCAGGCGTCGGCCAGATCGTCCCGGTTCGCCGGCGGCGGCCCGAACGCGGCCAGCCCGTCGCGGGCCCCGTCGAAGCCGCGCCAGGCGCTGCGCAGCCGCTCCTCGGCCCGGTCGGCCTGCCCGGCGGCGTTGCGCTGGGCCTCGCGGGCCTTGCGGACCTCGGCGCCCGCCGTCTCCAGGCCGCGGGTCAGCGCGGCGATGCCGTCGAGGTCGCGCTGCAGCGCCTCGGGCGCGGGCGCGTCCCGCAGCGCGGCATCGAGCTCGCCGAGCCGCTGCTCGAGCTGCTGCGCGTGGGCGCGCGCGGTCGCGAGCGCCCGGTCGAGCTCCCGCGCCGAGCGGTCCCGGTCCTCCACGGCCTTGTCCGCGGCGGTCGAGCGCTTGCGGGCCAGCTCGCCGGCCTTCTTCGCCGCGACCACGGCCGGCTCGTGCGGCTGGTCGGGCAGCTTGTGCACGGTCTGCTCGCAGACCGGGCAGGCCTCGCCGACGTGCAGCCCCGGCCGCAGCGCGACGGCCTGGTCGGCGGCCATGGCCGCGTTGTAGGCCTCGAACGCGGCCTCCAGCGCGAGCCGGGCCTTGGCCGCGTCCGCGCGCGCGGACTCCAGGGCCGCCGCGGCCTTGCCGTGCTCCGCCTCCGCGCCCGCCAGCGTCGCGCGCACGGTGGACGCCTCGGTGAGCAGGCGCGAGCGGGCCGCGTGGTGGTCGAGCAGCCGGCGCAGCGCCGTCGCGTCCCCGGCCGACTGCAGCTCCCCGCGCAGCTTCTCCTCGCGCTCCTCCGCGGCCCGGGCGGCATCCATCGCCCCGGTGACCGCGGCGCGCGCGGTGGCGGCGGCCGCGGCGAGGCCGGTGGCGTCGGCGGGCACCGCCACCGAGGAGAGGCGGGCGATCTCCGCGTCCAGCGTGGCCAGGGCGGTCGCGGTGGTCGCGGCGAGCCTCCCGGCGTCGGCGAGGCGGGGCGCGATGGCGTCGACGGCCGCGGCCACCCCGCGCAGCGCCTCGACCCGGGCCTCGGCCGTGGCCAGGGCGGCGTCGTCGATGTCGGCGAGGGCGTGGAGCTGGTCGTCGAGCACCTTGAGCTTGGCCTCGGCGGTGGTGCCCTCGGCCTGCGCCCGCTCGCGGATCTTGCCGTACACCTCCAGCCCGAGCAGATTCACCAGGATCTTCTGCCGCTCGGCCGGCTTGGCGTGCAGGAACGCGGCGAACTCGCCCTGGGGCAGCACCACGCACTTCGTGAACTGCTCGTAGGGCAGCCCGACAACGGTCAGCACGGCCGTGTCGACCTCGCCCGGGGTCCCGGCGAGGACCTCGGCGATGTCGTCCTGCTCGAGCCCGAACTCCAGCTTGCCCAGGTCGAGCCCGGCCGCCAGCATCTCCAGCCCGGCGTGCTTGGTGGTCACGGCGCCCTTGGCGTCCCGGCGCACGACGCGGGTGAGGACGTAGCGCTTGCCGGCCGACTCGAAGATCAGGCGCACCCGGGCCTCGGCCGCCGACGGTGCGAGGGCGTTGGCGATCGCGCGCCGGTCGCCCCAGCGGGGCACGGTGCCGTACAACGCGAAACACATGGCGTCGAGCACCGTCGACTTGCCCGAGCCGGTCGGCCCGACCAGCGCGAAGAAGTCCGTGTCGGTGAAGTCGACCGTGGTGGGCTCGCGGAACACGGTGAACCCGTCGAGATCCAGGCGGACCGGCCTCATGAGTGCATCACCTCGTCGTGCAGCCGGTGGAACAGGTTCACGGTCGCCTCGTCGGCGTGCCCGCGCTGGCCGAGGTAGTCGGCGAACAGCTCGCCCGCGGAGCGGCCCGCCCGCGGCGCCTCGCCCCGCCCGGCGCCCGGGCCCGGCAGCAGCTTCGGGTCGATCCGCACCTCGAGCGCCTTGGGCAGCAGCTCCTGCACCTCCTCGCGCAGGCCGGCGCGGGGGGCCTCCTGGACGTACACCCGCAGCCAGGCGTCGCCCGTGTCCAATGTGGACAACTGGGCGAGGGTGCCCCGCACGGTGCGCAGGGGCGTCGCGACCGGCAGCGGGATCTCGCGCACCCGCGCGGCGGTGCTCGGGGTGACGTCGACGACCGCGACGGAGACGATGTTCTCCTCCTCGCCGAAGTCGATCGGCAGCGGGCTGCCGCTGTAGCGGATCGGGCAGGGGCCGGCGACGGGCTGCGGGCGGTGCAGGTGGCCCAGCGCCGCGTAGTGCACGGAGGACGGGAAGACGGACGACGGGACCGCGTACCCCATGATCGTGTGCGCCTCCCGCTCGCCGCCGCCCATCGTGGCGCCGATGACGGTCAGGTGGGCGGTCAGCAGGTTCACGGTGTCGTCGCCGAAACCCTTGGCGAGCCGCGCGATGAGGTCGCCGATGTAGCCGGCGTAGGACTGCGTCATCTCGGCCGCGGAGAGCTCGAACATCTCGCTCGCGCGCACGGCGTAGCGCTGGGAGAGGAACGGCAGCGCGATGAGCCGCCACTGCTCGCCGTTGCCGCAGACGCCGGACAGCAGGTGCTCCTCGGGCCGGCCGATCGCGCCGCGGATGGTGATCCCGGCGGCGTCGGCCCACGGGCGCAGCGCGTCGAGGGCGTTGCCGTTGTCGTGGTTGCCGCCGATGACCACCACGTCGGCGCCGGTCCGGCGCAGCGCCGAGAGGCCGCGGGTGACGATCTTCGTGGCGTCGGCGGTCGGGGTCGCGGTGTCGTAGAGGTCACCGGCGACGATCACCAGGTCGGGGCGCTCGGCCTTGGCGACGTCCACGAGCCCGTTGATGGCCGCGATGTGGTCGGGGCCCCGCGACTGTCCTTTGAGGACCTTGCCGACGTGCCAGTCCGAGGTGTGCAGGATCCGCAAGCTGCCGGCCTTTCCTAGAACGGGATGTCGTCGTCGCTGATGCCGCCGCCGCCGACCCGGGCCACGACCGCGAACGGGTCGGTGGCGGCCTGGGCGATCGAGCGCAGCGTCGAGGCGGGCGGCGGGCCGGCCTCGGCCGGCCGGGTCGCCCACGAGGGGAACGGGAACTCGATGCACAGCGGCACCGGGATCTCCGGCTGGGACACGAACATGGTGCCGGGCTTGGCCAGCAGGGCGCGCTGGCGCTGGGCGGGCGGGAGGAAGCCGTACTCCGGCCGCGACGCCTCGGCCGGATCGAGCCGCCCGACGACCCGGATCGCCGAGTTGGCCACGATCCGCCGCTCCACCTCGCTCGCGGTCTGCTGGGCGCCGATGAGCACCACACCGAGGGAGCGCCCGCGCTCGGCGATGTCGAGCAGCACCTCCTTGATCGGGCTGGTGCCCTCCCGCGGCGCGTACTTGTTCAGCTCGTCGAGCACCACGAACAGCAGCGGCTTGGCGGTGCCGGCCTTCTCCTTGCGCTCGAACTCGGTGCGCAGCGTGACGCCGACGACGAACCGCTGCGCCCGGTCGGGGAGGTTGTGCAGGTCGACCACGGTCACCTGGGCCGACTCGGCGGTGTTGATCTGGTGCGGCTTGCGCTGGGCGAGGTCGCCGCGGATCAGCCGGGACAGGTCCTTCTTGCTGCCGATCAGCCGGCGCGCGAACGCGTTCACGGTGCCGAGGCCGACCGCGCTGCCGGCCCACTGCCCGCGGGTGGCGTCGTCGTTGAGCTGCTCGACGAGGTAGTCCACGAGGTCGGCGTACGAGTTCAGGCGGGTGCCGTCGACCGCGACCCCGCCCTCGGCCGGCTGGGCGATGCGCGCCAGGTGCGCGGTCACGGAGTGCACGACCATCGTGTACTGCTGCCGCTCGTCGTCGGCGTCGGCGAACACGTACGGCAGCAGCCGGTCGGTGCAGAACTCCGTCAGCGTCCAGTAGAAGGCGTCGACGCCGGACAGCCGGCTGCTCACGTCCGGGGTGCCGGAGGAGTCCCCGGCCCGCGGCGGCGCGTAGACCCGCACGTCCGGGAACGGCCCGGCGACCAGCCCGAGGCGCGCGTAGGCGTCCTCGGTGGCCTGGTCGAGCCGGCTGTTGGGGTGGTCGAGGAAGAGCAGGTCCTCGCCCTTGACGTTGAAGATGAGCGCGCGGGTGTTCGCGGTCTCGCCGGCGCCGCCGAGCACGCCGGAGCGGAAGACGGAGTAGAGCAGGAAGGTCGCGAAGCTTGTCTTCGTGGCCACGCCGGAGATGCCGGAGATGGACACGTGGGCGCCCCGCGAGCCGTCGAGGAAGTCGGCGTTGAGGAACATCGCGGCGCCGTCGCGGCCGAAGCCCATCGGGATGGTGCGCTCCATGCGGTCGAAGTACAGCGCCCCGGCCCGCGCGTCGCCCTGGGCCCGGCGGACCAGCGCGCCCGGGGTCGGGGGGACGTACACCTCCGGGTCGACGCGGGTCGTGGTGATCTCCGCGGCCTCCTGGATCGTGGCCGGCAGCGTGCCGTCGGCGACCAGGAACACGTCGGAGTCGAACACGACGCCCTCGTGGCGGGCCCGGACCGCGGTCACCACGCCGGCGATGGTCACCGGGTCGTGGCCGGGCAGGTCACGCTCCGTGACGACGACGTCGTCGAGCTGGAGGTAGGCGCCGTCCTCGACGGCGACCCAGAACGTCAGCGGCGTGGCGTCGGCGGTGCCGAGCACGCGCCCGACGACCGGCCCGCCCGAAGCGGCTGCGGACTCGTCCTCCATGGCGTTCGACCCCCAGTACATGTGTTCGCCTGTGCATCGTGCCCCACGTCGCCCACAAGGGCGAAGGCACCACGCCACGGTCGATGGATGAGTGTCCCATTCACCCGGGCAAAAGGGGACGAACCCGGTCGCGACTCACCTTTGTCCACAGGCTCGCGGCACGTTGTCCACAGGCATGTGGACGGTCCTGTGGTTAACGAGCGTGCCGCAGGAAGAGCAACCCTTCGTCCATGAGTACGTGACGCAGGGTGAGCCGCTCCGGGGCGGCGAGGGGCGGGCCGTCGGTGATCCGCCCGGCCCCGGGGCCGGCGAGCAGCGGGGAGAGCGTCAGGCACAGCTCGTCGACGAGCCCGGCCGCGGTCAGGGAGCCGAACAGCCGCGGCCCGCCCTCGCTGAGCAGGTGCGCGAACCCCCGCTCGCGCAGCGCCGCGAGCCCGGCGACGAGATCCACCGCATCGTCACCGACAGTGATGATCTCGGCCACGTCGGCCAGCCGCCCCGGGTCGGCCCCGGCGCGGGTGAGCACGATCGGGCGGACCGGGGCGCCGGCCAGGGCGTCCTGCCCGGGATCGAGATCGAGGCGCCCGGAGACGATGACCAGGGTGGGGTACTCGCACAGCCCGTTCGCCACCCGCCAGGCCCGCCGGTCGGCGTCGAGGCGCAGCGCGTGGTACCCCTCCTCGCGCACGGTCCCCGCGCCCACCACGAGCGCGTCGCAGAGCATGCGCAGGACGCCGAAGACGCGCTTGTCGGCCGGCCCGGACAGCGGCGCGCTGCGCCCGTCCACGTGCCCGGCCCCGTCCAGGCTCGACACGAAGTTCAGCCGCAGCCAGGGACCAGGCGGGGTTCGATACAGGTCGATCAGATCCGGTTCGGCGACGACGTCGGGCCACAGCTGCTGCACCCACCGAATCTACTTGGCGGGAGATCGCGGTGTAGGGCTGCGGCGCGGGGGAGGCGCACCCGACAATGGCTGCACCATGGCTCGCATGATCTACCAGCTGCGCATCGCGCTGGACGGCGTCGACCCGCCGGTCTGGCGGCGGGTGCTGCTGCCCGGCGCGTTCACGCTGGACCGCCTGCACCGGATCATCCAGCTGGCGATGGGCTGGGGCGACCGGCACCTGCACGTGTTCGACATCGACGGGGTGCAGTACGGCATGCCGGACCCGGACGGGCTGCTCGAGGTGCACGACGAGCTGGAGCACCGGCTCGACGCCGTGGCGGGCAAGGGCTCGCGGCTGCGGTACACGTACGACTTCGGCGACTGGTGGGAGCACGACGTGACGGTCGAGGACGTCGTGCCGGCCGACCCGGGCGTGCGCTACCCGATGTGCACGGGCGGGGAGCGCGCCTGCCCGCCCGACGACGTCGGCGGACCGCTGGGCTACCGCGACTTCCTGGCGGCGTACGCGGACCCGCGCAACCCCGAGCACGAGGCCATGCGGGCGTGGCTGGGCCGCGACTTCGACCCCGCCGGATTCGACGCCGGGCGGGCCAGCACCCTCCTGCGGCGCATGACCTGAGTAACTTTCAGCCCACATAGGGCCCCAACAAGCGGTCGTGACGCTCTGTAGAACTTTGCCGCACCCCCAAAAGCCGCGAATCCGGCGAAAAGGTCGCTTAGAAATCTTGCGGTAACGAAATGGGAACGCTCCCATTGCCCCATTGACACGCCGTCGTTCGCAGTCCAGTCTCATGGGAGCGCTCCCGCGGCTGTGGCCGGTGCCACACCCCGCAGCCGTGGGAGACATCAACTCGCATGTCCGCCATACCGCGCCGGCGGGGCTTCCCCCTGCCCGCCGCCGTACGCATCAACACCCCACACCACACCCACCCATCACGACCTGAGAGAGGGGTCAGGATGAGTTTCACCTCGCGCCGCGTCCGCTCCGTCGCCGCGGCCGCACTGACCGTCGGGCTCGCCCTCGGCATGGGCGCCTGCAGTGCCAAGAAGGACAACGCGGGATCCGACGGCAGCACCGGCGGCCCGGTCACGATCTCGCTGTCCTACTTCGGCACGCCCGGGTTCACCCAGGCGGTCAAGGACTTCGAGGCCGCCAACCCGAACATCAAGGTGGACATCAAGAACGAGGGCCAGACCAAGGACTTCGTGCCGAAGCTGGCCCAGCAGCTCTCCGCGGGCAGCGGCGCGAGCGACGTGGTCATGCTCGAAGAGGGCATGCTCCTGCAGTACCTGAAGGACAACAAGCCCTTCGCCAACCTGCTCGACCTCGGCGCGTCGTCGCTGGAGAGCGAGTACCTGCCGTTCAAGTGGAAGAACGCGTTCACCGCGGACGGCAAGAAGCTCGTCGGTCTCGGCACCGACGTCGGCCCGCTGGCCATGTGCTACCGCAGCGACCTGTTCCAGCAGGCCGGCCTGCCGACCGACCGTGACGCGGTCAGCAAGCTCTGGCCGACGTGGGACGACTACGTCAAGCAGGGCGAGGTCTTCAAGTCCAAGAACCTGAAGGCGACCTGGCTCGACTCGGCGACCTCGGTCATGCAGCCGTACATCATGCAGAACAGCGACACCTGGTTCTACGACAAGAGCGACAAGTACATCGGCGACACCAACCCGGTCGTGAAGAAGGCCTACGACCTCGGTCTGGACATGGCCTCCAAGGGCCTGACCTCGAAGCTGGCCCGCTGGTCGACCGACTGGGACGCCGCGTTCAAGAACGCCGCGTTCGCGACCGTGCCGTGCCCGCCGTGGTACACGGGCGTCATCAAGGAGCGCGCCGGCGACGCCGCCAAGGGCAAGTGGGACATCGCCACGATCCCCGGCGGCGGCGGCAACTGGGGTGGCTCGTACCTCGCGATCCCGGAGCAGAGCAAGAACAAGAAGGCCGCGTTCGAGCTCATCAAGTTCCTGACCGGCAAGCAGGGCGGCATCGACGCCTTCAAGGAGGCGGGCCCGCTCCCGTCGTCGCAGTCGGCCCTGGCCGACCCGCAGATCGCCGGCGCGACGAACGACTACTTCAACAACGCGCCCGTCGGCAAGATCTACGTCGACGCCGCGAAGACCCTCAAGCCGATCTACCTGGGCCCGAAGCACCAGGCCCTCTGGGAGAACGCGTTCGAGCCGGCCATGCAGGCCGCTGAGCAGGGCAAGCTGACTGCTCAGGCGGGCTGGGACAAGGCCATCAAGGACAGCAAGGCGCTGGCCGAGGGCTGATCGGTACCCCGATCGACACCGGGCGGAGGTGGCGGCAACTCGCCACCTCCGCTCGCCAGCGACCGGGCTTAGGCGTAAAGGACCACACCAATGACCACCAATGTCGAGGTCTCCGGGCCTCGCCACGGGCGGAGGGACCCGGTGTCGCCGACGCCCCGGCGCTCGCTGCGCCTCGGCCGGCTGGACATCAAGTACTCGCCGTACCTCTTCGTCGCGCCGTTCTTCCTGCTCTTCGCGGTCTTCGGCGCCTACCCGCTCGTCTACACCGCGGTGCTGTCGCTGCGCAAGAACACGCTGACGGGCGGCGACCAGGGATTCGTCGGCTTCGAGAACTACACGAAGGTCCTCACCGACGAGCACTTCTGGACCGTCATCGGCAACACGTTCGGGCTGTTCATCATCTCGACCGTGCCGCAGCTCATCTTCGCGCTGATGGTCGCCAGCTGGCTGAACAAGAAGATGCGCGCCCGCACCGCGATCCGCATGGGCGTGCTCATCCCGAACATCACCTCGGTCGCCGCCGTCGGCATCGTCTTCGGCCTGATCTTCGCCGACCGGTACGGCCTGGCGAACTGGCTGCTGCAGAGCGTCGGCCTCGACGCGGTCGAGTGGCGCAACCACCGCTGGTCCTCCTGGACCGCGATCGCCTTCATGGTCGACTGGCGCTGGACGGGGTACAACGCCCTGATCTACCTCGCCGCGATGCAGGCGATCCCGAAGGAGCTCTACGAGTCGGCCTCCCTCGACGGGGCCTCGGCCGTCCGCCGCTTCTGGCGGATCACGGTGCCGCTCATCCAGCCGACGATCCTGTTCACGGTGATCATCTCGACCATCGGCGGGATGCAGCTGTTCACCGAGCCGCTGCTGTTCAACTACGGCCGGATCCAGGGCGGCTCGCTCAACGAGTTCCAGACGGTCGCCATGTACATCTACGAGACCACGTTCACGAACAACTTCAACGTGGGCCGGGGCTCGGCGATCTCCTGGCTGCTGTTCCTGATCATCCTCGTTTTCGCCCTGATCAACTTCCTGCTGGTGCGCCGCTCGGTGAGGGGGCAGACGCAATGAGCACCATGACCCCGACCAAGCCCGCCACCCGGCCGGCTCCGGCGCCGAAGCGCCCCGGCCGCGTGCGCAGCGCCTCCGCGGCGCTGTGGGACGCGAGCCCGCTGACCTACCTGGCGCTGATCCTCACGATCGTGCTGTCGATCTTCCCGATCGTGTGGTCGTTCATCGTGGCGTCGCGGGACAACAGCGCGGTTACGGACATCCCGCCGCCGCTCACGCCGGGGGGGAACTTCTTCTCCAACGCCCAGCGGGTGCTGGAGAACACCGACGCGAACTTCGTCTACGGCCTGATCAACTCGGCCATCGTGGCGGGTTGCGTGACGCTGTCGGTAGTCTTTTTCTCGACGCTGGCAGGCTTCGCGTTCGCCAAGCTCAAGTTCCGCGGCAAGAACGCGCTGCTGCTCGTCATCATCATGACGATGATGATCCCGACGCAGGTCAACATCATCCCGCTGTACCTGCTGATGGTGAAGCTCGACTGGACCAACACGCTGCAGGCGGTCATCGTGCCCTTCCTGGTCAAGGGCTTCGGCGTTTTCATGATCCGGCAGTACGCCGAGTCGGCGATCAGCGACGAGCTGATCGAGGCGGCGCGGGTGGACGGTGCCTCGACGTGGCGCACGTACTGGAGCGTCGTGCTCCCGGCACTGCGCCCGGCCGCGGCGGTCCTCGGCCTGCTGACGTTCATGGAGACGTGGAACGACTTCCTCTGGCCCTACGTGGTGCTCAACGGTGACACACCGACCGTCCAGGTCTCCCTGAACATTCTGGCCACCGGTTACTACAAGACGGACTACGTGCAAGTCTTTACCGGGACAGCCCTGGCGATCGTGCCGCTGCTCATCGTGTTCATCGCATTCGGCCGCCAGATCATCGGCGGCATCATGGAAGGTTCGGTCAAGGCGTGACCAACATCGACCCGCTGACGTTCCCGCCCGGATTCCTCTGGGGTGCGGCGACGGCGTCCTATCAGATCGAAGGGGCGGCGGCTGAAGACGGCCGTACGCCGTCGATCTGGGACACCTTCAGCCACACGCCCGGTAGGACCAAGGGCGGCGACACCGGCGACGTGGCGTGCGACCACTATCACCGCTACCGCGAGGACGTCGCGCTGATGGCCGATCTGGGGCTGGGCTCCTATCGGTTCTCCATCGCGTGGCCCCGCGTGCAGCCGGGCGGCCGCGGGTCGATGAACAGCAAGGGCCTCGACTTCTACCAGCGGCTCGTGGACGAGCTGCTGGAGCGCGGGATCACCCCGTGGGTGACGCTGTACCACTGGGACCTCCCGCAGGAGCTCGAGGACGCCGGCGGCTGGCCGGCCCGCGACACCGCCGCCCGGTTCGCCGACTACGCCGCGCAGGTGCACGGCGCGCTCGGCGACCGGGTCCGGCACTGGACCACGCTGAACGAGCCCTGGTGCTCGGCGTTCCTGGGCTACGCCTCCGGCGTGCACGCCCCGGGCCGCAAGCACGCCCCGGACGCGCTCGCCGCGACGCACCACCTGCTGCTCGGCCACGGCCTCGCGGTGCAGGCGATCCGCGCGAACGACCCGGAGGCCCAGCTCGGCATCACGCTGAACCTCTACGCCATCTCGCCGGCGGACCCGGACTCCGCGGCCGACCTCGACGCCGTTCGGCGCATCGACGGCCTGGCCAACCGCCTGTTCCTGGATCCGGTACTGCTCGGCGCCTACCCGGACGACGTCCGGCAGGACCTGAGCGAGGTCACCGACTTCGGCTTCGTGCACGACGGCGACCTGGAGACCGTCTCCGCCCCGCTGGACCTGCTCGGCGTGAACTACTACAGCCGGCACGTGGTCGGCGCGCCCGACCCGGACCTGCCCGCCGAGCCCTACTGGCGGGCCCCCACGTCCTGGCCCGGCAGCGAGCACGTCCGCTTCCACCAGCGGCCGGGCGTGCCCGTGACCGACATGAACTGGGAGGTCGACGCGCCCGGGCTCACCGAGACCCTGGTGCGGGTCGCCCGGGACTACCCGGCGATCCCGCTCTACGTCACCGAGAACGGCGCGGCGTACGTCGACACCCGCACCGCCGACGGCGCGATCGACGACGTCGAGCGGGCAGACTACTTCGACGCGCACTTCCGCGCCGGCCTGGCCGCGATCGGGCAGGGCGCCCCGCTGCGGGGGTACTTCGCGTGGTCGCTGCTGGACAACTTCGAGTGGGCGTGGGGGTACACCAAGCGCTTCGGCCTGGTGGGCATCGACTACGACACGCAGACGCGCACCATGAAGACCAGCGGGCACCGCTACCGCGAGGTCATCAAGCGCAACGGCCTGGCCGAGTAGCGTGCACCGCCCGACACTTGACGAGGTCGCTGCCCTGGCCGGTGTCGGGCGCGGCACCGTCTCCCGGGTCATCAACGGCTCGCCCCAGGTGAGCCCGGAGGCGCGGGCTGCGGTGCAGAAGGCGATCGACGCGCTCGGCTACGTGCCCAACCGGGCCGCCCGGGCGCTCGTCACCCGCCGCACCGACTCCGTGGCCCTCGTGGTCTCCGAGTCCGAGGAGCGGGTGTTCGGCGAGCCGTTCTTCGCCGGCATCGTCCGCGGCGTCAGCTCGCACCTGGCCGACACCCAGATGCAGCTGTGGCTCGCGATGGCGCAGTCGGTCGCCGAGCGCGTGCTGGTCGAGCGCCACCTCAACGACCAGCACGTCGACGGCGTCCTGCTGCTGTCGCTGCACGACGACGACCCGCTGCCCGGCCTGCTGGCCGGCCGCGGGCTGCCGACCGTCCTGGGCGGGCGCACCGCGCACATGCTCGAGACGGGCACCATCGACGGCCAGGCCAACGGGCACACCGTCTCGTTCGTCGACAACGACAACGAGGGCGGTGCCCGGCTGGCCGTCGAGCACCTGCTCAACCTGGGACGCCGCTGCGTCGCGGCGATCGCCGGCCCGCAGGACATGGGCGTCGGCAAGGCCCGCCTGCGCGGCTATCGCGAGGCGCTGCGGGCCGCGTCCCATCCGTTCGACGACCGTCTCGTCGCATACGGCGACTTCAGCGAGGCGAGCGGCGCCGAAGCGATGAACCGCCTGCTGCATCTCAACCCGGGGCTCGACGCCGTCTTCGCCGCCTCCGACCTGATGGCCGTGGGAGCCATCCGAGCCCTGCGCGAGCTGGGCCGGGCCGTTCCCGCGGACGTCGCCGTGGTCGGGTTCGAGGACTCCGCCGTGGCCCGGCAGACCCTGCCGCCGCTCACCACCGTGCACCAGTCGGTGGAGGGCATGGGTCGCGAGATGGCCAGGCTCCTGCTGGCCCGCATCGCCGGCGGGCCGGCCCACTCGACTGTGCTCGACACGCACCTCGTGGTGCGCGAGTCGGCCTGAGACTGTGCCTTCCCCTGTGGGCACGCTAGGAGGCAAAACGTGCGCTACGGCCACTTCGACGACGAGAGTCGCGAGTACGTGATCGACCGGCCGGACACCCCGCTGCCCTGGATCAACTACCTGGGCACCGAGGCGTACTTCGGCATCATCTCCAACACCGCCGGCGGCTACTCGTTCTACCGTGACGCGCGGCTGCGCCGCCTCACTCGCTACCGGTACAACAACGCGCCCTTCGACTTCGGCGGCCGCTACCTGTACCTGCGCGACGCGGCGAGCGGCGAGTTCTGGTCCCCGACCTGGCAGCCGACGCAGACGGAGCTCGACGACTACGAGTGCCGTCACGGGCTGTCCTACACGACGATCTCCTCCGGCTACCGCGACATCAAGGCGCAGGTCACGTACTTCGTGCCGCTCGGCGAGACGCTGGAGGTCTGGCGGCTGCGGCTGACCAACGAGCGCGACACCGCCGCCGAGCTCTCGGTCTTCTCCTCGGTGGAGTTCTGCCTCTGGGACGCCCAGGACGACGCCACCAACTTCCAGCGCAACTTCAGCACCGGCCAGGTCGAGGTCGTCGACGGGGTCATCTACCACAAGACGGAGTACCGCGAGCGCCGCGACCACTTCGCCTACTTCGCCTGCTCCGAGCCGCTGGCCGGGTTCGACACGGCCCGCGAGTCCTTCCTCGGCCCGTACCGCTCGTGGGACCGGCCGATCGCCGTGGAGCGCGGCAGCTCGTCGGACTCGGTGGCGCACGGCTGGCAGCCGCACGGCTCGCACCACGTGCGCGTCACGCTGGAGCCGGGGGAGACCCGCGAGATCGGCTTCGTGCTCGGCTACTGGGAGAACCCGAAGGACGCCAAGTTCGACCCGCCCGGCTCGCAGACCGTCAACAAGCACATGGTCCGCCCGGTGATCGAGCGCTGGCTGCGGCAGGAGACGGTCGACGCCGGTTTCGCCGCGCTGCGCGAGAACTGGGACCGGCTGCTCGGCGCGCTGCAGGTGGACACGCCCGACGGGGACACGAACCGGATGGTCAACATCTGGAACACGTACCAGAACATGATCACGTTCAACCTGAGCCGCTCGACCTCGTTCTACGAGTCCGGCATCGGCCGCGGCATGGGCTTCCGCGACTCCAACCAGGACCTGCTCGGCTTCGTGCACATGATCCCGGAGCGGGCCCGCGAGCGGATCCTCGACATCGCCGCGACCCAGCTGGCCACCGGCGGGGCGTATCACCAGTACCAGCCGCTGACCAAGCGGGGGAACAACGACATCGGCTCGGGCTTCAACGACGACCCGCTGTGGCTCATCCTCGGGGTCGCGTCCTACCTCAAGGAGTCCGGCGACCTGTCGATCCTCGACGCGCCGGTGCCCTACGACAACGAGCCGGGCTCCGAGACGCCGCTCTACGATCACCTGCAGCGCTCGCTGCGGTACACCCTGGACCGCCTCGGCCCGCACGGCCTGCCGCTGATCGGGCGCGCCGACTGGAACGACTGCCTGAACCTCAACTGCTTCTCCGACACGCCGGGGGAGCCCTTCCAGACGACCGAGAACGCCACCGGCGGGGTCGCCGAGTCGGTGTTCATCGCCGGGCAGTTCGTGCTGGCCGCGAAGGAGCTCGCCGGGATCGCGCAGTCCGTGGGCCAGCCGGCCCAGGAGTACCTCGACGCGGCCGAGAAGATGGCCGGCACGATCGCCGAGCACGGCTGGGACGGGGCCTGGTTCCGCCGGGCGTACGACTTCCACGGCAACGTCATCGGCTCGGCCTCCAACGACGAGGGCCAGATCTTCATCGAGCCGCAGGGCATGTGCGTGATGGGCGGCGTCGGGGTCGAGGACGGCACCGCGGCGAGGGCCCTGGCCAGCGTGCGGGAGCGGCTCGCCACCCCGCACGGGATCGTCCTGCAGCAGCCGGCCTACACCTCCTACCGGCTGGAGCTCGGCGAGATCTCCTCCTACCCGCCCGGCTACAAGGAGAACGGCGGCATCTTCTGCCACACCAACCCGTGGCTCATGATCGCCGAGACGATCGTCGGCAACGGCGACGGGGCGTTCGACTACTACAAGCGGATCCTGCCCTCGGCCCGGGAGGCGATCAGCGAGGTGCACCGGTGCGAGCCATACGTGTACGCGCAGATGATCGCCGGCCGGGACGCGCCGACCCACGGCGAGGCCAAGAACTCCTGGCTGACCGGCACGGCGGCGTGGAACTACGCGGCCATCACGCAGTGGATTCTCGGCATTCGTCCCGAGCTGGCCGGCCTGCGGGTGGCTCCGGTCATCCCGGCGGACTGGCCCGGGTTCACGGCGGTCCGCCGGTTCCGCGGGGCGACGTACACCATCACGGTCCAGCGCGGCGACACCCGCTCGCTGACCGTCGACGGGGCGTCGATCGACCCCGATGGCGTCATCCCGCCGGCCATCGAGGGCTCCGACGTTGAGGTGATCCTGACGATTTCGTGAAAGATCGCGGGGCTGCCGGGTGGCCCGATGACGAGATGTGCGCACAATGAGGCGTGAACATCCCGTCCCCGGGCCGCCCGCGCTCCGCCGGCCGGCCCACGCTCGACGAGGTCGCCCTGCGCGCCGGTGTCGGCCGCGGCACCGTCTCGCGCGTGGTCAACGGCTCGCCCCAGGTGAGCCCCGAGGCCCGCGCGGCGGTGCAGAAGGCGATCGACGAGCTGGGGTACGTGCCCAACCGAGCCGCCCGCGCGCTCGTCACCCAGCGCACAGACTCGGTCGCGCTGGTCGTCTCGGAGTCGGAGGAGCGCGTCTTCGGCGAGCCCTTCTTCGCCGGCATCGTCCGCGGCATCAGTTCGGCCCTGGCCGACACCCAGCTGCAGCTCTGGCTGGCGATGGCCCAGTCCCCGGCCGAGCGCGAGCGCGTCGAGCACCACCTGACCAACCAGCACGTCGACGGCGTGATGCTGCTCTCCCTGCACGACGCCGACCCGCTGCCGCTGCTGCTGGAGCGCCGCGGCCTGCCCGTGGTGCTCGGCGGCCGGCCGGCCCAGATGCTCGCCGACGACGAGCAGCTCAACTTCACCGCCCAGCTGTCCCAGCTCTCCTACGTGGACGCGGACAACGAGGGCGGCGCCCGCATCGCCGTCGGGCACCTGCTGGACCGCCAGCGCCGGCGCATCGCCGCGATCGCCGGCCCGCAGGACATGGCCGTGGGCGTGTCCCGGCTGACCGGCTACCGCGAGGCGCTGGAGCGCGCGGGGATCCCGGTGGACGAGCGGCTCATCGCGTACGGCGACTTCTCCGAGGCCAGCGGCGAGCGCGCGGTGCGCGAGCTGCTCGAGTCCGACCCCGGGATCGACGCGGTCTTCGCCGCCTCCGACCTGATGGCCGTCGGTGCCCTGCGCGGGCTGCGCACGATCGGCAAGCGGGTGCCGGACGACGTGGCCCTGGTCGGCTTCGACGACGTGGCGATCGCCCGGCAGACCGACCCGCCGCTGACCACCGTGCACCAGCCGGTCGAGGCGATGGGGCGGGAGATGGCGCGACTGCTCATCGCGCGCATCGGCGGCGCGGCCTCGTCCTCGGTGATGGTCGAGACGCACCTGGTCCGCCGCGCCTCCGCGTAGGGGTTTGCCGTTCTCCGGTTCCGGGCAGCAGGACATCGGAGGAGGTGGCGATTTCGATGAGCAGTGAGTGGAAGAAGCGGCGGCGCCGGGCCGAGAGCGTGGCCGAGGAGGCCTGGGACCACCTGGTCTCGGCCCTCGACAACGCCCGCTCGTTCGGTGGCACGGTGAAGGACCGCGCATACGACTTCAAGGACCGGGCCGGCGACCTGGCCGGCGAGGCCTCGGACCGCTACAGCTCGGCGTCGGACCGGGTGAGCTCGGTGTCGACCGAGGCGTGGAAGCGGGCCAACCTGGCCCTCGACGCGCTGTCGGGCCGGCGCTCGCGCACGCCGTGGGGCTGGATCGCGGTGGCGGCGCTGGGTGGCGTGGCGGTGGGCTGGGCGGTGGCGGCCTCGGCGCCGAAGGCCATCCAGGCCGCGAGCGAGCGCTTCAGCGACGAGCCCGACGAGCTGCCGGCCTCGGCCGAGCCCCCGGCGCCCTACGAGCCGGTGGTCCCGCCGGTCACGCCCTGACCTGAGCTTTCCCCCGGGAAGAGGTAACCGGGCCGGCGCCGTGCGGGGCGCCGGCCCGTCTCTGCTTCGCGCCCCCGTCGGCCGCTGCCGATCGGGGGAGGGAGGTCATGCGTCGTCCGTCGCCGCCGAAGGCCGGCGGGGTGCCGCCGCGCCGGCGTGGCCGAGCAGGAAGGGCGCGAGGAGTTCGCGGACCCGCGCCTCGATGGCGGTCGCGTCGGATCCCGCCTCGATCATGCGGCTGGCGGTGTAGACGATCGAGCTGATCAGACCGGCGGTGACGGACGGGTCGGGCAGGCCGAGGTCGGTGAGGGCAGCGGCCAGTGGCTGGCTCATCTGCTCGTGCATGTGCTGGGTGCTGGCGCTGACCTGCTCGCCCGGCACCGACTGGATCAGGGCGGTGGCGAGGGCGTGTTCGCCTTCGGCGACCAGGCGCAGGTTCGCGGAGGCGTAGGCCAGCACCTTTTCTCCCGGGCTGTCGGCGGCGGCGATCGCGGCGGTGACGCGGCGCGACCAGTTCGGCAGGATTTCCTGCACCAGCTCGAGCAGGATGTCCCGCTGGGACGGGAAGTACTCGTACACCGATGAGCGGGGCAACCCGGCCCGGGTCGCGACGGCGGCGAGGGTCGGGATCCGGTGCGGGTCCTCGGTCAGCAGGACGCGTGCGGCGTCGAGGAGGGCCCGGCGGCGCTGTGCCCGGTGCTGAGCGATGGTGGGTGCGTCGATGCGCGGCACGGGCCCTCTCTCGTCGTGTCCTCAGCCGGTGGACAGCCGTCCGTCGATCATCTCGACCACCCGGTCGCAGTGTTCCAGCACGTCGTGATCGTGGGTCACCATAACCGTAGCGACGGCGGACCGTTTCGTCTCCCGAGCGAGCAGCTGCACCACCTCGTGGCTGCGCGCCCGGTCCAGCGCGGCCGTGGGTTCGTCGACCAGCAGCAGTGAGGGCTGTCCGACCAGGGCTCGGGCGATGCCGACGCGTTGCCGTTCCCCGCCGGAGAGCTGGTGTGGCCGGCGGTCGGCCCGGTGCGTCATCCCCACGTCCGCGAGGAGCTCGGCGGGATCGCGATCGTCCGTCCGGCGGCGGCTGAGCTTGGTGACCAGCCGCAGCTGGTCCAGTGCGGTGAGCGCCGGCAGGAGGTTGCCGCTCTGGAACACGAAGCCGATGTGGTCGCGCCGGTACGCCGCGCGGGCTGTGACACTCATGCCGACGATGTCGTGCCCGTCGATGGTCACGGTCCCGCTGTCGGGGATGCTCAACGCGCCGGCGACCGCGAGCAGGCTCGACTTGCCCGCGCCCGAGGGGCCCACCACGGCCACGAGTTCGCCCGGGGCGACGGTCAGGCTCACCTCGTCCAGTGCGGTGACCGACGCATCGCCGTCGCCGAGACGCATCGTCACCCCCGACAGGGCCAGGCCGGTGTGGTCGCTCATGGTCATCGCTGTGCTCCCAGTGCCGTGAGCGGGTCGATGGCCGCGACCCGGACGATGGCGGAGGCCGCACCGGCCAGCCCGAGAACGGCCAGCAGGACGGCGGCGACGGCCACCGCGGGCGCTTCGATGGCGAAGGGCACCGCACCGCCGCTGATCACGCCGCCGAGGCCGACGCCGACGGCCACGCCCGCGCCGATCGCGGCACCGAGGATCACCAGGGCCTGGATCAGGCCGTCGCGCAGCAGGTAGGACCGGGCGGCGCCCATCGCTCGCAGCACCGCGAGCTCGTGCCTGCGGTTGATGGTCCAGACCGTGAAGAACGCGCCGACCACCAGGGCGGAGATGGCGTAGAGGAAGACCTGGATGAGCCTGAGGGTCGAGGTCTCGGCGGTGTAGCCGGGCGAGGCGTCATATGCCTCCGCTTTGCGGAAGCTGGTCGTGCCGGCGGCCGCGTCCCCGGCGGCGAGGTCGGCATCCCTGTCCGCCCGGATGGCGACCGCGGTGGCCTCGGTGGTCGCCGAGGCCCGGAGCTCCTCGCCGGGCCCGACGCCCTGGTGCAGGCGCTGCCAGGCCGCGAGGGGCAGATACGCGACGTCGACGTGGCCGAACGTACGCTGGTCCCCGGTGGCGCCGACGACGGTCAGCCTGGTGCCGATCCGGTCGATGGTGACGGTGTCCCCGAGACGCAGACCGGCCTTGATGGCCGTCTGGGACACCACGATGCCGTCCGGACCGCCGAGCCCGGTGCCCTCGGCCGCAGCGGGTGCCAGGAACGAGCCGGGCTCGACGCCGAAGAGGGCCAGGTCGATGGGCAGGCCCCGTTCGCTGCGGGCGTTGACGAGCATGTTGCCGAACAGGGCGGCATCCAGCACGCCGGGCTGCCGGCGCCACTGATCGGCCTGCCGGCTGTTGACCACGCTGCGGGAGAACGCCGAGTCGAGCTTGGTGTGCTGATCGAAGGCGAAGGCGGTCACCGGGAGCCGCTGAAGACCGGACACGCCGTCGTTGACCAGGCCCGACGACAGCCCGGACAGCAGCACCACCAGGATCGCGATCAGGGCGACGACGCTGCCCATGAGCGTGAACCGCCAGCGCGCGAAGCGAAGTTCGCGCAGTGCAAGGAACATCCATCCTCCTGCGGGTAGCAGTTTTTCCGACACAGTGTCGGGAACTATACCGACACTGTGTCGAGAAAATGCCGCTCGGGGTCACCTGCGATCCGGACTCGCCGGTCTCCACCGCCGCCGTCACTGCGCCGCCGGGGACGCCGCGGCCTCGGCAGGAGGTGGCCTGCCGAGGGCCGACGGGAGCCGGCCTGTGCTGCGGGCCCAAGCGGAAACGCCCGACAAGCAGGATCGCTTGTCGGGCGGTGGGTGGCTTCGACGATGACGCGCCAGGCGCGGCCTCAGCTGTACTTGCGCAGCTCGCGCCGGGCCAGGGAGGCGCGGTGGACCTCGTCCGGGCCGTCGGCCAGGCGCAGGGTGCGGGCGCTGGACCAGAGCGTGGCCAGCGGGGTGTCCTGGCTGACGCCGGCCGCGCCGTGGGCCTGGATCGCCTTGTCGATGACCCACTCCGCCATCGACGGCACCGCGATCTTGATGGACTGGATCTCGGTGTGGGCGCCCTTGTTGCCGACGGTGTCCATCAGCCAGGCGGTCTTGAGCACCAGCAGGCGGGCCTGCTCGATGCGCACCCGCGACTCGGCGATCCACTCCTGGATGACACCCTGCTCGGCGAGCGGGCGGCCGAAGGCGACCCGCCGGCTGACCCGCACGCACATCAGCTCCAGGGCGCGCTCCGCCATGCCGATGAGTCGCATGCAGTGGTGGATGCGGCCCGGGCCGAGCCGCGCCTGGGCGATCGCGAAGCCCTGGCCCTCGCCGGCGATGAGGGCGTCGGCGGGAACGCGCACGTTGTCGAAGACGACCTCGGCGTGCCCGCCGTGGGCGGCGTCGGTGTAGCCGAAGACGTGCATGCCGCGCTTGACGGTGATGCCGGGGGTGTCGCGCGGTACGAGGATCATGCTCTGCTGCCGGTGCCGCTCGGCCTGCGGGTCGCTCTTGCCCATGACGATGAGGATCTGGCAGTTGGGGTTCATCGCGCCCGAGGACCACCACTTGCGGCCGTTGATGACGTAGCCGTCGCCGTCGCGCTCGATGCGGGTGGCGATGTTGGTGGCGTCGGAGGAGGCGACGTCGGGCTCGGTCATGCAGAAGGCCGAGCGGATCTGGCCCTCCAGCAGCGGCTTGAGCCACCGGTCCCGCTGCTCGGCCGAGCCGAACTGGGCCAGCACCTCCATGTTGCCGGTGTCGGGGGCCGCGCAGTTGAGCGCCTCCGGGGCCAGGTTCGGGCTGCGGCCGGTGATCTCGGCCAGGGGTGCGTACTGCAGGTTCGTCAGCCCCGCGCCGTGGGTGGCGTCGGGCAGGAACAGGTTCCAGAGGCCCCGCCCGCGCGCGGACCGCTTGAGCTCCTCGATGACCGCGGGGCGCGCCCAGGGGTCCTCGGCCTCGGCCAGCTGCCGCTCCAGGACGGGCTCGGCGCCGTACACCTCCTCGTCCATGAAGTCCGTGAGCTTCTCGTGCAGCTCGGCCGTGCGTTGGTCGAAACCGAAGTCCATCAGCTCTCTCCGTTGATCGCTGCGATGCCCTCTTCGAGCAGGGGCAGAACCAGGTCGCCGATCTCGTCGAAGCCCGCCCCGACGGTCTGTCCCCGGGTGTACCGGTAGTGGATCCCCTCCAGCACGACGGCGAGCTTGTAGCAGGCCAGGCCGACGTACCAGTGCAGGTCGTCGCTGAGCGGGGCGCGGCTCGCGTAGCGCTCGAGCAGCTCGTCGCCGCTGGGGAACCCGGCCGCCGCGCCGAGGCCGTCCGCGATCGGGTTGCGGCCGGTCTTGATGCGGTCCAGCACGTTCCAGTACGCCAGCAGCAGCCCCAGATCCGTCTGCGGGTCGCCGATCGTGGCCATCTCCCAGTCCAGGACGGCGGCCACGCGCAGGGTGTCCGGGTCGACGATGAGGTTGTCGAGGCGGTAGTCGCCGTGCACGATCGCGGGCCGGGGGCTCGCCGGGATGGTCGCGGCGAGCCGCTCGCGCAGCGTGTCGGCAGCGGGCAGGTCGCGGCTGCGGGAGCCCTCGAGCTGCTTGCTCCAGCGGCGGACCTGGCGCTCCAGGAAGCCCTCGGGCCGGCCGAACTCCGCCAGCCCGACGGCGGCCGGGTCGACGAGGTGCAGCTCGGCGAGGGTGTCCATCATCGCGAAGGCGACCTGGCGGCGGCTGTGCTCGCCGAGCGGGTCGGTCTGCGCGCGGTGGCGCAGCACCACGCCGGGCACCCGGGCCATGAGGTAGAACGGCGCGCCGAGCACCGAGTCGTCCTCGCACAGCAGCAGGGCCTCGGGCACGGGCACCGGGGTGGGGCCGAGCGCGGAGATGACCCGGAACTCGCGGGCCATGTCGTGCGCGGTGGCCAGCACGTGGCCCAGCGGCGGGCGGCGCAGGACGAAGGCGTCGTTGAGCACATAGGTCAGGTTGGATCGGCCGCCGGCCACGAGCTCGGCGGCCAGCGGCGCGCCGACCAGGCCGGGGGCCTTCTCGTCCAGGTAGGACTGCAGGCGGGGCAGGTCGAGACCGGGCGGGGTGGTCATCCGATCAGTCCAGGGTTGAGACACGTTCTCTGTCAAGCAACCGGGGGTGATTCGTCACGAATAATTCCGCACTGGCGGTGCGGAAACGCCCCGGGGAAACGTTCCGGCATCGACACCGCTGCGAAACGGCGCGGAAACTCGCGGTAGGCAACCTGGTCGCAGTAAGGGAGAGCAAGGCGTACACCAACGGCGGCGTGCACCTCGGCCCAAGGACGAACGGGAGGTCGACTCACATGCTGCTCAGGCTGAGGGTTGCGCTGCCCGACCGTCCCGGCTCACTCGGGCAGGTTGCCCGGACGCTGGGTGTGGTCGGCGCGGACATCGTTTCGGTAGTCGTACTGGAACGGGTCAGCGGCCGTGCGGTGGACGACTTCACCGTGGCATGGCCGGCTTCGGCCCCGGTCGACCGCGTGCTCACCGGACTGGCGGCGATCCCAGGCGTGCGCTTGGACGGTGTGTGGCGCGGCACCGAGCTCTCGGAGCCGTGCAGCGGCCGCGAGGTCGCGCTGATCGGACAGGTGGCGGCGAACCCGGAACACGGCCTGGCGACGGTCGTGGACGCGGCGCCCGCACTGTTCGGCGCGGACTGGGCGGTGGCGATCAGAGTCGGATCCGACTGGGCGGGCGGCGGCGCGCGTGCCCAGGCCTGGTCCGACGTCTCGGTGGTCAGCGCGAGCTGGCGCGCTCCGGATGTCCCCCCACAGGTGGACATCGCACCACTCCGGCCCCGTGCGTTGAGTGCAGCTGACGGCGTTCATCTCGCTGTCGCGCCTTTCCAGCGCGGAGGTCTGGTCCTTGTTGTCGGACGCGGCGGGGCGGACGGCGACGCTGGAGCACCACCGTTCCACGGTTCCGAGGTGGAACGGCTGGCGCAGCTGGTCGGTGCAACCGCATCTGTGTTGGGGGAACGGCTGGCGGGGCCCGGTTTGGCGGAACCGGGTGAGGCGGGGAGTTCCGTTGCCGGAACCCCCGCTCCCGCCGGCACAAGGTCGCGGTGATGGCGCTCTGGCGCATCCGGGCCACGGTGGACGACCGGCCCGGCTTCCTCTCCGTGCTCACCGCGAGCCTGGCCCTGCGGAAGGTCAACATCCTCTCCGTGCAGGTCCACACCACCGAGGCCGGTGCCGTGGACGACTTCCTGGTCGAGGCGCCCGACGACCTCACCGCCGCGGCCCTGGCCGAGGCCGTGCAGCGCGGCCGCGGCCGCGACCCGTGGATCGCTCCGGCCGACGTGCGCGGGCTGATCGACGAGCCGACCCGCGTGCTGGCCCTGGCCACCAAGGTCCTCGACGGCGGCTGCGACCTGGAGGAGGCCCTGGCCGCGCTCCTCGGCGACTGCGACATCTCCTGGCGCTCCAGCGGCGCCGGCGGCTTCACGGCCACCGGGATGCAGCTGGAGGACCCGGCCGGTGGCACGCTCTACGTCCGCCGGCCCGCCCCCGAGTTCACCCCGGCCGAGTATGCCCGGGCTCAGGCCCTGGTCGAGCTGGCCCGGGTCGCATCGAGACGCACCGCTTCCTGAGTCTTTTCACAGCAGCGCCCCCTCGTGATCGAGGGGGCGCTTTTTGTTGTGCCCGCCTACGTGTAGTCTGCCAACATGTTGGTTGGGTACATGTCGGGGGACGACGTATGAGCGGTACGGAGCGGAGCGGAGTGGCCGCTCATCGGCAAGCGCAGGGCTTCTCATGCCGTGGCCGCAGCGTTGCGGAGGTCGCGGCATGAGCGCCTTGGAGTACGCGCGGACCCAGTTCGGGCTCACCGCATCGCTGCACTTCACGTTCGTCATGGTCACGCTCGGCCTCGTGGTGCTCGTCGCCGTCATGCAGACGCGCTACACGATCACGGGCCAGGAGGTGTACGGCCGGATGGCCCGCTTCTGGGGCCAGCTCTACGCGATCAACTACGCGGTCGGCATCGCCACCGGGCTCGTCATGGAGTTCGAGATCGGGCTCAACTGGAGCGGCCTGTCCCGCCTGACCGGCGACGTGTTCGGCGCGCCGCTCGCGCTGGAGACGCTCATCGCCTTCGTGCTCGAGTCGACGCTGCTCGGCATGTGGATCTTCGGCTGGGGGCGGCTCGGCAAGCGGCTGCACCTGGCGCTGATCTGGGGCACCGCGGCGACCGCGCTGCTCTCCGCGTTCTGGGTGCTCGTGAGCAACGCGTTCCTGCAGCACCCGGTCGGCTACGCCCTGGACGAGCACGGCACCGCCCGGCTCACGGACTTCGGCGCCCTGCTCACCAACAGCGCCCTGTGGTTCGCCCTGGCCCACGCGGTCTCGGCGACCATGATCGCCGGGGGCGTGCTCGTGGCCGGCGTCTCGGCCTGGCGCCTGCGCCGCGCGAGGACCGACGACTTCGAGCTGTTCCGCCGCTCGCTGCGGCTGGGCATCCGGGTCGGGCTGATCGGCACCTTCCTCACCATCGGCTTCGGCTACGCCCAGTTCGGCTGGATCGACGCCAGTCAGCCGATGAAGATGGCCGGCCGCGGCGACACCGCGCTCGAGCGCCAGGCGGAGCTGGTGCAGCGGTTCGGCCCAGGCGACTACCTCGTCAGCGGCAACGTCGGGGTCGCGCTCGGCCTCATGATCCAGATCGCCAACCTGCTGTTCCTCGTCCTCGCCGTGGCGCAGGCGCTCACCTTCCGCGACGCGCTGATCCACCGCCGCTGGGCCCGGCCGATGTCGTGGCTGCTCACCGCGCTCATCCCGGTGCCGATGCTCACCGCGATCGCCGGCTGGTTCGTGCGGGAGGAGGGGCGGCAGCCGTGGGCGGTGTACGGCCTGCTGCGCACCGCCGACGCCGTGTCCCCGATGAGCGCGGGCGCGCTGCGGTGGTCCACGTTCGGCTTCTCCGCGCTCGTCGTGGCGCTGGTGCTCCTCGACTGGTGGCTGCTGGCCCGGGCCGCGGCGCGACCACCCGGCGAGGCGTTCGCGCCCGAGCCCGCCGAGCAGCGGCAGGAGGCCCTCGTATGAGCACCATGTGGTACGTCATCCTGGGCGCGGTGTCCGTCGCCTACTTCGTCCTCGGCGGGCTCGACCAGGGCGTGGCCATGCTGCTGCCCGCGCTGCGCGGCGACGACCGGCGCCGCGAGGCCCTCAACGCGCTCGGCCCGATGTTCCTCGGCAACGAGGTCTGGGTGGTCGGCGCCGCCGGGGTGCTCATCGCCGCGTTCCCGCGGCTGGAGGGGGAGCTGTTCACCGCCGCGTACCCGGCCGTCGTCGCGGCCGTGCTCGGGCTCGCCGCGCTCAGCGCGGGCGTCCAGCTGCGCGGCCGGGCCCGGCGGCGGGGCGGCTTCGACGTGCTCATCCCCGCGGCCGGGCTGACCCTCGCGACGGCCTGGGGGCTGCTGTTCGGCGTGCTGCTGCACGGCGTGCCGATCGGGGCCGACGGCCACGTGCACGGCCTCGCGCCCTTCGCCGATCCGATGGTCTGGCTCACGGCCGCGGCCAACGTGCTGCTGGTGCTCGCGCACGGGGCGGCGTACCTGCACTGGAAGCTCGGCCGGCCGCTGCGCCCGGGCCTGCCCCTGCTCGCAGGCGGGGTCGCGGCGCTGGCGCTCGGCGGCTGGTGGCTCGCGGCCCCGGCCGGCATCCGCAACCCGGTCGCCGGCACCGTGCTCGCGCTCGTCGCCGTGGCGGCCGTGGTCGTCGCCGGGTGGGTGCCCCGGCCCGGGATGGCGTTCGCGGCGACCGCTGTGGCGTGCGCCCTACCCGTCGTCGCGGCCGCGTCGGCGCTGTTCCCGGGCGTGCTAGCGTCCACGCTGGATCCGGGCGCGACGGTGACCGTCGACGGCGCGGCCGCGGGCGCTGACACGCTGCGGCTGCTCACACTCGGCGCGGCGCCGCTGCTTCCGGTGCTCGTCGCCGTCCAGGCCGCCTGCTGGTGGCTCTTCCGGCGCCGGACGTCTCCGTACTGGTAGGGCGGCGCGACACGTGGACAGAAGACTTTTGCGGCTCGGGCCGGTCCGGCGTTATGTGCTGGTGCTGGCGGGCTCGGCGCTGATCGCCGCGGTGCTCGTCGTGGCGCAGGCGGTCAGCCTCGCGACCCTGCTCGCCGCGGCCGCCGGCGGACGGCTCGACCGCACCGCGCTGGTCGTCGGCGCGGTGACGGTCCTGCTGCGCGGGCTGCACGCCGGCGCGCTGAGCGCCGTCGCCGGGCGGGCCGCCGCCGCGGTCAAGGCCCACCTGCGCGAGCAACTGCTCGACGCGGCCGCGCGGCGCGGGCCCGCCTGGCTGTCGGGGCAGCGCGCGGGGGAGCTCGCGACCCTGGCCGGCCGCGGGGTCGACGGCCTCGACGGGTACCTCACCGGCTACCTGCCGCAGGTCTTCCTGGCCGCGTTCGTCCCGCTCGCGACCCTGGGCTGGCTCGCCGTCACCGACTTCGCGTCGGCGGTCGTCGTCGCCCTGACCCTGCCGCTCATCCCCGTCTTCGGCATCCTCGTCGGCCGGTCCACCGGCGCCCGCACCCAGCGCCAGTGGCACGAGCTCACCCGGCTCGGCGGGCACTTCCTCGACACCGTGCGCGGCCTGGCGACCCTGCGCGCGCACGGCCGCGCGGGCGCGTACGTGCGGCGGGTGCGGGAGAACGCGGAGGGGTACCGCCGAGCCACCATGCGCACCCTGCGCCTGGCGTTCCTGTCGGCCCTGGTGCTGGAGCTGGTCGCGACCGTCTCGGTCGCGCTGGTCGCCGTGCCCGTCGGGCTGCGGCTGCTGGACGGCCGCCTGACGCTCGGCGCCGCGCTGGCCGTGCTGCTGCTCGCGCCCGAGGCCTACCTGCCGCTGCGCGCCCTGGGCACCAGGTTCCACGCCAGCCAGGAGGGGCTCGCGGCCTCCGCCGAGGTCCACGCCGTGCTGCACGACGCGCCGGGCCCCGGTGGCAGCCCCGGCGGCAGCCCGGCGACCACCGAGGCCCGGCTGCCACCGGCGGACGCGGCCCTGGTGCTGGAGCGGGTGGAGGTTCGCTACGGCGACGTCCTCGCCCTGCGCGAGGCGAGCCTGACGATCGAGCCCGGCGACCGGGTGGCCCTGGTCGGCCCGAGCGGCGGCGGCAAGTCCACGCTGCTCTCGCTGGTGCTCGGCTTCACGACGCCCACCGCGGGCCGGGTCCTGGCCGGCGGCGCGGACCTCGCCGCGCTCGACCTCGCGGCCTGGCGCGCCCGGCTCGCCTGGTTGCCGCAGCGCCCGCACTTGTTCGCCGGCACCGTGGCCGACAACATCCGCCTCGGCGCGCCCGGGGCGAGCCTGGACGAGGTGGTCGCGGCCGCGCGCGCCGCCGAGGCCGACGGTTTCGTGCGCGCGCTGCCGTCCGGCTACGACACCGACCTCGCCCTGCACGGCCTGTCGAGCGGCCAGCGCCAGCGCCTGGCCATGGCGCGGGCCTGGCTGCGCACGGAGGCGTCGCTGCTGCTGTTCGACGAGCCGACGGCGCGCCTGGACGCGGCCAGCGAGGCGGCGGTCGTGGCCTCCGCGGCCCGCCTGGCGGCCGGTCGCACGGCGCTGCTGGTCGCCCACCGCCCGGCCCTGCTGTCGATCGCCACGCGCACGGTCACCGTCGACGGCCGCCTGACCGAGTCGCGCAGCCCGGTGGTGGCCGCGTGATGCTGAACCCGCCGGCGGTGCTGCGGCTCGCCTTCGCCGGCCTCCTCGCCGTGCTGACGGAGGCCGCCGGGATCGGCCTGGTCGGCACCGCGACCTGGATGATCGTGCGGGCGGCCGACCAGCCGCCGCTGGCCGCACTGGCCGTCGCCATCGCCGCGGTGCGCGCGTTCGCGCTGCTCAAGGGCGGCATCCGGTACGCCGAGCGGCTGGCCGGCCACGACGTGGTCCTGCGCGTCCTGGCGTCGCTGCGCACCCGCTCCTTCGCCGCCCTGGCCGCCCGCAACGAGGCGCCCGCGGCCGGGGACGCGCTCAGCCGGGTGGTGTCCGATGTGGACGCCGTGCAGGACCTGCTGCTGCGGGCCGTCCTGCCCGCCGCGACCGCCGCCGTCGTCGGCGTCGCCGCCGTGGCCGCCTTCGCCGTCGTCTCGCCGCCGGCCGCGCTGGTGCTGGCCGCCGCCCTGCTCGTGGCCGGCCTGCTGCTGCCCCTGCTCGGCAGGGCCCTGTCCCGCCCGGCCGCCTTGCTGGCCGTCGCCCGCGGCGACGTCACCCGCTCCACTGTGGACATCGCGCACGGCGCCGCGGAGCTGCTCGCCTTCGGCGCCATGCCGGCCGCCCTGGCCACCGCCGCCGAGCGCTCGCGGCGCCTGGCCCGCCTGGAGACGCGCGCCGCGGCCGCCGGGGCGATCGTCTCGGCGGCCGCGACGGTCGTGCCGGCGGCGGCCGCCCTGGCCGTCGCCGCCCTCGTGTCCGGCTCCGCCGCGCCGGTGCTCGCGCTCGTGGCGCTGAGCGTGGGCGAGGTGGTCGTGCCGCTGGCCGGGGCCGCCGCGCGCCAGGCCGAGGTGCGGGGCGCCCTGAGCCGGGTGCGTGAGCTCGTGGCCGCGGGCGCACCTGATGCACCGGGCGCACCTGATGCACCGGACGCGCAGGAGTTGCGGGCCTACCGCGACCCGGTCTCGGTCCGGCTGCACGGCGTGACGGTGCGCTATCCGCACGGCGGCCGCGACGCACTGTCCGATGTGGACCTGGTCCTCCCGGCCGGCCGCCGGGTCGCCGTCGTCGGCCCGAGCGGCGCCGGGAAGTCCACGCTGCTGTCCGCGATCGCGGGCGCGGTCCCGCTGCGCGACGGGCGGATCGAGGGCCGCCCGCCGGGGGCCGAGCCCTGGCAGGTCGCCGGCGGGGTCTTCGCCGACGCGTACGTCTTGCACGCGACCGTGCGCGAGAACCTCACCCTCGGCCGGGCAGGCTTCGTCGACGCCGACCTGCGGGCCGCCCTGTCCGCGGCCGGGCTGCCCGCCTACGCCGACCGGCTGGACGAGCTCGTGGGGGAGGACGGCGGGCGGCTCTCCGGCGGGCAGCGCCAGCGGCTGCTGCTGGCCCGGGCCCTGGTCGACCCGCCGCCGGTGCTGCTGCTGGACGAGCCCACCGAGGGCCTCGACCCGGCCGCCGCGGACGCGGTGCTGGCGACGGCCCTGCGCGCGGCCGGGGACCGCACGGTCGTGGTGGTGACCCACCGCCGCGCCGACCTGACCGCCTTCGACGACGTGGTGACCGTCGCGGACGGCCGCGTCACGGGGTGACGATGGTCCCGGGTCGGGCGGGGCTTCTGGCCTTGCGGCGGGGCGCTGTGCAATTCTGGAGCACATGAAGGGGGTGCCGCGGCCCGCGACCGGACCGATCGACGCGTATGTCGACGGCCTCGCCGCCGCGCTGCGCGGACCCGGGCGCATGCGCGCGGAGATGATCACCGAGGCCCGGCACAGTCTCGAGGACGCCGCCGACGCGCACGCCGACGCGGGCCTCGGCGCCGCGGAGGCGGAGCGCGTCGCCGTGGCCGAGTTCGGGACGCTGGACGAGGTCGCGCCCGCCTATCAGGCCGAGCTCGCCGCGCAGCAGGGGCGGCGGGCCGCGACCTGGATCGCGCTGGCGCTGCCGCTCGTGAACGTGCTCGCGCCGCTCATGTGGTGGGACAGCCCGTGGAGCGTCCAGGAGCACGCCTCGCACCTCTACTGGGTGCTCGTCGACCACTTCAAGTACACGTCGTTCGTGGCCGCCGGCGTCGCCGCGCTCGTGGTGCTCGGGTTCTCGTGGGGGAGCCGGTATCTGCGCGACGGCGTGCGGTACACCCGGCTCGTCGGGCTCGGGGCGATGACCTTCCTCGGGCCGCACGCGCTGCTCGGGGCGGCCGTGTTCGGGCTCAGCATCTACCAGTGGCCGGCCGCGGCGACCTGGCCGCCGGTGATCCTCGGGATGGCGGGGAACCTCGCCGCCTTCGGCTATGCGGGGCTCATGTCGGTGCGCTGCTTCCAGTTCGCGGTGCACGCGCGCGCCGCGGTCGCCGCCTGACGAGCCTGCGACCGGGGTCAGGCGAGCGGGGTCAGGCGAGCGGGGCCTAGGAGGCGGGCGCCGGCGGCGGCATCAGGACCGCGCCGATCGTCGAGGTGAACTCCTGCCAGGCCGAGCGCTCCTCGGTCAGCACCTTGCGGCCCGCGTTGGTCAGGCGGTAGGTCCGGCGCTCGCGGCCGCCCACCGTCGACCAGGCGCTCTCCACGTAGCCCGCGCGCTCGAGGCGGCGCAGGGCCGGATAGACGGTGCCGGTGGGGAGGGTCAGGGAGCCGCCGCTGCGCTCCTGGAGGGCCTCGATGATCGCGTAGCCGTGGCGGGGTTCGCCGTCGAGCACCGCGAGCAGGAGTGCGTCGAGGTGCCCCCGTAGCGCGTCCGCCTTCATGTGTAGCGAGTCTACGGGTTCGGGTCCCGGCGCGCCACGGCAGGGGTTTAGGGATCGTGACCTTGGGCAGGACCGCTGCACGAAAACGTTTCTGGGGGGATCTGGTGGGAACGGCATGAGGCGGCGGGCCGAAACCGCGCGGGATGTCGATCTGCAATGGCCCACGGGGCTGGGGATCGCGCTGGCGATGGCGTCCGGGCGGGGACTGGCCTACCGGCGGGGCGTGCCCCGGCCCGTGGTGGCGGCCCCGCGGTGGAGCGCCGCGGGGCGGGCGGCGGAGTCCGCCGTCGACGCCGGGGCCGTGGCCCGGTGGCTCACGGGACAGTTGCCGGCCGGGCGGTACCACGGCCTCGTCATCGGCTCGCCCCACGGCGCGGCACTGCATCTGGCCGCGGCGCTCGGGGTGCCGTGGCTGCCCGCGGGGTTCGAGCTGGCCACGCCGGACGTGGCGGTGCGGGAGCGGAGCACGGGCAGTACCGCCGCCGACAACACGGCCGCGGCGAAGGCGGGCGAGCGCGGCGCGCGGGCGGTCCTCGCCGCGAACCCGGACGTCGCGGTGCGGCAGGTCTACGACCCGGTGTGGCGCGGATGGTCCACGGCGGCGGCCGCGTACTCGGTGGTGCGCTGGCAGCGCCTGCCCGGCGCCTACCGGGACTGGATCGCGGAGCGGCTGCGCCCGGGCGCGCCGGTCATCGTGACCCGCGACGTCGGGCGCTGGACGACCGTGGCGGGCCCGCCGGGGTACGCCTTCCAGCTCGGCAGCCGCGCCTCGGGCCTGGCCCCGGAGGACTACCTCGACCGGCGCGACGCCGCGGTGCTCGGGGAGCGGCCGGTCGACAGCGACTGCGAGCGCAGCGTCGACCGCGGGCTCGTCGAGGACCTGCGCCGGTTCGCGGCCGCGCACGGCCACCCCGTGCGCCAGGTGCTCTACCGGCACCCGGACGTGCTCAGCGGGGCCGTCGCCGACCTGTACCGCGACTGGCTGCGCGCGGGCCACCGCACCGGCAACCGGCTGGTGGTCGAGTGCGGGCGGCTGCTGGACCCGTGGCACGTGGTGCGGGCGGGGCTGGTGCCGTACTGGTGCGAGCACCCCCTGCGCGCCGCCGTCCGCGCGGTCTCGTGGTGGCTGGCCGGCAGCGAGCCGTTCACCGCCGTCGACGTGCTGCCCGAGCCGCCCGGCGTGACGCTGCCGACCACCGCGCCGCTGGCCGAGTGGGAGGCGGTCGCGGGGTTCGCGACCCGGCACGGGCAGGTCGACCCGCGGTGCGCGCGGGCCTACCCGTCCGGCGCCGTCCCCGCCCACCACGCGACCCAGGTGCTGCGCGCCCAGCCGCCGGACCTGCCGTATCTGCCGTTCCTGGAGGCCGAGTCCGCGCTCGTCGGGCTCGCCGAGCGCGGACAGACCGACGGCCTGCTGGTGCTCTAGCCACTCGGCCAACGTGTGCGAGGGGGTTTGGGTGGAGCGGAGCTCCCCCATGGGGAGCGACCGAAGGGAGCGCGGCAGCTTCAGGCGGTGGCGTCCTCGGACTTCTCCTTGTTCTTCTGCACCTTGCTGATGACGTCGTGCAGGGGCTTCGTGCCGCTGCCGACCACCACGCCGGTGATGATCGCGTCGATCCACACCGGGATGCCCTGCCAGCCGTCGCCCGCGATGGAGTGCAGCAGGTAGAGCCCGCCGGACGCGGAGGCGACGGTGGCCAGGGCGACGGCGATGCCCCACGAGATCAGGCCCCGGTTCGCGCGGCCCCGGTCCACCATGGACTTCGCGTGCGCGACCTGGACGAGGTCGTCGAGGGTGGCGTCGTGGTACTTGTTCGCCATGTTCGCCACCGCCTTCTCCAGCTCACCCTTGGCGTGCTGGCCGGGCATGAACCGGGCGAAGGGCTCGAGCACGCGCTCGACCGCGGTGGCGAACGCGAACAGCACCCCGAACAGGGCGGTCGCGTCCGGCAGGTGGATCTCGTCGGCGTTGACGCCGAAGTGGTACAGCGCCCAGGACCCGGCCCCGCCCGCCGCGACGAGCCCGAACGCGACGATCAGCGAGCCGATGCTGGCCGGCTGGGTGGCGACCGCGGCGGCCTCGCTGCCGGGCGCGGCCGGGGGCGTGTCGGGCCCGACGGCGACCGCGGCGCCGGCCACCTCCCCGGGGACTCCGGGAACCCCGGGCACCCCGCCCGACGCGGCGGTCGGCTGGGCCGGGATGCGCTGGGTGACGTCCTGGTCCGGCGGGACGGCCAGGTTCTGCGGTGCGACCGTGGCGGCGGCCACGACCCGGTTGCTGGAGGTGCCGAGGACGACATTGCGTCGGACCAGTGCCATGCGCGAGAGGCTAGCGCTCGTCGATGGCCCGGATCATCCTGGGGACGGCGACCCGACAGGCGGGGCCGGCGCCGGGGTCTCGGGCGGGAAACGGCTCAGCGCGAACGGGCCGAGGTCGACGGCGGCGTGCACGAGCACCGGCAGGAGCAGGCTGCCGGTGAACACGTACAGCACCGTCGCGCACGCCCCGAAGACCGAGGTGCCGACGATGCCGGGCAGCCCCTGGTACAGGTGGCCGAGGCCGAAGAACAGGCTCACGAGCGCGCCCGCGACCCAGACGTTCAGGTGCAGCCCGCCGACCGCGCCGGCCAGGAACGCGCCCCGGAACACCAGCTCCTCGCAGATGCCCGCGGTGAACGCGGTGCCGGCGCCCCACAGCCGCTCCCGGCCGGTGCGGGGGAGCAGGAACGCGACCTGGGGCGGGACGGCGGCGAGGCGGTGGCGCAGGAACCGGTCCCGGGCCCAGACCACCCCGGCGAAGAGCGCGAAGACGCCCAGCGCCAGCGCGATTCCGCCCGGGCCGGGCAGCCGCAGGCCGTAGTCGTCCGGGTCCACGCCGGGGCCGAACGCCACCGGGAGCAGGGCCACGGCGCTCAGCAGCCACCAGCTCAGGATGTACCGCCGATGGAACCGGATCCGGCCGTCGGGCCGCGACTCGATCTCGGCCCGGCGGCGCGCCACGGTGCCGGGCGAGCGCGCGATGCGCACCACGAACCAGGCCGCGAGCAGCGCGAGCACGGCCGCGCCCGCGGGGCCGAAGCGGGGGTCGATCCAGGGGGTCACGGGGCAATGATGACAGCGAAAGGGCCGTCGCCTCGTCCTCGCGGACGGGCGGCGGCCCCGGTGAACGCTTGAGCTGCCCTGTTGTTGCTGGTGCTGGTGCTGCTGCTGGAGCTAGGCCGAGGCCGAGGGGTTCGCGGAGGCCGGGCTCGAGGTGCTCGGCGAGGCGACGGTGGTGTCGGCCGGCGGCGGCAGTGCGCTGCCCTTGACGTACTCGTCCCAGGACTTGTCCCAGTCGGTCCAGCCGTTGCCCCAGGCGAGCTTGCGGGTCGTGTTCTTCACGATCACGACGTCGCCGATCTTGGTCAGGTTGTAGAGGTACTTCGCGTTCGACTCCGACACGTTGGTGCACCCGTGCGACACGTTGCGCTTGCCCTGGTCGCCCACCGACCACGGGGCGGAGTGGATGTACTCCCCGCCGCTGGTCATGCGCTGCGTCCAGTAGACGGTCTCGCGGTACGGGTCGTCGGGGTCGGTGCCGACGAACAGCTCGGACTGGTTCTTGTCCATGACCACCATGTTCCCGGAGGACGAGGGGGTCTTGGCCTTGCCGAGGCTGACCGGCATCGTCTTGATGACCGTGCCGTTCTGCTCCACCGTCATCTGGTGGGTCTTGTCGTCGGTCGTCATGACGATCTTGTCACCGATGCTGAACGTGCTCGTGACGTCCTTGGTGCCCCAGCCGGTCTTGGTGAGCTGGAGCCCGCCGACGGCGAGCCGGACGGTGATCTTGGTGCCGGCCTGCCAGTACTCCTTCGGGCGGTAGTGGACCTCGCCGCCGTTGAACCAGTACCAGGTGCCGACCTGCGGCGGCGTGCTGGTGACGATCAGCCGCTTCTGCACCGAGGCCCGCATCTCCTGCGGGACGCTGGAGCCGAACCGCACGACGACGGGCATGCCCACGCCGTACGTCTTGTTGTCCGCGACAGCCGTGGAGACGTTGACCGTCTTGCCGGGCTTCGCCATGGTCGTGAACGTGATCTTCTTGCCGGCGGTGTCGCCGGCCGAGGTCACGGTGGCCGAGTATTGCGTGCCGTACTTGAGCTGGGCCCCGGGCACCCACGCCGTCCCGTCGGCGTTGAGCCCGCCGTTCACCGCGGCACCGGAGGCGTCCGTCAGCGTCACCTGGGCGTTGGAGCCCGGGGGAGCCTGCAGGGACAGCTCGGTCGCGGTGGAGACGTTGCTCGCACCGTCGTCGGGAGCGGCGAAGGCCGCCTTGGGCTGCTCGGCGGCGGACGCGGAAGCCGAGGGGCCGCCGGCACTGCTGTCAGCGCCGGTCCATTTCGGTTTCGGCGAATCGTCGTTGCTGCATCCCGCAGCCAGAACGACGACGCTCGTGAGCGCGGCGATCGTGGCCAGTGCGCGTGCGGAGACTCCCATGTCCACACCTCCTTCGTTGGGCTAGAGCATGCACCGGTTACCGCACCGGTGTATCCCGTGTTAGTGCCACTGGTTCACAGTTCCGCGAACTATGTGGTGGCGGGCGATCTTGCCGTGCATCATCGTAGGAAGTAACGGATGGCGAGGGCCACCCGCTCGTTGGACGTCTTCCGGACTGCCACAGGTTGCGTGACAGTTCGGTAACGACCGCTCGAGCGTCCGCTCCGTGGGATTTGTCACGATCCCGCGCGGTAGGTTTCCGGCCCGTACGCACGGTACGTTGTCTCGCAACATACGCGGCGGGCGCGCTCGGCATGCGGTACGGACTCGAGTACCGAGCATGCAACTTGCGCCCGCTCTTCGCGTACACTGGCGAGACCGCTCCTCAGGGCCGACGTTGTCCCGACTTGCACTCGATGACGTCAGGAGGCCCGATGGTGTATCCCGGACCGCAGCAGCAGGGTCTGTACGACCCGGCTTTCGAGCACGACGCCTGCGGGGTCGCCTTCGTCGCCGACATCCACGGCCGCAGGTCCCACGACGTCGTGTTCAAGGGGCTCTCGGCGCTGCGCCGGATGGACCACCGTGGCGCCCGCGGGGCCGAGCCGAACACCGGCGACGGCGCGGGCATCATGATCCAGATCCCGGACGCGTTCCTGCGTGAGGTCGTGCCGTTCCCGCTGCCCCCCGCCGGGCAGTACGCGACCGGCCTGGCCTTCCTGCCCACCGACGACGACGCGGCCGCGCGCGCCCAGCGGGTGCTGGAGAAGTACGCGCTGGTCGAGGGCGCCCAGGTGCTCGGCTGGCGCGACGTGCCGGTCGACGCGAGCGACCTCGGGGCCACCGCCCTGGCCGCGATGCCCCGCATCCGCCAGGTGTTCGTGAGCGCGGAGCGGCTCGGCGCGCCCGGCACCGTGCTCGAGGCCCTGGAGCTCGACCGGGTCGTCTACTGCGTGCGCAAGCAGACCGAGCGGGAGACCCGGGAGCGGGGGATCCAGCTGTACCTCCCGTCGCTGTCGTCCCGCACGATCACCTACAAGGGCATGCTCACCCCGGACCAGGTCGTGTCCTTCTTCCCCGACCTGTCCGACGAGCGGGTGGCCTCGGCCATCGCGCTGGTGCACTCGCGCTTCTCGACGAACACGTTCCCGAGCTGGGAGCTTTCCCACCCGTACCGCATCATCGCCCACAACGGCGAGATCAACACGATCCGCGGCAACCGCAACTGGATGGCCGCCCGCGAGGCGCTGCTGGCCAGCGAGAACCTGCCCGGCAACATCCGCCGGCTGTTCCCGATCTGCACGCCGGAGGCGTCGGACTCGGCGAACTTCGACGAGGTCCTCGAGCTGCTGCACCTGGCCGGGCGGAGCCTGCCGCACGCGGTGCTCATGATGATCCCGGAGGCGTGGGAGAACGACCCGCGGATGGACCCGCTGCGCCGGGCCTTCTACCGCTTCCACGCCTGCCTGATGGAGCCGTGGGACGGCCCCGCCAGCGTCGCGTTCACCGACGGCACCGTGGTCGGCGCCGTGCTCGACCGCAACGGCCTGCGCCCGGGCCGCTGGTGGCAGACCAGCGACGGCCTGGTCGTGCTGGCCAGCGAGGCCGGCGTGCTCGACATCGACCCGGCCACCATCGTCGCCAAGGGCCGGTCGGCCCCCGGCAAGATGCTGCTGGTCGACACCGCGGCGGGCCGCATCCGCACCGACGACGAGGTCAAGGCCGAGCTGGCCGCGGCCGAGCCGTACGAGGAGTGGCTGCACGCCGGGCTCATGGACCTCGACCAGCTGCCCGAGCGCGAGCACGTCGTCTACACGCACGACTCCGTGCAGCGGCGGCAGCAGACGTTCGGGTACACCGAGGAGGAGCTCAAGATCCTCATCGGCCCGATGGCCCGGGCCGGCGCCGAGCCGCTGGGCTCGATGGGCACCGACACCCCCGTCGCCGTGCTCTCGACCCGCCCGCGGCTGATGTACGACTACTTCACCCAGCTCTTCGCCCAGGTCACCAACCCGCCGCTGGACGCGATCCGCGAGGAGCTGGTCACCAGCGTCGCGGCCACCATCGGCCCCGAGGGCAACCTGCTGCGCCCCGGCCCGGCGTCGTGCCGGCAGATCGCGCTGCCGTACCCGGTCATCGACAACGACGACCTGGCCAAGCTCCTGCACATCGACGAGGACGGCGACCTGCCCGGCTTCAAGGCCGTGCGGGTGTCGGGCCTCTACCCCGTGCGCGACGGCGCCACCGGCATCAAGCGCCGGCTGGTCGAGATCATGCGCGGCGTCTCCGAGGCCATCGAGGACGGCGTGCGCATCCTGGTGCTCTCCGACCGCGACTCCACCGTCGACCTCGCCCCGATCCCGTCGCTGCTGCTCACCGCGGCGGTGCACCAGCACCTGGTCCGGGAGCAGACCCGCACCCAGGTCTCGCTGGTGGTCGAGTCCGGCGACTGCCGCGAGGTGCACCACGTCGCGCTGCTGTCCGGCTTCGGCGCCTCCGCGGTGAACCCGTACCTCGCCTTCGAGAGCGTCGAGGACCTCATCAACACCGGCGCGCTCGCGAACGTCGACCCGGACACCGCGGTCCACAACTACGTCAAGGCGCTCGGCAAGGGCGTCCTGAAGATCATGTCCAAGATGGGCATCTCGACCGTCTCGTCGTACTGCGGCGCCCAGGTCTTCGAGGCCGTCGGGCTCGACCCGCGGCTCGTCGAGCGGTACTTCACCGGCACCCCGAGCAAGATCGGCGGCATCGGCCTGGCCGAGGTCCACGCGGAGATCGCCGCCCGGCACGCCCGCGCCTACCCGGCCAACGAGGCCGAGCGGGCGCACCGGCGGCTCGAGGTCGGCGGCGAGTACCAGTGGCGCCGTGAGGGCGAGCTGCACCTGTTCAACCCGGAGACCGTCTTCCTGCTCCAGCACGCGACGCGCTCGCGGCAGTACGACGTCTTCCAGCGCTACACCGCGCGGGTCGACGAGCTGGCGGGCCAGGCGGGATCGCTGCGTGGCCTCTTCGAGCTGCGCACGGGCGTGCGTCCGGCGGTGCCGATCGACGAGGTGGAGCCGGCCGCGGAGATCGTCAAGCGCTTCGCGACGGGCGCCATGTCGTACGGCTCCATCTCGGCCGAGGCGCACGAGACGCTCGCGATCGCCATGAACAACATCGGCGGCAAGTCGAACACCGGCGAGGGCGGCGAGGAGGTCGACCGCCTGCACGACCCGCGCCGGCGCTCGGCCGTCAAGCAGATCGCCAGCGGCCGCTTCGGCGTCACCACCGAATACCTGGTCAACGCCGACGACCTGCAGATCAAGATGGCCCAGGGCGCCAAGCCGGGCGAGGGCGGGCAGCTGCCGGGCAACAAGGTGTGGCCCTGGATCGCCAAGACCCGCCACGCCACCGCCGGCGTCGGGCTCATCTCGCCGCCGCCGCACCACGACATCTACTCCATCGAGGACCTCGCCCAGCTGGTCTTCGACCTCAAGAACGTCAACCCGTCGGCGCGCGTGCACGTGAAGCTCGTGTCCGAGGTCGGCGTCGGCACCGTGGCCGCCGGCGTGGCCAAGACGAAGGCCGACGTCATCCTGATCTCCGGCCATGACGGTGGTACGGGTGCGTCGCCCCTGAACTCCCTCAAGCACGCCGGCACGCCGTGGGAGCTGGGCCTGGCCGAGACGCAGCAGACCCTGCTGCTGTCGGGGCTGCGGGACCGGGTCAGCGTGCAGGTCGACGGGCAGCTCAAAACCGGCCGGGACGTGGTCGTCGCGGCGCTGCTCGGCGCCGAGGAGTTCGGCTTCGCCACCGCGCCGCTCATCGTCTCCGGCTGCATCATGATGCGCGTCTGCCACCTCGACACGTGCCCGGTGGGCATCGCGACGCAGAACCCGGCGCTGCGCAAGCGGTTCACCGGCACCCCGGAGTTCGTCGAGAACTTCTTCTGGTTCCTGGCCGAGGAGGTGCGCTCCTACCTCGGCGAGCTCGGCTTCCGGACCCTGGACGAGGCGATCGGCCACACCGAGCTGCTCGACGTGCGCCCGGCGATCGACCACTGGAAGGCCGGCGGGCTCGACCTGACCCCGTTGCTGCACGTGCCGCCGATGGACGACGACGCGGCCCGGCGGCAGACCACCAAGCAGGACCACCGGCTCGAGCGGGCGCTGGACAACCAGCTCATCGCCGCGGTGTCCCCGGCGCTGGACGCCGGCGAGGCGGTCACGCTCGAGGTCACGGTGCGCAACGAGCACCGCTCGGTCGGCGCGATGCTCGGCGGCGAGGTCGTGCGGCGGGTCGGCGGGGCCGGCCTGCCCGACGACACCGTGCACATCACGCTGCGGGGCGTGGCCGGGCAGTCCTTCGGCGCCTTCGTCCCCCGCGGGGTCACCCTGCGGCTGGTGGGCGAGGCCAACGACTACGTCGGCAAGGGCCTCTCCGGCGGGCGGCTCATCGTGCGCCCGGACGAGCGCGCGCCGTTCGTCGCCGAGGAGCAGACGATCGGCGGCAACACGGTGCTGTACGGCGCGACCGCGGGCAAGCTGTTCATGCGCGGCCGGGCCGGGGAGCGGTTCGCGGTGCGCAACTCCGGCGCGCTCGCGGTCGTCGAGGGCGTGGGCGACCACGGGTGCGAGTACATGACCGGCGGCACCGTGGTCGTGCTCGGCACCACCGGGCGCAACTTCGCCGCGGGCATGTCCGGCGGCGTGGCGTACGTGTTCAACCTCGACCGGAACCTGGTCAACGCGGAGCTGGTCGACCTGCGGCCGGTCAGCGACCCCGAGAAGCTGCGGGCGTACATCGCCGAGCACCACGCCGAGACCGGCTCGGCGGTCGCGGAGCGGATGCTGGCCGGCTGGGGCACCGCGGTGGCGCAGTTCACCGAGGTCATGCCGCGCGACTACGAGCGCGCGATGGAGGCGATACGGGCCGCCGAGGCTGCCGGCCGCGACGTGGATGCGGCTGTCATGGAGGTGGCACGTGCCTGACCCGAACGGTTTCCTGAAGCACGAGCGGCGGCTGCCGGCCCGCCGGCCGGTTCCGGTGCGGCTGCAGGACTGGCGCGAGGTCTACCCGCCCGCGACCGACGAGCTGATCCGGGAGCAGGCCAGCCGCTGCATGGACTGCGGCATCCCGTTCTGCCACGACGGCTGCCCGCTGGGCAACCGCATCCCGGACTGGAACGACCTGGTCCGGGGCGGCGACTGGGACTTCGCGATCGAGGCCCTGCACGCGACGAACAACTTCCCGGAGTTCACCGGGCGGCTGTGCCCGGCCCCGTGCGAGGCGGCCTGCGTGCTGTCCATCGCCGGCGGCCAGGCGGTCACGATCAAGCAGGTCGAGGTCGAGATCATCAACCGCGCGGTGGCGGCCGGCCGGATCACCCCGCGCCCGGCGCCCGAGCGCTCGGGCAAGAGCGTGGGTGTGGTCGGCTCCGGTCCGGCCGGGCTCGCCGCCGCGCAGCAGCTGGCCCGGGCCGGGCACGACGTCGTGGTGTACGAGCGCGACGACGCCCTCGGCGGGCTCCTGCGCTACGGCATCCCGGACTTCAAGCTCGAGAAGGAGCACATCGAGCGCCGGCTCGAGCAGCTGACCGCGGAGGGGGTGCAGTTCCGCACCGGCGTCCACGTCGGCGTCACGGTCTCCGTGGACGAGCTGCGCGCCTCGCACGACGCGCTGCTGCTGGCCTGCGGCGCGCTGGCCGGCCGCGACACGCCCGAGACGCCCGGCCGCGAACTGCGGGGCGTGCACATGGCGATGGAGCACCTGGTCGAGTCGAACCGCGTCGTCGCCGGCAGGCAGCCGTCGGCCGCGATCACGGCCGAGGGCAAGCACGTCGTCATCATCGGCGGCGGCGACACCGCGGCCGACTGCCTGGGCGTCGCGCACCGGCAGGGCGCGGCGTCGGTGTTGCAGCTGGACCAGTACCCGACGCCGCCGGACCAGCGCGACGAGTCCCGCGACCCGTGGCCGACCTGGCCCTGGATCCTGCGTAACTACCCGGCCCACGAGGAGGGCGGCGAGCGCGCCTTCGCCGTCGCCGTGACCTCGTTCGAGGGCGACGCCGAGGGCAACCTCACCGCGGTGCGCATCGCCGAGGTCAAGGTGTCCAGAGTGGACGGCCGCCGTATCGTGAGCGTCGTGGAGGGGACCGAGCGGGAGTACCCGGCCGACCTCGTGCTGCTCGCGATCGGCTTCGAGGGCACCGAGGAGGGTCCGCTGCTGACCAACCTCGGCCTGACCCGCAACCGGCGCGGCGGCATCGACACCGACGCCACGTGGCAGAGCAAGGCGCCCGGCGTCTTCATCGCGGGCGACATGCACCGCGGCGCCTCGCTGATCGTGTGGGCCATCGCCGAGGGCCGCGCGGCGGCGGCGTCGATCCACGCGTACCTGGGCGGCGACGGCACCCTGCCCTCGCCGGTCGAGCCTTCCGCGGTGGCCCTGTCGGCCTGAGGTGCTAATCGGGTGCGGGCTTCTTCGGGAGCCCGCGCCCGGGTACCCCTCGGCCATGAAACGGGCTTCATGGGGTCTGGCCGTCGCGATCTGCTGCTGGTTCCCCGCGCAGACGGCCCTCGCGAACGGCAGCTTCGCCTCGGACCTGAACATCGCCATCCGCGTCGCCGAGCACTACTGGGGCGCGAAGATCGTGGGCTTCCGCCCGATCACGAAGATCATCCCGTACGTCGTCGACGGCCAGATCTCCTGCGGGACCCAGCCGATCCCGGCCCAGAACGCGGCCTACTGCCCGATCGGCGACTTCATCGCCTACGACCGCAACTGGTCGGAGCAGGTCTACAACGACATGGGCGACGCGTTCGTGTTCTACCTCCTCGGCCACGAGTACGGCCACGGCATCCAGCAGCGCCTCGGCATCCAGTACCAGTTCACGATCTACCAGGAGCTGCAGGCCGACTGCTTCGCCGGCGCCATGATCGGCGACTCGATCCGCACCGGCGACCTGACGCTGGACACCGGCGACCTGGACGAGCTGAAGGCGGGCCTGATCTCGGTCGGCGACCCTCCGGACGAGCCGTGGTTCAAGGAGGGCGCCCACGGCTCGCCGCAACAGCGGGAGTCGTCGTTCTTCGGCGGGTACGACCACGGCCTGGACTCCTGTGACGTGCACAGGGGCAGCCTGACGTCGACCACTCCGCCGGCGTTCCCGTCGCTGCCGGCACCGGCACCGGCACCGAGTTTTCCTGGCACGCGCAACCCGTTCCCGGGCTGGACCAACCCCCTGCCGGGCCCGACCACCCCGACGTGGCCCTTCTTCCCGTAGCCGTTCGCGTCTTTTGTGGCGGTTTGAGTCTTGTTCGGTACGGCGGCTTCGGGGTCGCCGCGCACCGGGACGCTCCGTTACGGTCATCGGGTTCGATGCGCATCGTGGCGGGGAGGGCGCGGTGGGTGAACCGGGGTTCGTGGTGGACCCGGGCGCGGTCCACGCGTTCGGGCGCGACTTCCAGCACGATCTGGACGTGCACCTGTCGGCGGAGAAGGTGCGGGCCCTGCACCTCTTCGCGGCCACGCCGGTGTTCGGCACCAGGGCGGTGAACAAGGACGTTCAGCAGGCCGCGACGGACTACGTCAAGCGGTTGCAGGAGCTGTTCGATCTCATGGAGGTCCTGCTGTACAACGGCTCGGTGATGGCGCAGGCGGCCCACGAGATCGCCGAGGCGTACGAGTCCGCCGATTCGCTCACCGCCGATCAAGTGTCCAAGGCGCTGGGCAATGCCAGAGCCGCGGTGACCGCGGACGCCGACGCCGTGGACCCGAGAACGGGCAGGCCGGTCTGATGGCGGAGACGTACCGGGACTTCAATCTGCCGGATCTGTGGAACATCGTGCGGGACGAGGACCCGGAGTCCGGTTTCACGCACGTGAGCACGTTGAATCGGCTGCGGACGGCGTTGGAGCAGCAGCGTGACAATCTCCGTGTGCACCGGGACCAGCTGACCGACGGCTGGCCTCCGAGCCGCAGCGAAGCCGCTTGGGCGTTCGCCGGGCGCATCAACGACATGATCGATGTGATGACCCAGACCGCGGACGCGGCGAACCTGATGGCCATCGGCGTCGACGAGGCGTACGCGGCCGTGCGGGAGGTCCGGCGTCAGCTCGAGTCGATGATGGCGCAGTACTCGCGGGCCACCGGACAGGGACTGCTGGCCGGCGGTGCGAAACATGCCGAGCTGGACCAGCGGGGACGCGATGTGGTGATCGCCGCCGATGCCAGGATCGTGGGCGCCGCCGAGAAGATCAACGCAGCGGTGCCGCAGTACCGGCGGTTCGACGAGGTCGGAGCGAGGATTCTGCGCGACCAGGATGCCGACGGTGGCGGATCAACCCAGTCGACTGGGCGGCAACGCGGGATCGGCAATGGCCCGCTGCAATCGCCGGTGTTCGATCCGCCGTCACCCGGCGATGGATTGACGCTGGCCGAGCAGCCGGAGCGTCCCGGCGGCACGTCCGGGGACGGCACACGTGTGGGCGTTCCCGCGGGCCCGGTCGGGGTGATCGGCGGCGCGCCCGGGAGCGGAAAACCCGCACCCGCGACACCCGGTGGCGTTGCCATCCGCCCGGGCGTGCTGGCACCGGGCGGTGTGATCAGCGCACCACGTCCGGGCGGCGCGGCGGTGGGTCAGCCGGCCGTTCCGATGCCGGGTGGTGCCGTCCCCCGAGCGGGTGCCTCGCAGGCGGCCCGAACCCGGCCGGCGACGAGTTCCGCCGCGCCCGCTGAACCGCTCGGGAGCAGTAGCACGGTCGGCGGCTATCGCGACCGCTCCTACGAGGAGTACACGAAGCGCCGGCGTTCGAGGCCGAGCGTGGACGGCGACGAACTGTGGGGGGTGGACGAAGGCGTGCCACCGGTCCTCGAGGCGCCTCCCGAACGCCGTCACGATCCCGGGCCGGGTGTGGTGGGGATCGACCGTTGATCGCCGGGATCCGCCGGGCCGGGGTCTGCGTGCTGGCAGGCGTCGTCATGGTGCTGGCCGGCGTGCGCCCGGCCGCGGCCGACAACATCCGGGATCGGGAATGGCACCTCGGGGCCCTGCGTATCCCGGAGGCGCACCAGATCAGCCAGGGCGAAGGCGTGGTGGTCGGGCTGCCGGACACCGGAGTCGACACGAAGCACGCCGAGCTCGACGGGGCGCTCCTACCGGGCAAGGGCTTCGGGGAGGGCAACGGCGACTTCGACGGACGGGGCGACTTCATCGGCCATGGAACCGCGATGGCCGGGCTGATCGCGGGGCGGGGACTTCCCGGAAACGGGGGAGTGCTGGGAATCGCGCCCAAGGCCATGATTCTGCCCCTGCAGACGTTGCGCAATGAGAACGGCAGTGGGAACGCCGCGTACCTTGCCGCGGGAATCGACTGGGCGGTGGAACACGACGCAAAGGTCATCTGCATCGCCGGCGGCACCGGCAGGGACTCGAGGGTGCGGGCGGCCGTCGAGCGCGCGCTTCGGTCGGACGTCGTGGTGGTCGCCGCGGTCGGCAACACCTCGACCGAGCACGCAGTGTCCTTCCCCGCGAACATTCCGGGCGTCCTCGCGGTCGGCGGGACGGATCGCGACGGGAACCACGCCTCGATCTCGGTGACCGGCCCGGAGATCATGATTGTCGCGCCGGCCGTCGACATCGTCTCGACGAGATTGTCCGGCGAGTACGCGTCGGCCACGGGGACGAGCGACGCGACGGCGATTGTTGCCGGCGTTGTCGCGCTGGTCCGGGCCAGGTATCCCAAGCTCTCCGGCGCCGAGGTGGTGCACCGCATCACCGCCACGGCGGTCGACAAGGGCAAGCCCGGCCGTGACGACGAGTTCGGGTTCGGCATCGTCGATCCCGTCGCCGCGCTCACCGCCGACGTCGGGCCGGTCGCCGGCTCCCCGGCGGCGTCCCCGGGCACCGCTACGCCAGGCAAGCATGAGCCGGGTGGGAGCGGCGTGACGTGGGCACTGGCCGGGGGTGGTGTGGCGCTGCTGGTGGCCGTGATGGTCGTGGTATGGAGGCGGCGCCGGGCGCGACGCTGATCACCTCCGGCAGTGGGTGTGGCGATCACCCTTGGCGGGTAAGGCGCGCAGAATGCGGGATTCGGTCTTTGACACGCTCTTGCCGCTGGGGATCGCGCTCGGGTCCGCGCTCCTGGCGTTGCTCGCGGTACACGTCGTGCACAAGATTCTGGTGCGCGTCGGGCGGCAGTCGTCGCTCGTCACCGAGCTGGCGCAGCGCGCGCATCGGCCCACGCAGTGGGTCCTGGTGTTGTGCGCGGTCTACTTCGCCGTTCGCGCCAACGCCGACGGGGCCTCGTGGCGGCACACGTTTCTGCACGCCGATCAGCTGGTCATCATCGCGGCGGCGGCTTGGCTGCTCGCCGCGCTGCTCGTGGTCGCCGAGGATGCGGCGCTGTCGCGGGTCAACACCGAGGTGCCCGACAACCGTACGGCTCGGCGCGTCCACACCCAGGTGGTCATGATCCGGCGGGTGACGGTCGCGGTCGTGGCCGTGCTCGCGGTCGCCGTGATGCTCATGACGTTTCCGGGGGCGCGGCTCCTCGGCACGAGCGTGCTGGCCAGCGCGGGGTTCCTGGGCATCATCGCCGGTCTCGCGGCGCAGAGCGTCCTGCGCAACGTGTTCGCGGGGCTGCAGCTCGCGTTCTCCGACGCCGTACGGCTCGGCGACGTCGTCATCGTCGAGCAGGAGTGGGGGCGGGTGCAGGAGATCACGCTGTCCTACGTCGTCGTGCACGTGTGGGACGACCGGCGGCTCATCCTCCCGACGTCCTACTTCACCGAGAAGCCGTTCGAGAACTGGACCCGGACGAGCTCGGCACTGCTGGGGGCCGTGATGTTCGACGTGGACTGGTGGCTGCCGGTGCCGGAGATGCGTGAGGAACTGCGCCGGGCGCTGGAGTCCACGGACCTGTGGGACGGGCGGGTGTCGGTGCTGCAGGTGATCGAGGCCACCGGCAGCGCCATGCAGCTGCGCGCGCTCGTGAGCGCCGCCGACGCGCCGAAGCTGTGGGATCTGCGCTGCTTCGTGCGCGAGCACCTCGTGGGCTGGCTGCGCGACACGCACCCGGACGCGCTGCCGCGGGTCCGCGCGGAGATGACCTCGGCGATGCCGCTGCACGCGACGCTCACGGGGCAGACGCTCACCACCGACGGCGACTCGCGCGTGTTCAGCCACAGCGTCGACGGCCGGGCGCGGGCCGAGGCGTTCACCGGGCGGGAGCCGTAGCCACCCGCGTCGCCACGAGCCCGGCGAGCACGGCGGCCATCACCGGCAGCGCGTACTGCCCGAAGAAGCCCGCACCCAGCACCAGGATTGCCGCCGCGTACGTGAGCCAGGCCAGGCGGCGGGGCAGGTGCAGCGCCTGCAGCGCGACCAGGAGTACCGCGACCGGGATCGAGACCGGCAGGAGCGCGATTTCGGGGTCCTCCAGCACGACGGCCAGGCCCGCGCCCAGCGCCGCCGCCGATGCGAAGACGAAGAAGTGACCGTAGCCCCACACGAAGGCCTGGCGCTTGCCGGTGAGGCGGTGGTGGACCGGGCGCTCGAAGTACAGCCACCAGAACGCGAACACGATGACCAGCCCGGCGCCGGCCACCCACCACAGGCGCCCGGCCGCGAAGCCGCCCTGCACCGCCAGGGTGGTCGACAGGACGACCTCCCCGAGCACGATGATGAACAGCAGCCCGTAGCGCTCGGCGATGTGGTGCGGGTGCCACGGCGTCGGCCAGGGCCGCTCGGCCCACACCGGCACCGACAGCTCGGCCGCCGCCATCACCACGAACAGCAGGGTGTGCGTGGTGCCGTGGGTGAACAGCAGCAGGCCCCACCCGACCATGCACGCGCTCACCCCGGCGGCCATGCGCAGGGCGGTGCGCCGGACCTCGGCGGTGCCGCGGGCGGCGCGCAGCCACTGGGTCGTGAGCCCGATGCGCATGATCACATAACCGAGCGTGACCACGCGCAGGTCGCCCTCGAAGGCGTCGGCGACGCCGGCGGCCAGGACGAGTACCCCCGCGATCTGCAGCAAAGCCGTCAGCCGATAGGGGACGTCGTCGGTGTCGAACGCGGAGGCGAACCAGGTGAAGTTCATCCACGCCCACCACACGGCGAAGAACGTCATGAGGAACCCGGCGATGCCGTGCGCCACGTGGTGCTCCGCCACCGAGTGGTGCAGCAGCTGCCCCAGCCGGGCGATGGCGACCACGAAGCACAGGTCGAACAGCAGCTCGAGCGGGGTGGCGACGCGGTGTGCCTCGTGGGTGTCGCGGGCGCGCATGGGTCGCCGCCACTGGGGGAGGGTGGACATCGGACCAGTATCGAGCAAAGGCCGGGTGACCGGAGTCTCAACTGATGGCTCCGGGCCGGGGCAGCGGATACGCGCCGTGAACGAGGGGCTAGCCTCAAGGGCGTGACTCGACGCGCCAAAATCGTCTGTACGCTCGGCCCGGCCACGTCGTCGGCCGAGCGGCTCCGTGGCCTAGTCGACGCCGGGATGGACGTCGCGCGGCTCAACTTCAGCCACGGTAGCCACGAGGACCACGCCTCGGTGTTCAACCTTGTTCGGGAGGCCGCCACCGCCGCCGGCCGCCCCGTGGGCATCCTCGCGGACCTCCAGGGTCCGAAGATCCGTCTCGGCCGCTTCGCAGACGGACCGCACGAGTGGGCGGCCGGTTACACGGCCGTCATCACCAGTGACGACATTCTCGGCACCGCCGACCGGGTGTCCTGCACGTACAAGAAACTTCCGCAGGAGGTCAAGGCCGGCGACCGGCTGCTCATCGACGACGGCAAGGTCGCCGTCGAGGTGACCGAGGTCAACGGCAACGACATCACCGTCCTCGTGACCGAGGGCGGCATGGTGTCCAACAACAAGGGCGTCTCGCTGCCGAACGTGGCCGTGAGCGTGCCCGCGCTGTCGGACAAGGACGCCGAGGACCTGCGCTTCGCGCTGCGCCTCGGTGCCGACTGGATCGCGCTGTCCTTCGTGCGCTCGCCGGACGACATCAAGCTCGTCCATGAGATCATGGAGGAGGAGGGCATCCGCCGCCCGGTGCTCGCGAAGGTCGAGAAGCCCGAGGCGGTCGCCGCCCTCGAGGCCATCGTCAACGCCTTCGACGGCGTCATGGTCGCCCGCGGCGACCTGGGCGTGGAGATGCCGCTGGAGCAGGTGCCGCTCGTGCAGAAGCGCGCGGTGCAGCTCTGCCGCGAGCAGGCCAAGCCGGTCATCGTCGCGACCCAGATGCTCGACTCGATGATCGAGAACGCGCGGCCGACCCGCGCGGAGGCCTCCGACGTGGCCAACGCGGTCCTCGACGGCGCCGACGCCGTCATGCTGTCGGGGGAGACGAGTGTCGGGAAGTACCCCATCCTGACCGTCTCCACGATGGCGCGGATCGTCGCCACCACCGAGGGCGGGGCGCTGACCGTGCCGCGCCTGCAGCACGACCCTCGCACCCGGGGCGGCGCGCTGACCTCGGCCGCGTCCAACATCGCGCGCAACATCGGCGCGAAGGCGCTCGTGGCCTTCTCGCAGACCGGCGACACCGTGCGCCGGCTGGCCCGCCTGCACTGCGAGCTGCCGCTGCTGGCGTTCACCCCGGAGCCCACGGTCCGCAACCAGCTCACCCTCAGCTGGGGCGTGCAGACCTTCGACGTGCCGTTCGTGGAGCACACGGACGAGATGTTCGAGCAGGTGGACATCGCCCTCGTCGGGCTGCCGTGGCTCTCGCCCGGCGACGACGTGGTCATCGTGGCGGGCTCGCCCCCCGGAACCCCGGGATCGACGAACACCCTCCGCGTGCATCAGCTGGGAGCACTCTCACAGTAAAAAGTTCGGGCGAGCTGCGAAGATTGTCCGGTGACTGAACTGGCAACCGGACAGGAAGCCGTGGATGAGCTCGTCCGACTGCTCGACCTCGAGGCGCTGGGGGACGACCGGTTTCTGGGCATCAGCCCGCCGGACGGCCCCCAGCGTGTCTTCGGCGGCCAGGTGGCCGGGCAGGCCCTCGTCGCCGCCGGGCGCACCGTGGACCGGCAGCGGCGGGTCCATTCGCTGCACGGCTACTTCGTGCGCCCGGGCGATCCGGAGGTGCCGATCACGTACGCCGTGGAGAACATCCGCGACGGGCGCTCCTTCTCGGTGCGCCGCTCGGTCGCGCAGCAGCACGGCAAGGTGATCTTCTTCATGTCCGCCTCCTTCCACCGCCTGGAGGACGGCCTGGACCACGCCGAGCCCGCACCCGCCGACGTCCCCCCGCCGGACGAGGTCCCGACGACGGCGGAGCGGCTGGCGAGGTACGAGGAGCGCGCCGGCATCTGGTCGATGGTCCCGCGCCCGATCGACGTGCGCTACGTCGGCGAGCCCGGCTGGGTCCCGGCCGGCGACCGCCCCGCCGAGCCCCGCCAGCGCGTGTGGATGCGCCTGGCCGGCAAGCTCCCCGACGACCCGGTCCTGCACACCTGCGTGCTCACCTTCGCCTCGGACCTGACGCTGCTCGACTCGGTCCTGTCGGCCCACGGCGCCGTGTGGGGCCCCGGCGGCTTCGCCGGCGCGAGCCTGGACCACGCGATGTGGTTCCACCGCCCCTTCCGCGCCGACGAGTGGTTCCTCTACGACTGCGTGAGCCCGTCCGCGTCGGGCGCCCGCGGCCTGGCCACGGGCCGTATGTTCACCCTGGACGGCCGGCACATCGCCACGGCCGTGCAGGAAGGTTTGCTGCGTCGCGTGGGAGGATGAGGACATGCGGCTTTCGGCCCGAGTTGACTACGCGCTGCGCGCGGTGGCGGAACTGGCGGCGACGTCGGCCGACGGCAAGCTGGTGACCGCCGACCGCCTGGCGTCGGCCCAGCAGATCCCCCCGAAGTTCCTGGAGAGCATCCTCCTGCAACTGCGCCGCGGCGGCATCGTGCTCGCCCAGCGCGGCCCCGAGGGCGGCTACCGCCTCGCCCGCCCCGCCGCCGAGATCTCCCTCGCCGAGATCATCCGCGTGATCGACGGCCCGCTCGCCAACGTGCGCGGCCAGCGCCCGGAGGATCTCGGCTACCACGGCGCGGCGCAGGCGCTGCAGGACGTGTGGATCGCGCTGCGGGCCAACGAGCGGCTCATCCTCGAGACCGTGACGATCGAGGACGTGGTCACGGGCGAACTGCCGGAACGGGTGCGGGACCTCGTCGCCGATCCGCGCGCCTGGGTCTGAGGTTTTCCCTGCTCGGGTCCGCGTCAGTGGCGGACCGTCGCTCCCGCCAGGAATCCCGGCGTCCGCGGCGGCAAGACCGCACCCACGCCTTGCCGCACCGTCGCTTTTGCGGTGCTCTCGTGGGGTTTGTCCCCGTTTTTCCAGCCTGCGCTGCCCTTGTGCCGCGCTGCCCCTGTGCCGCGTTGTCCTCGCCTCCGCCGGTCTCGACTCACCCCTAGTCGCTATTTCCTATCGGAAAAACAGGAGTTAGGATCGTCGGCGTGACGATTGTCGTGGTCTCCGGAAACCCTCGCCCGCACTCGCGGACCCTGCACCTGGCCGAGGAGGTCGGCGGCGCCCTCGCCGCGCGGCTGGGCCTGGTGGCCCCGCGCACCGTCGACGTGAGCGACCTCGGCGTCAGGCTCCTGCAACCCGGCGACGGCGCCCTGGCCGAGGCGGTCGCGGCCCTGCGCCGCGCGAGCGTGCTGGTCGTGGCCACGCCCACCTACAAGGGCAGCTACACCGGCGTGCTCAAGGTGCTCCTCGACCAGCTCCCGGCCGACGGCCTCAAGGACATCGCCGCCGTCATGGTTGTCACCGCGGGCGTGCAGCCCCAGGCGGACGCGGCCCAGCGCCACCTGCGGGAACTGCTCGGCGAGCTGGGCGCGGTGCCGGTCGACCCGGGCCTGGCGGTGGTCGAGGGCGAACTGGCGAACGCGGGTACCGCGGCCGCCGAGTACGTCGACGGCATCGCCGCCCACTTCGACACCGCCGCCACGCACTGACTCCACCACCGACCCGCCCCGCGCACCTGTTCGCGTGCGGGCGGTGTCGCTTCGAGCCGTCCGGTCGCGCCCTGGCGGCGTCGATCTGCGCTGGCTGATTCTGCGCGGGTGGCGTCGATTTGGGCCGCCCGGCCGCGTGCTGGCGGCGTCGCTTCGAGCCGGCTGGTTGAGTGCGGCAGCGGCGCCCGGTTCGGGCCGACTCCGGGGTGCTGCCTTCACCGCGCCGGATGTGCGCACCAGCGGCGCCGGGTTCGGCGCGACCGGTTGCCCGCGTCGTCCCGGGGTGCTGTTCACTGCGCCGGCGGCGCCGGGTGCGGGCCGGTTGCCCGCCTCGTCCGGGGGCGCTGACTCCACCGCGGACGGGCACCGTGCCGGGCGGCGTTCGAGCGGCGGCCTCGCCCGGAAACGGACCAACCACCTCGGAACACCGAATACCCCGTCAGGGGATAAATGCGGATATGTCGCGGCGCGAAGCGCCCGACATATCAAGCATCAGTTGTGCAGCGCCGCCGCAGCCGTCAACAGCGAGCCGGCGTCCTCGGCCCCGCCGCGCTCGCTGATCTCGTTGAGCGAGCGCGCGATGCTCACCAGCGCATACGTCTGCGTGACCCGCAGCGTCCGGTCCATCTCCAGGTCGTCGGCCATGTCCAGCTCGGCGCGGATGCTGTGCAGGAAGCCCTCGGCGGCCTGCAGATAGGGGTCGTGCGCTTTCGTCGACATGATCCGAGCGTAGGGCCCGCGACGAGCCCGCAACCCGGAAACGACCAACGCGGCTAGCGCGGCTGCCAGGCGGCCGGAGGCGTGGTCAGGCGCCGCACGTGCGCCGGCATGCGGCCCCGCACCACGTCGGCCAGGCTCACCTCGTCCAGGACGTTGCGCACCGCCGCGCGCACCGCGACCCAGAGTTGCTGGAGGTGTTCGGCGGTGCCGGAGTACATGGCCTCCTCCGGGCGGACGCCGCGCACCTCGGCCAGCGGGCCGTCGACCGCGCGCAGCACGTCGCCGACCATGATCTCCGAGGGCTGGCGGGTGAGCACGTAGCCGCCGTCGACGCCGCGCTGGCCGCGGACCAGGCCCGCGCGGCGCAGGTCGCCGAGGACCGCCTCCAGGAATTTTCTGGGCATGTCCTGCTCGTCGGCCAGCCCCGCGGCCGACACCACCGCGGGATAGGCCGCGGCGAGCCCGAGGGAAGCGCGAACCGCGTAGTCGCCGCGCGCCGAGATGTGCATCGAAAGACTGCCTTTCCGGCCGGGCTGGTGGCATAGGTTGTCCGCTACCAATGTAGGGTGCCCGCCTGCGCGTGATCGCCGGGGTGGGCGTTGCCGGCCGCGCGACCGGCCGGAGCCGCGGCCCTCGCCGGCCGTCGCGTCCGCCGTGAGGTGGTGCCCGCCCTGGTCATGCGGGGCGCGGCCCGCGGGTGAGCATCGGGGTAGCGTTGTCGGATTATGCGATCAGATGAGCCGCGGCGGGGCGCCGACCACAACGTCATGCGCGAGGTCAACCGCTCGCTCGTGCTGACCATGGTCAAGGAGGGCGGCCCCGTCTCGCGGGCCAGCATCGCGCGCTCGACGACGCTGGCCAAGCCGACGGTCTCGGCGATCGTCGACGAGCTCATCGCCGAGGGGCTGGTGCGCGAGATCGGGCCGGGCTCGACGGCCGTCAGCGGCGGGCGGCCGCCGATCCTGCTGGAGTTCAACGCGCGGTCGCTGCTCGTGGTCGGCGTGCACATCGGGGCCCGGCGCACCGCCATCGCGATCGGGGACGCCACCGGCGAGGAGATCGTGCGCCGGGAGCTGGCGACGCCCGGGCCGGGGACGGCGCCGGGCGAGGTGCTGCGGACCGTCGCGGCGGAGATCCGGGCGGGCATCGCCGGGGCCGGGCTGCCCGGGGCCAAGATCGCCGCGGTCGGGGCCGTGCTGCCGGGGCTCACCGACTTCCACGCGGGCGTGTGCCTGCTCGCGCCCAACCTCGGCTGGCGTGACGTGCCCGTCCGCGACCTGCTCGCGGCCGAGCTGCAGGGCGCCCCGGTCTACGTGCACAACGCCGGGCAGGCCGCCGCCGTGGCCGAGAACCTCGAGGGCGCGGGGGAGCGGGTGGGTGACCTCGCCCTGCTGTACACCGGCACCGGCCTCTCCGCCGGGGTGCTCTCCGACGGCCGGGTCTTCCACGGGGTCGGCGGCACCGCGGGCGAGATCGGGCACAACGCGGTGCCGGGCAATGCCGAGCCCTGCAACTGCGGCAAGGTCGGCTGCCTGGAGACCCTCGCGTCCGGGCCGGCCATCGTGCGCGCGGCGAAGCGGGCGGGGCTGGACGGGTTCGACGCCCGGGACGTGACCGCCGCGGCCCGCGACGGGGACCCGGCGGCGCGGCGGATCATCGAGGAGGTCGGCGAATACCTCGGGCTGGCGGCGTCGTGGCTCATCAACGCGTACAACCCGGCGCTCGTCGTCGTCGGGGGCGGGCTGGCCGCCATCGGGGACCTGCTGCTCGAGCCGCTGCGCGCCGCCGCGGCCCGGCACGCGCTCGCCCCGGCCCTGCGCGGGGTCGAGATCCGCGCGTCGAAGCTCGGCCCGGACGCGGAGGTCCGCGGCGCGGTCCTGCTGGCCCTGCAGCACTCGGAGACCTACTACCGGGTGGTCTTCCGGGCGTGAGGAGGGGTTAGTTCTTTTCTTGAACAAACCCCCTGAGCGGCGTACCGTGTGCCCCAACACACCCCGCCACCGCGAAGAGGTACCCATGACTGATTACCAGCCCACGCGCGAAGACAAGTTCAGCTTCGGGCTGTGGACCGTCGGCTGGCAGGCCCAGGACGTGTTCGGCGGCCCGACCCGCGCCCCGCTGGACTCGGTGGAGGCCGTGCACCGCCTCTCGGACCTCGGCGCCGCGGCCGTCACGTTCCACGACGACGACCTGTTCCCGTTCGGCAGCGACGACGCGACCCGCGACAAGCTCATCGGGCGCTTCAAGGACGCGCTGGGCGAGACCGGCGTGCGCGTGGAGATGGTCACCACCAACCTGTTCAGCCACCCGATCTTCAAGGACGGCGGGTTCACCTCGAACGACCGCGCGGTGCGGCGCTTCGCCCTCAAGAAGGTGCTGCGCAACATCGACCTCGCGGCCGAGCTGGGCGCGGAGACCTACGTGCTCTGGGGCGGCCGCGAGGGCGCCGAGTCCGGCGGGGCCAAGGACGTGGCCGCCGCGCTGGACCGCTACCGCGAGGGCCTCAACGTGCTCTGCCAGTACGTGCGCGAGCAGGGGTACGACATCCGCTTCGCCCTTGAGCCCAAGCCGAACGAGCCCCGGGGCGACATCCTGCTCCCGACCATCGGCCACGCCCTCGCGCTCATCGCGACCCTCGACGAGCCCGACCGCGTGGGCCTCAACCCCGAGGTGGGCCACGAGGAGATGGCCGGGCTGAACTTCGCCCACGGCATCGCCCAGGCGCTCTGGCACGGCAAGCTGTTCCACATCGACCTCAACGGCCAGCACGGGCCCCGCTTCGACCAGGACCTGCGCTTCGGGGCCGGCAACCTGCGGGGCGCGTTCTGGACCGTCGACGTGCTCGAGACCGGCGGGTACACCGGCTACCGCCACTTCGACTACAAGCCCCCGCGCACCGAGGACTACGACGGCGTGTGGGAGACCGCGCGCGCCTGCATGCGCAACTACCTGATCCTGCGCGAGCGCGTCCGCTCCTTCCGCGCCGACCCGGACGTGGCCGCGGCCCTGGCGGCGGCGCGCGTCGGCGAGCTGTCGCAGCCGACCCTGGCCGAGGGCGAGACCATCGCGTCGCTGCGCGCGGAGGAGTTCGACGTCGACACCCTCGCGGCGCGCGGCGGGGCCTTCGAGGTGCTCGACCAGCTCGCGATGGAGCACCTGCTCGGGGTCCGTTCGTGACGCTCGTCGCCGGGGTGGACACCTCCACCCAGTCGACGAAGGTGCTCGTCTGCGACGCCGACACCGGCGCGGTCGTGCGCGAGGGCCGCGCCGGGCACCCCGACGGGACCGAGGTCGCCCCCGAGCACTGGTGGACGGCGCTGCAGGAGGCGACCGCCGGCGGGCTGCTCGACGGGGTGGCCGCCGTCGGGGTCGGCGGGCAGCAGCACGGCATGGTCCTGCTCGACGAGGCCGGCGAGGTGGTCCGCGACGCGCTGCTGTGGAACGACACCCGTTCCGCCGGCGCGGCCGGGGACCTCATCGCCGAGCTGCCCGGCGGGGCCGCGGGCTGGGCCGATGCCGTCGGGCTGGTGCCGGTGGCCAGCTTCACCGTCACCAAGCTGCGCTGGGTCGCCCGGCACGAGCCGGAGGTCGCGGCCCGGGCCGCCTCGGTGGTGCTGCCGCACGACTGGATCACCCACAAGCTCAACACCAGCCCCGAACTGACGACGGACCGGGGCGACGCCTCCGGCACCGGGTACTGGTCGCCGGCGACGGGGGAGTACCGGCCCGATCTCGTCCGGCTCGCCTTCGGGCGGGACCTGCGGCTGCCCCGGGTCGCCGGGCCGGCCGAGGTCGTCGGCGAGACCGCGGGCGGTGCGCTGCTCGCCGCGGGCACCGGCGACAACATGGCCGCGGCGCTCGGCCTCGGCCTGCGCCCGGGCGACCTGGTGGTGTCGCTGGGCACCTCCGGCACCGTGTTCGGGGTCAGCGCGGCGCCCGTCGCCGACCCGAGCGGGACGGTGGCCGGGTTCGCCGACGCGAGCGGGCGGCACCTGCCGCTCGTCGCGACGCTGAACGCGGCCCGGGTGCTCACGGCGGCGGCGGCGCTGCTCGGCGTACCACTGTCCACACTGGACGAACTCGCGCTCGCCGCGGAGCCGGGGGCGGGCGGGCTGACCCTGCTGCCCTACCTCGACGGCGAGCGCACGCCCAACCTGCCCAACGCGCGCGGGCTGCTCAACGGGCTCACCCGCGCCAACGCGGGCCCGGCGAACCTGGCCCGGGCCGCGTACGAGGGCATGCTGTGCGGGCTCGCGGACGGCCTCGACGCGGTCCGCGCGCTGGGCGTGCCGGTCGAGCGGGTGCTGCTCATCGGCGGCGCGGCGGCGTCGGCGGCGGTCCGGGCGATCGCGCCGGGGCTGCTCGGGGTGCCGGTGAGCGTGCCGGAGCCGGGGGAGTACGTGGCCCTCGGCGCGGCCCGGCAGGCGGCGTGGGCGCTGCGCGGGTCCTCCGAGGCGCCGTCGTGGCCGGTGTCCGCGGTCGATGTGACGGCGGATCCGGCCGAGAAGACCCGGAAGGTGTACTCGGACGTGCGCGACCGCGCGCAAGCGTTGCTGCAGTAGGAAAAAGCTCCGTCGAGGTCATCCTCGACGGAGCTTTTTCTTGTCACCCGCTCAGTCGTCCGGCCACTCACCCGTGAGCCGCCGCACGCCCGCGGCCCCACCGCGGTCGATCGCGGCCTTCACCACGGCGAAGATGGCGCCCTGCAGCGCCGCGGCGGCCAGGACCTCGCCCCAGCCGTACTCCCGCGACGTCGCCGCGGGCGCGTCCTCCTCGCCGGCGAGGCGCTTCCACACCTGCTTGAACACGATCCCCGCCGCGACGCCCCCCGCCACGCTGAAGGCGATGCTGAACGGCTTGTACAGCAGCTTGTTCATTCAGTACTCCCGCCGGCTGCGGTAGCCGACCAGCGCCGCCAGGACCAGCAGCGCGGAGCCGACGACCCACGGGGCGGGCCGCTCCCGGGCCGAGTCCAGCAGCCGGCGCATCCCGGTCTGCAGGGTGCTCTTCGGGTGCGTCCGCAGCTCGCGGCTCGCGTAGGCGGCGTTGGCCGCCACCTGCGAGACGCCCTCGCGCATGCGCAGCTTGGCGACCTCCACCGAGGAGTGCATCGCCTCCTGCGCACGGGACTTCACGTCCGCCTTGGCCGCGAGGGCCTCCACGGTCTCGCCGAGCCCGGCGCGCGTGCGGGCGATCTCCGCCCGCAACGCCGCCGGGTCGGCGGTGGTGCTGTGCCCGTTCGCGCTGTGCTGCGATTCCGTTGCCGTCATTTGTGGCCCCCGTGCTTCACCGAGGTCGTGATGGTGTCGATGTCGGCCTTCACGCCCGCGACCGACTCCTGCGGCATCGGCGGCACGGCCTTCTTCACCTGGCCCTTGCCGACCAGCGCGAGCACGCCGGCGACCAGGAAGAGCGCGACGCCGACGATGAGCGCGGCCAGCCAGGCCGGCATCACGGTGGCCAGGCCGATGATGAGCGCGGCCAGCAGGGCGCCGACGCCGTACAGCGCGACGAGCCCGGCCCCGCCGAACATCCCGGCCCCGAGGCCGGCCCGCTTGCCCTTCTCGGTGAGCTCGATCTGGGCCAGCTTCAGCTCGTCGCGCACCAGCGTGGAGACCTGTTCGGCGGCGAGCTTCACCAGCTCGGCGGTCGACCGGTCGGCGCTGCTCGGTGCGGGACTCGTGATCGGGTTCTGCACGCGCGGCGTCAGGGCCGGGCGGACCGCCTCCGCGCTCCGCGGCTCCAGGGTGGACGTCATGGCTTCTCCTCTCGCCCGTACCGACTTGATGCCCAGCCTGAGGCGGGGCTAACCCGCAACCGTTGCCACGGAGGCCTCGTGCGCCTCAGGGGTCTCCTCCCGTGCCAGGGCCGGCAGCAGGAAGCACAGCGCGCCGGCGAGGACGAGCAGCCCGAGCTCGAGCCACAGCACGCGCTCGAGGGAGACGGTGAGGCCCCGCCCGGCCCACGAGAAGAACGCGGTGCCGAGCACGGCCACGCCGATCGCGCCGCCGATCTGCTGGGCGGCCGTGAGCGTGCCGGAGGCGGAGCCGAGCTCGTGGGGGTCGACGGCGGCGAGGACGATGTCGAAGTACGGCGCCATCGAGGCCCCCATCCCGATCCCCAGCACCAGCAGGGCGGGCAGCAGCGGCCACGGCGAGGCCGGGCCGCCGGTGGCCGCGAGCGTGCCCAGGAACACGACGACGCCGAGCACCACGACGCCGGTGCCGCCGACGAGCACCTTGCGGCCGCCGAGGCGGGCGCTCAGGCCGTGCGCGGCGACGGCGCCGAGCGCGGTGCCGAAGGCCCACGGCGCCTGGGTGAGGCCGGCGCGCAGCGGGCTGTAGCCGAGGCCCAGCTGGAGGTACACGCTGATGATGAGGGACAGCCCCATGACACCGGCGAAGAAGATGAGCCCGACCACGAGCCCGGCGTTGAAGCGCCGCTTGGCCAGCAGCGAGGGCTCCACCAGCGGGCTGTGCCCGGCCCGCACGCGGCCCTGCTCATAGCGGCGGAACAGCCACAGCCCGGGCACCGACGCGGCCATCGCCGCCCAGCACCACCACGGCCAGCCCAGCTCGCGCCCCTGCACCAGCGGGAAGACGAGCAGCAGCAGGGCGCCGCCGAGCAGCGCGGTGCCGGGCAGGTCCAGGCGCAGGCCCGGGTCCCGCTCGGCGTTGCGCGGCAGCCAGCGCGCGGCGCCGAGCAGCGCGGCCAGGCCCACCGGCAGGTTGATCAGGAAGATCGCCCGCCAGCCGGTGCCGAACAGGTCGGCGTCGACGAGCACGCCCGCCAGGATCGGGCCGCAGACCGCGGAGAGCCCCATCACCGGGCCGAACGCGGCGAACGCGGAGCCGGCCTTCTCGGGCGGGAACGCGGCCTTGATCAGGCCGAGCCCCTGGGGGATGAGCACGGCGCCGCAGAGGCCCTGCAGCACCCGGAACGCGATCAGCCAGGCCGGGCCGGGCGCGATCGCGCAGAGCAGGGACATGAGGGTGAAGCCGGCCGCGCCGGCGAGGAACATCGGGCGGCGGCCGAAGACGTCGCCGAGGCGGCCTCCGGTGACGAGGCCGACGGCGAAGGCGAGGGTGTACCCCGCGGCGAGCCACTGCAGGAACGCCGTGCCGCCCCCGAGGTCGGCGCGGATGGACGGCCCGGCGATGGCGATGACCGTGGCGTCGAGAAGGTCCATGACCTCGGCGGCCAGCACGATGGCCAGCACGATCCAGGGGTCCGAACGCTGTTCGTATCTCACGAACACCGTTCTACTTACGAACGGCGTTCGTGTCAAGTACGATTGCCGGGTGCCTGCTGCCGCCATTCCCGCCCCACCGTGGCGGGCGCCGAAGAAAGCCCCGGCCGCCCGCCAGCCCCTGAGCGCGGAGGCGGTCCTGAGCACCGCCCTGCGCCTGGTCGACCGGGACGGCCTCGACGCGCTGAGCATGCGGCGGGTCGCGCAGGAGCTCGGCACGGGCGCGGCGTCGCTCTACGCGTACTTCGCCAACAAGGACGAGCTCCTCGAGCAGCTCCTGGACCGTGTGGTCGGCGAGATCCCGCTCCCGCGCGCCGACGTGCCCGACTGGAAGGCCGAGGTCAAGCGCACCTGCTTCGCCAGCCGCAACGTGTTCTGCTCGCACCGCGACCTCGTGCGGGTCGCGCGGGCCAACATCCCGACCGGCCTCAACTCGCTGCGCTACACCGAGGCCCTGCTGGCCCTCCTGCGCGGCGCGGGCATTCCGGACCGCATCTGCGCCTGGGCGATGGACCAGATGTCGATGGTCATCATCGCCGACGCGGTCGAGCAGTCCATCCACGAGGAGCTGGGGCGGCGCACGGAGGCGGAGGCGGAGCCGTACTTGAACCAGGTCCGCGACTACCTCGCCGCCCTGCCGGCCGACGAGTTCCCGAACCTCGTAGCCCTGGCCCCCACGATGATCGAGGGCAGCGGCGACGAGCGCTTCCAGTTCGCCCTCGACCTGATGATCGACGGCCTGGCGACCTACGCCCGGCCCGCCGGAGGTGCCGCGTGACCGCGATCGTCGGCCTGGTCCACCAGGGAACCGTCTACATCGGCGGCGACTCGGCGGGCGCCTCGGGCTGGAGCCTGACCGTCCGCGCCGACTCGAAGGTGTTCCACAACAACGGATACCTCTTCGGGTTCACCACGTCCTTCCGGATGGGGCAGCTCATCCGGTACTCCCTGAAGCCCCCGAAGCCGGTCGGCGACATCGAGCGGTTCATGGCCACCCGCTTCATCGACGCGGTGCGCGAGTGCCTGAAGGCGGGCGGCTGGGCCCGGCGCGACAGCGAGCGGGAGGAGGGCGGGACGTTCCTCGTGGGCGTCAAGGGCCGCCTCTTCACCGTGCACGACGACTACCAGGTCGCCGAGGCCGCCGACGGGTACGCGGCCGTGGGCGTGGGGGACGAGATCGCGCTCGGCGCCCTGTTCGCGACGGCACAGTCGCGCATGGCCCCGCAGCGGCGCGTGGAGGTGGCCCTGCGCGCGGCGGAGCGCTTCAGCGCCGGCGTGCGCGGCCCCTTCGTGTGCCTGTCCCAGCCGCCCCAGGTCCTCGCGTAACCCCCACGCCGCCCCGCGGTACTCGGTTCGAGCCCAGCGCGCCCCACCTTGGCGTTCGTCGGCGGACGTAGAGCCTGAGTGAGCAAGGCCTGTGGGGCAACGGTGGCACGCCGCGCTCCGAGCGAACAATTGGACGGACGTTACGTTCTTCCGCATACCTCGCGTTCGAGGACCGGCGGCTGCGCCGGAAGGCCAAGGCGGTCCTGCGCTACGCCGAGATCCTCAACGACCTCGATGTGCCTGACATCGCCGCCGTTCGTTTAAGGGCCTACTGGCTTGTGGCGAATGCGGACCGAATCACATGTGGAGTGTATTTTGTGTTGCGCGGGCCGCCGGCGCCAGTCCGATCCTCGTGCCCGAAAACATCGGACACGAAGCTGTGGTCTCTCGGGCGCGGTGCGGCACTCGGCTTTTCGATGATGCTCCCGGATCTCGGCAACAGCTTGCACGGCGGCGTGTCGGTGTACACATCCAGCCGGCCTCGAGGCCTAGATCTTGTCGTAGTGTGGCAAGGTCAACGGGCTCCCGTATTGGTCGGAGGCGTTGACCGCCTCTGCGAGCAACTGAATGCAGCGCGCGTGAGAGTCGCTTCGGGTGTAGTACGGTGTGAGTCCTTTCGGGTCCCTCAAATCGGGAACCTCGGAAGGCACCGATATTCCAACGCGGGCCAAGAGCAGATTCAGTTCTGCGTTCAACACCCGGGGATCGGCCAGGGCCGCTCTTAGAAGGCTGGCAATATCGCGTACCAAGCGGCCCTTCGGCGAGAGGCCGACCGGCCGATCTTCGTTCAGCTCGATAAATCCGGATGCGACCAGGATGTCGAACTTATTGGCCGTGGTTGTTCTGGCAGCACCTAGGGTTGACGCAAGATTCGAGACTAGGGGGGCTGTTCCCTCGTGTATTGCCTCAAGAATTGCCAAATTCATGCCCGGAATGTTGGCAAAGCGTTGGAACCGAACCAAATCATCGGCGTTTGCGTTGCCAAAGACGTTGCGCAGCAGTAGGTCGTCTGATATCCGTCCCTCAAGATATCTGACCATGTGTGCATGATCCTCGATATTATCCGCTCGAAAGTCCGAGGGTACCGGTATCATGCGTAGCAGAACAGCTGGGCCGGTGCGAATTCGCCGAATGTGCTGCAGTGCTTCGTCGATTGCTCGGCGGGCCCGGAGGGTGTCGGGAAAAAGGTAGATTCCGAGAGTTGTGTGGCCCGCGTTGGCCTGGAGCGAAACTATGTCCTTCAAAACGCCTTCATGATGTCCCCACAATGTCTGGCCAACCACGATCCGTTCGTGAGTCTGAGTTAGATTGCAGGCGAAGTCATACATCGACCGGTCGGATTCACGAAATCCATACAGCCGGGAATTCGACAAGCGTTCGACTATGCCGACGAAGATCTCAGATATTGCCGTATGTTCATCTGAGGCTGCCACTCGACCGATGTTAACAGTGAAACGGTGACGACATGGGGTGGCGGGCTTCGCCGGCTTCGACTCGCCATCCGACGCGGCGCGCCAGATCGCCTGCGTCTGCTGGGCTTGCTTCCTTGTGCGCTGATTTGCGGGTCTGGCTCCGAACCCAGCTGCGCCGACTCCCGCACCCGGCTGATCATTTTCGTGAACTGGGCAGACACCCGGTCAGCGATGGACCCGTGAGCATGATTGAGCGGTTCGCATAGTGCATCGTGTGCTTCGCCGTGCAAGGCAGTGCGCGAGGCGGGGCGCCCGCCAGAACCGAAAGCCGGGCCCGATGGGCTGCGCGAGTCGCGGATCGCCGGGAGAGGCGGTCGTCGGTCGGGCTACGGCCGATCCACCGTTCGACGTTGATCCGCCACGACACCGCATCCGATTCGATGATCGATGGACCGCTGTCCTCGTCGACGAGGTGGACACGAGGCGGATTCTCTGCGTTCGCCGTGGGTGCCCGACGAACGCCCGGACGCAGCTGGGCGTGGGTACACCAGATCCCGTCTTCGTCGCGCTCGCCACGCAAGCCCGGGGGCCGGATCTCATCGGTCGGCACGTCGACCCGCTCGCGTTGGTCGTGCCACCGGCGGCCTCTGGTACGGCCCGGCCGGCTGGTCTCATGGTGTGCACATCACGAAAGGCTCGACGAGCGGTACGACGAGATGACCATCGACCAGCAGCTGAAGCTCGCCGAGGTCAAGGCCCTCGCGTCGATCGCGCTCGCGCTCTCGGCCATCCACCACGGTGGCATCAACCCGGACTACGACCCGGACGTCGACTGACCTTCTTGTTGCTGGGTGACAATATTGCCGGAGTGAAGGATTGCCGTACCGTGGCGGCATGACGTTCTCGATCGTCGGGCGGTCCTCCGACGGGCAGTCGCTCGGTGTCGCCGTGGCCAGCAAGTTCCTCGCCGTCGGGGCCGCCGTGCCCGCGGCCGAGGCCGGGATCGGGGCGCTCGCCACGCAGGCGCTCGCGAACCTCGCGTATCGGGCGCAGGGGCTGGCGCTGCTGCGGACCGGTACCGCCGCCGCCGACGTGATCGCCGGGCTCACCGCCGCCGACGGCGGGCGCGCGCACCGCCAGCTCGGGGTCGTCGGGCCGGCCGGGGACGGCGCGACGTTCACCGGTGACGAGTGCTTCGCGTGGGCCGGGGGCGTGGCGGGCGACGGGTACGCGATCCAGGGCAACATCCTCGCCGGGCCCGAGGTCGTCGCCGAGATGGAGCGGGCCTGGCTCGGGTCCGCGGGGCTGTCGCTGGCGCGCCGGCTGCACGCGGCCCTCGCGGCCGGGGACGCCGCGGGCGGGGACCGGCGCGGGCGGCAGAGCGCGGCGCTGTTCACCGTGCGGCGCGGGGCCGGCTACGGCGGCATGAGCGACACCGAGGTCGACCTGCGCGTCGACGACGATCCCGATCCGGTGGGGCGGATGGGCGGGCTCATCGACCTCTGGGAGCTGTACTTCGGCAAACCCGACCCGGCCACCCTGCTGCCCCTGGAGGGCGAGCTCGCCGCCGAGGTCGCGCGGCGGCTCGAGGCGCTCGGGTACGCCGACCTCGAAGCCTGGGCCGGGGTCGAGAACCTCGAGGAGCGCATGGTCCCCGGCGCCATCGACCCGCTCGTCCTGGAGCAGCTACGCGGCAGCTGACAGCGCGGCCAGGGCGGCGGCGACCGACGGGCGGGTCGCGGCCGAGGCGCGCACAGCCGCCGTGATGCGCCGCCGCAGCGGCTCCCGCAGCGGGTGCGCGGCCACCTCGTAGCGCGCGTCCACGGCCAGCTCCGGCAGCAGCGTCACCGACAGGCCGGCCTCGACGTGGGCGAGCAGCGGCCCGTACGACGCGAAGACCGCGGTCACGTCCGGCTCGAAGCCCGCCCGCCGGCACGCCCGGGTGATGAGGTCGTGCGTCCACGTGCCGGGGCGCTCGGCCGACCACACCGCGCCCGCGTACGCGGCCAGGTCGACCGGCCCGGCGACGGGGGCGGCGGCGGTCACCAGCACCACGCGGTCGGTCGCCAGCGGGGTGTGCAGGATCTCGTCGTCGACCGGTGCGCCGCCGTCGAACAGGTCGGCGGTCACCGCGATGTCGCACGCGCCGCGGCGCAGGGCCGGGATGCCCTCGGTCGGGTCCAGTTCGCGCAGGTCGACGCGCAGGCGGGGGTGCTCGGCCCGCAGGCGGCGGATGGCGGTCAGGACGAACGTGTTGACCGCGCTCGTGAAGGCGCCGATGGTCAGGCGGCCGGCCGGGGCCGAGCCGTCGCCGGCGACCTCGGCCCGGGCCGTCTCCATCTGGTCGAGGATCGTGCGCGCGTGCCGGGCCAGCGTCTCGCCCGCGTCCGTGAGCCGCAGCCGCCGGCCGGCCCGCTCGAACAGCCGGGCGCCGGCCTCCCGCTCCAGCACGGCGAGCTGCTGGGAGACGGTCGACGGGCTCAGGTGGGCGGCCTGTGCCACGGCCCGCACGGTGCCGAGCGCGGCCAGGTCGCCGAGCAGCTTGAGCCGCCACGGGTCGAGCACGTGGTTCCCACCCTTTGTTCGATCCAGCCGTACAAGCTGTGCGAAATCGTGAGCTGGAAGTGAACATAGCGCGGCCGTAGCGTCGGGGACATGGCGGACTTCTGGAGCGATGCGCAGCGGCATGTCGTGCGGTACGGCGGGGCGTTCACCCCGGAGATCATCGTGCGCGCCGAGGGCAGCCACGTCTTCACCGAGGACGGCCGGCGCATCCTCGACTTCACGTCGGGGCAGATGAGCGCGATTCTGGGGCACTCGCATCCGGAGATCGTGGCGACGGTACGGCAGCAGATCGGCGAGCTCGACCACCTCTTCAGCGGCATGCTCTCGCGGCCCGTCGTCGACCTGTCGCGCCGCCTCGCCGAGTCGCTGGGCAAGGCACAGGCGCCCTTCGAGGGTGCGGAGCTGTCCAAGGTCCTGCTGCTGACGACCGGCGCCGAGTCCAACGAGGCGGCCGTGCGCCTGGCGAAGCTCGTCACCGGCGGGCACGAGATCGTCTCCTTCGCGCGCTCCTGGCACGGCATGACCCAGGCCGCGGCCGGGGCCACCTACAGCGCGGGGCGCCGCGGCTACGGGCCGCCCGCGCCCGGGAACTTCGCGATCCCGGCGCCGGACGCGTACCGCCCCGACTTCACCCGCCCCGACGGCACGCTCGACTGGCGCCGCCAGCTCGACCACGCGTTCGCGCTCTTCGACGCCCAGTCCTCCGGAGCGCCGGCCGCGTGCCTGGTCGAGCCGATCCTGAGCTCGGGCGGGGTGCTGGAGCCGCCGCCCGGGTACCTCGCCGCCCTGCAGGCCAAGTGCCGCGAGCGGGGCATGCTGCTCATCCTCGACGAGGCGCAGACCGGCCTGTGCCGGACCGGCACCTGGTACGCGTTCGAGCGCGACGGCGTCGTGCCCGACATCATCACGCTGTCCAAGACGCTCGGCGCGGGCCTGCCCCTCGCGGCCGTGGTGACGACGGAGGCGATCGAGCAGCAGGCGTACGAGCGCGGCTTCCTCTTCTACACCACGCACGTGAGCGACCCGCTGCCCGCGGCGGTCGGCAACACCGTGCTCGACATCCTGGAGCGCGACGGCCTCGACCGCCGCGCGGCCGAGCTCGGCGAGCGCCTGCGGCGGGGCCTGCTCGAGCTGAGCACCCGCCACGAGGTCGTCGGCGACGTGCGCGGCCGCGGCCTGCTGCAGGGCCTGGAACTCGTGACCGACCGCGCGACGAAGACCGGCGCGGACCGCCTGGGCGCGGAGGTCACGCGGCGGTGCCTGACGCTCGGCCTGCACATGAACGTGGTCCAGCTGCCCGGCATGGGCGGCACGTTCCGCATCGCCCCGCCGCTGACCAGCACCGACGAGGAGATCGACCGCGGCCTGGCCATCCTGGACGAGGCGCTCACCGGGGCGCTTACCGCGGCGCCCGTCGGGGCGCTCACAGGGGCGTGAGCCGCAGCGTGGTGGCCGCCGCGGCCGGGCCTGACCGTCGGCGGCCCCGAGCCGAGCGGCGCCGCCGGGCAGGGCCGTCCGCGCGACGCCGGCCTGCGCCGCGAGATCGAGCTCGCCGCATTTGTCACCAGGCAATCACAAACGGCCCGATGCCGCGTCACTGCATCGGCTGAGACCCCTGCGCGGCCAGGAACGCGTTGATGAACTCCCGCGTCTCGCCGGCGGTCGGGCCGCCCTTGTCGCTCACCCGGGCAAGGAACGTCCACTGCAGTCCGTCCTCCATCCGCGTGCACCGGATGCCACCACCCGAGAAGAGCTTGTCGCAGCCCGCCGGGCCCTTGCCGGACGCCATCCGGGGCTCGGACGACCGGAACACGTAGACCCCGCGCCGGGGGTCGCCGGCATACTCGTACACGGCCGCGTGGACCTCGGCACGCGCGTAGACGTCGCGCATCGCGGCATTGCCGGAGTTGGACTCCGCGTCGCCCCTGTGCTTCTCCGCCGCGAGCGCGTCGTACACGTCGAAGCCGTCGTCCTTGCTGCCGGGCATGCCGTCGACGCCGCGCAGCATGTCCATGCCGGCGACGTCGGTGTAGTGGCCCGCCTTCCCCATCGCCAGCAGGTCGCCGTTGGTCATCAGGGTCCACTTCGCCACCGCGGTGGGCAGCTTCCAGCCGTTGATCTCCTCGGCCGCCGGGCGGGTCGCGCTCGCGCCCGGCTCCGTCCCGCCGGTGGTCGCCGGTCGGGCATCGCCACAGGCGGACAGCGCGCTGAGGGCGACGGCAAGGACGGCGAGCAAGGTACGTGTGGACACGATCCGTCCTCCGCGATGTCGGTTGATGACGGCGGGCCCGCTGCGGATGCGAACGGGGCGCGGCACCCATGGGCGCCGGCACGGGTCCGCGGACGACGGTCCGCGCACCTGGTGAGCGTGCGCCTATGATGCTGAGAAAGATCGTTCGCAGCCACCCCGGAATCGTCCGGGGTTGCCGGTAGGGCACCCGGCCGGCGAGGCTGTCGATGACGGCGGCCGCCCCGCCGGGAGGAGCCGCCGCCGGTGATCGGGCAATCACCGTGGCGTCGCATCGCCGGGTTTCGTGGCCACACCCTCGCGGCCGAAGCGGAGCTCGTGATGCTGCTCGGCGTCCTGGGAATCCGGCTCAACCTGATCGTGCAGCTGCTGCTGGCGATCCGCGAGGGGCTCGAACACGCAACCAGGCCGTGGCTCTTTCTGCTCCTGCTGGCCGTGATGATTGTGGAGTCTGTGGTCGTGACGACCTGCGCCGTGCGAGTGCGGCGGTTCGCCGGGCTGGGGCTGGGCGGCGCCGACGTCGCGATCATCGCCGTGCTCGTCGGAGCCGAACGCTGGTACAGCGCGCCGGACGACCGGGTAGGAACATGGGTGGCGTGGGGGTTCGGCGCCGGTGCGGTGGCGGCCGTGACGGCCGGCGTGGCGCTGCCACGATGGTGGCACACGATCGCGGGCTGCCTCCTGATCGCCGGCGTCTACTTGGCGGTCAGCATTTCGGGTGGCCAGACGTCCACCGCGGTCAACAACGCGGTCGGGCTGGTGAGCTTCGCCGTTGTGTCTCGACTGGTCGCGTCGTACCTGCGCCGTCTCGCCGACCTCGCCGACCGGGCGCGGGCCGAGGCGGTGCTGGCGGCGCGGCGCTCCGAGCTGGACAAGCACCGGCTTCTGCTGCACGACCAGGCCACCGTGCTGCGGCTGCTCAGCGAACCGGTCACCGACCCGCGCCTGCTGGCGCTGCTGCGTCGCCAGGCGGCAGCGGCCAGCCACGAGATCCGGTTCTTCCTCGGCACCGACCGCCACGACCCGCCGATCGAGGACGGACCGGTGGACCTGCGCGATCTGATCACCGCGGTCGCGAACGAGTTCCGTGACCTGCCGATCACCCTGAACACGCGGCTCGTCAGCGGGATCGAGGTGCCCGACGGGCTCGCCACCGCGGTGATGCGTGCGCTGCGCACCGTCCTGCTGAACGTCCGCGTCCACGCCGGCGCCGACGAGGTCACCGTGCACGGCGACGTCGAGGCGGACACCGACGGTTGGGAGATCACGGTCGTCGACGACGGGGTGGGCTTCGTCCCCGATCGCACGCCCCTCGGGTACGGGCTGTCCCACCAGGCCGGAGACCATCTGCTGCGCTGGGGCGTCACGACGGAGATCGACTCGGCACCCGGCGACGGCACCCCGATCACCCTGCGCGGGCCGGCGAAACCGTCCCGCGCCGGCGAACGGCACGACGGATGAGCCCGGGGACGCGCCGTGTCGCCGTCGTCGATGACGACACCGTCGTGCGCGAAGGGCTCCGCGTGCTGCTGTCCTCGGTGGAGGTCGTGGGGGCGTACGGAAGGCATCAGCAACTGCTGCACGCCGCACCCGAGGTCGACGTGGTGCTGCTCGACCTGAACCTCGACGGCCTCGGCACCGGAGGCGTGCGCCAGGGCGGGAGCGCGGTGGCGGACGTGGCCGCGGCCGGCTACCGCGTGCTCATCTACACCAACGAGCATCGGCTCACCGTGCTCGCCGGGTGCCTGAGCGCCGGCGCGAGCGGCATCGTGCACAAGACCGAGCCGCTGGAGCGGCTCAGCGAGTCCGTCCACGCGGTGCACCGGGGGGAGTTCGTGATCACCCCGGCGCTCGTGGGGCTGGCCGAACTGGCCCAGCGACAGGGCGCCCTCCCGTCGCTGAGCCCTCGCCAGTGCCAGGTGCTGCGAGGCCGGGCGCGGGGCGAGAGCTACCGCAGGATCTCGCGCCGCCTGGACATCTCCGAGAAGGTCGCCCACGAGTACATGAGCGTCGTGACGGCGCGGTTCGCCCAGTTCCTCAGGGACCACTCGGCCGCCGACCTCGAACGCCACCTCGGCATCGGGCCGGGCGACCTGCTGGACTTCGGCGGCTGAGCTGGACTTTCGACGGCTGATGCGACGGCTGGGCGGTGCCGTGACCGTCTACAGCGGCAGCGCGGCGAGATCCGCCGCGATGGCGGCCTTGAGGGCCGAGCCGCCGACCGGGTGCGACTCGGCGTCGGTGTTCGCCGTGACCTCCACGAGCGCGACTCCGAGGTCGGCGGCGAAGGTGTAGATCGGCGACTTCGCGGAGGTCGAGCACCAGGTCGCGCGCGCGGCCCCGGTCAGCGTCGCCGGTGCGCACGAGAACGCGGTTCCGCCACCGTCCTCGTCGAGGAAGAACAGGACGTGGTCGCGGTACCAGTCCCCGGGCTGCAGGATCTGGACCTCCAGACTCGACTGGTCGCTCAGCCCGTCGGCCGTGGCGGTGGAGTCGCCGGCGCCCCAGCCGCACACGGTGCCCGGGTAGGAGTCGAAGTTCTTCGACTGCCACTGGGCCTGCGACGTCGGCATGGCGCCCGGGTGCGGCTCGTTGTACGTGTGGGTGAGCAGCTCGGTGGTCCGCAGCAGCGCGGTCGTCCTGGTCATGATCGTCGCGCAGTCGAACCTGAGCTTGCTCAGCGCCGTGTCCGGCCGCGCGGCGGCCGCGGACGACCCGTCCACCGTGGCCGAGGCCGCGCCATCGGCGTCGTGTCCGGCGCAGCCTCCGGCGCCGATCAGGGCGAGGCCGACGACGAGGGCGCGCAGGGAGGGGCGAGAGGAGTTGAGCACGAGGTCACCGTATGCACCGGGGGCCGGCACGAGCACCCGGGGAAAAGTCCCGGGTTCACTCGCCGCCACCGGATGTGCGAACGTTTCGGCGTGCGCTGTCGGCCCGCCGCGGGTCAGCCGAGGGAGTTGCGCACGGCGTACAGGGCGGCCTGCGTCCGGTCCTGCACGCCGAGCTTCGTCAGGATCGCGCTCACATGCGTCTTCACCGTCTTCTCGGCCAGGCCCAGCGTCCGCGCGATCTCCCGGTTCGACCGCCCCCGCGCGATCTCCGCCAGGACCTCGCGCTCGCGTGCGGTCAGGTGCGCCGCGTCCGGGGGCGGCCCGCCCTCGGTCAGCAGGCGTGCCACGTCCGGGTGCAGCAGCACGTGCCCGGCATGCACGGCGCGGATCGCCGCCGCGAGCGCGGGCGGGTCCACGTCCTTGTAGACGTAGCCCGCCGCGCCCGCGCGGACGGCCGGCAGGACCGCCGACGGTTCGGTGAAGCTCGTGATGACGAGGACCCGGGCGCGGGTCCCCGCGGCGGCGAGCTCGCGCAGGGCCTGCACGCCGTCGCCGCCCGGCATGCGCAGGTCCAGCAGGATCACGTCCGGGTCGGTGCGGGCCGCCGCCGTGACGCAGGACGCGCTGTCCTCGGCCTCGCCCACGACCTCGATGTCGTCCTGCACGTCGAGGAAGGTGCGCAGGCCCTGCCGTACCACCGGATGGTCGTCGACCACGAGCACGCGCACGGGATCAGGCACCGGGCACCTCCATCGTCACGACCGTGCCCGCGCCCGGCGCGGACCGGATCAGCAGGCGGCCGCCGGCGGCGCGGGCGCGCTCGCGCATCGAGGCCAGGCCCAGCCGCGGGCGGGGCAGGTCGCCGCGCGGGTCGAAGCCGCGGCCGTCGTCGGTGACGGTCAGCACGACGCGCGGGCCGGCCCGGCGCAGCTCCACGGCCACGCGCCCGGCCGACGCGTGGCGCAGGGCGTTGTGCAGGGCCTCCTGGGCCACCCGGTACGCGGCCTCCTCGCGGGCGGCCGGCAGGCGCGGGACCGGGTCGGCGGCGAAGGTGACCTCGGCCTCGTGGACCCGGTCGAGGAGGTCGGCCTGGCGGCGCAGGGCGGCGGCGAGGCCGTCGCCGGCCAGGTCGATCGGGCGCAGGCCGACCACGATGGACTTCAGCTCCTCCGTGGCCTCGGCGGCCAGGCGGCGCACCACGTCCAGCTCGGCGGCGGCCCGGGCCGGGTCGCGCTCGACCAGGGCGGCCGCGGCCTCGGCGGTGAGCCGGAGGCTGAAGAGCTTCTGGGTCACGGCGTCGTGCAGCTCGCGGGCGATGCGCTGGCGCTCCTCCACAATGGACAGCTCGCGGGCGCGCTCGTAGAGGCGGGCGTTGACGATGGCGATCGCGGCGTGGGCGGCCAGCAGGCGCAGCAGCTCCTCGTCGGCGGCGTCGAAGGGGCCGCCGCGCTTGTTGGCCAGGAACAGCTCGCCCAGGATCTCGCTGCCGTCCACAATGGGCATGCCGAGGAAGTCGGCCATCTCCGGGTGGGCCGCGGGGTAGCCTTCGAAGCTCGGGTGCGTGCGGATGTCGGCCGAGCGGACCGGGTTCGGGTCGCGCAGCATCGCGCCGAGCAGGCCGTGCTGGCGCGGGATCGGGCCGATGCGCCGCCACTGCTCGTCCGTCAGGCCGTCGGCCAGGAACTCGCGGAACGAGCCGAGCTCGTCGGGGATGCCCAGCGCCGCGTACTCGGCGTCCAGGAGCCGCCGGGCGGCCGAGACGATCGTCTGCAGGACCTCGCGCATCGAGCGGTGGGCGGTGACGGCCAGCACCGCGGCGCTCACCTCGCGCAGCTCGTCCCGATCGCATCCGCCCACGACATCCACGGTACCCAGGCGGTACCTAGGACCAAGGACCTAGGCGGGTCCCCGTCCGCGGCCCGATGGCACGGGCCCGGGCGCTTCCTAGCGTCGAAGGCATGGACACCACACCAGGAACCGCCATCGTCACCGGAGTCTCGCGCGGGCTGGGCCGGGCGCTCGCCAACGCGCTGGCGGAGGCGGGCTGGACCGTCTTCGGCGACGGGCGGACCCTCGACCCGGCCGGCCACGGCGGCGTCCGGGCCGTCCCCGGCGACGTCACGGACTCGTGGCACCGGGCGCGGCTCGTCGAGACCGCGCTGGAGACCGGGCGGCTCGACCTGCTCGTGAACAACGCGGGCATTCTCGGGCCGAGCCCGCAGCCGGCGCTGGCCGACTACCCGGCGGACGCGCTGCGCGACGTGCTCGAGGTGAACCTCGTCGCGCCGCTCGCGCTCACCCAGCTCGCCCTGCCCGCGCTGCGCGACCACGGCGGCGCGGTCGTGAACATCAGCTCGGACGCGGCCGTGGGCGCCTACCCGGGCTGGGGCGGCTACGGCGCCGCCAAGGCCGCCGTCGAGCAGCTCAGCAACGTGCTCGCCGCGGAGGAGCCGAAGCTGCGCGTGTGGTGGGCCGACCCCGGCGACCTGCGCACGCAGATGCACCAGGAGGCGTTCCCGGGCGAGGACATCGGCGACCGGCCCGGGCCCGAGACCGTCGCGCCCGCGTTCCTGCGGCTGCTCGCCGCGCGGCCGGCGTCGGGGCGGGTGAAGTTGTGACGGCGGTGCTGGACTTCGCGCTGCCGGTGTCGGGGCGGGTGAAGCTGTGACGGCGGTGCTGGACTTCGCGCTGCCGGCCGAGCTGGAGGCGCGGGAGCCCCCGGAGGCGCGCGGGCTGGCCCGCGACGAGGTGCGGCTGCTGGTCGCGTCCCCGCAGGGCCTGTCGCACCACCGGTTCGACGCGCTGCCGGAGCTGCTGCGGGCCGGGGACGTGCTGGTCGTCAACACGTCCGGGACGCTCGCGGCGGCCGTGCGGGTGGTGGGGGTACCGCTGAGCCTGCACTTCTCCACCCGCCTGCCCGACGGGCGGTGGGCGGTCGAGGTGCGGGGCCCGGACCGGCGGCCCCACCCCGGGGCGCCGGGCGAGCTGCGGCTGCCCGGCGGGGCGGGCGTCACGCTCGAGGAGCCCTACACGCACGGGCGGCTGTGGGCCGCCGCCGTGCGCACGCCCGTGCCCGTGCCGGAGTTTCTGCGGCGGTACGGCGAGCCGATCCGCTATCCCTACGTGCGCCGGCGGTGGCCGTTGGAGGCCTACCAGACCGTCTTCGCCCGCGAGCCCGGCAGCGCCGAGATGCCCTCGGCCGCGCGCCCGTTCAGCGAGCGGGTCGTGACCCGCCTGGTCGCCGCGGGCGTGCAGTTCGCCCCGCTGCTGCTGCACACCGGGGTCGCCTCGCCGGAGGCGCACGAGCGGCCCTACCCGGAGTGGTTCGCCGTCCCGCCCACGACGGCCCGCCTGGTCAACGACGCCCGGGCGGCCGGCGGGCGGATCATCGCCGTGGGCACCACGGCGGTGCGCGCGCTGGAGAGCGCGGCCGCGCCGGGCGGGACGGTCGCGGCCCGCGAGGGGTACACCAGCCTCGTCGTGACCCCGGACCGCGGCGTCACCGTGGTCGACGGCCTGCTGACCGGCTTCCACGAGCCGCGCGCCTCGCACCTCGACCTGCTCGCCGCGGTGGCCGCGCCGGCGGTGCTGGCCGCGGCGTACGACGCGGCCGTGCGCGAGCGCTACCTCTGGCACGAGTTCGGCGACGTGAACCTCCTGCTGCCCGGGCGGTAGGGTCGGGTGCGTGGACGATCTGGTGGCGCGGGCCCTGCGGGAGTTCAACGAGCGCATCGACGTGTACGACCCCGCGCCCGGGCCGGCGGTGGCCGAGGTGCGGGTCGGCGAGCAGGTGATCGCCCTGCGCGCGCCGGTCGCGAAGGCCCTCGCGGCGGCGCTGCGGGCCTACGCCGACCCGCGCGACCGGGGGCGCTGCGACCACTGCGGCGGCCCGCGGCTGGACGACAACTTCGTCTGCGCCGACTGCGGGCGCGCGAGCGGCGTCTTCGGCCGGCTGCTCGCGGAGCGGGTCGCCCGCTACGAGCCGCCGGCCGAGCTGGCCTGAGCCACCTCCCGCAGCCGGGCGAACTCCGCGGCGAGCCGCAGGCCGAGCTGGCTTGAGCCGCCTTCCGCAGCGGGCCGCCCGCTACGAGCCGCCGGCCGAGCCGGCCTGAGCCACCTCCCGCAGCCGGGCGAACTCCGCGGCGAGCTCCGGCAGCTGGTAGTGGGCGTTCAGCCCGCTCGGGTTCGGCAGGATCCACAGCCGCGTGGGGGCGAGCGCGTCCGACTCCTGCGGCCCGACCGTCGCGGCCCGCACGCCGAACGCGACCCGGAACGCGGTGACGCCGAGGACGGCGAGCCAGCGCGGGGCGAACGCTTCGACCTTCGCGCGCAGGATCGCGCCGCCCGCCGCGAGCTCGTCGCGGCTCAGCTCGTCGGCCCGCGCGGTGGCCCGGGCGGCGAGGTTCGTGATGCCCAGCCCCCAGCCGGGCAGCAGCTCCTGCTCGTCGGGGCGCAGCTGCCGCGGGGTGAAGCCGGAGCGGTGCAGCGCCGGCCAGAACCGGTTGCCGGGCCGGGCGAAGTGGTGCCCGCTCGCCGCCGACCACAGCCCCGGGTTGATGCCGCAGAGCAGGACGTCGAGCCCGGGCGCGATGACGTCGGGCAGGAGCCGGTCCGCGGCGGCCAGCAGCTGCTCGCGGCTGTACCGCACGCGTGGTCCGGCCTGGCGGTTCACTGGCGACGGCATGCGGACAAGCATGCCAGCGTGCGACGACGTCGACCTGATGCGCCAGCTCGGGCAGCTGCCGTCTAGCGTCTGAGGCATGAGCGAGCGGCGGTTGATCTCCAGCGGGTCGGCGTTCGAGCGGGAGATCGGCTACTCCCGCGCGGTCGTGGACGGCGACTGGGTGCACGTCTCCGGCACGACCGGCTTCGACTACGCCACGATGACCATCTCCGGCGACGTGGTCGAGCAGGCCGAGCAGTGCTGGCGCAACATCGACGCGGCGCTGCGGGCGGCGGGGGCGTCCCCGGCCGACGTGGTGCGCGTGCGCTACCTGCTGCCCGACGCGGCCGACTTCGAGCCGTGCTTCCCGGTGCTCCAGCGCTGGATGGGCGAGGTGCGGCCGGCCGCGACCATGCAGGTGTGCGGGCTGTCGGACCCCCGGATGCGCATCGAGATCGAGGTCACCGCGCGCAAGGCCGGGCGGCTCGGGTGGCCGAGATAGTCGGATAGCCGTCAGTCATCCGCCAGGGTGATCTTCAGGGCCGCGGCGAAGAGGCCGAGGAGCTCGTCGGCGTCCACGCCGGTCATGGTCGCGCCGGCCAGGCCCTCGACGCCCGTCGCGCCCGCCAGCGTGCACGACTCGAAGCGCGCGCCCCCGGCGGCGGCGCCGGAGAAGGTCGCGCCGGAGAGGTCGCAGCCGCTGAACGTGGCCCCGGTCAGGTCGGCGTCGGTGAAGTCGGCGCCGGTCAGGTCGGTCGAGGTGAAGAAGACCGCGTGCAGCTGGGCGTCGCGGAACACACTGCGCTCGGCCCGGCAGTCGCGCACCGTCACGTCCCGCAGCGTCCCGCCCAGCCACTGCAGGTCGGCGAGGCCGCAGTCGCGCAGCGTGACGCGGTGCAGGACGGAGTGATCGGCGTGCACGTGGTCGAGCGCGGTGCGTTCGAGCAGGCAGTCGGTGAGGATCGCGCCGGACAGGGCGGTGCCGGTCAGGTCGGCGCGGTTGAACCGGCACTGCACGAACTGGGCCGACTTGGCGCTGCGGCCGGTCAGGGCCAGGTCGTAGAAGCCGATGGCCTGGTAGGCGGCGTCGTCGCGGAGGTCGTCCTCGTCCAGCGTGCCCAGCGTCAGGGCCCGCGGCGGGCGGGGCCGGGCCGGTCCCGGGCGGGCGGGGGAGACCGTCGGGAACGCGCCGGTGGCGAAGGTGCCGGCGGAGAAGGTGCGGCCCTCGGCCGCGTGACGCGGGGCGGGGCGCACGCCGGAGGGTGACGGCTGGAAGGGGACCGCGGGCATCGCCATGGGTGTGACGTTAGTGGCAGGAGTGACGGACCGTCACGGCGGCCCGCCACGTGTCGGCGAGAAACCGGGCACCCCGGCAAAATCGACGGGCAATCCCGGCGCCGGGTGCCTATCCTTGCGAGCGTCATGTCTGAAACGCCCCAGCCGACCAGCCTGAGCGAGCTTCGCGCTCGCCTCACCGGGCTCATGCCCCAGGACCAGCATCGGCTGCGACGCCGGATCGACGGGGCGAAGCGCTCCAGGAACGCGCAGGCGATCGCCGAGGCCATCAAGGCCGACGTCGAGCGCGCCGAGCAGCGCGTCGCCGCCCGCCGCGCCGCGCGGCCCGAGATCAGCTACCCCGAGCAGCTGCCGGTCAGCCAGCGCAAGGACGAGATCCTGGCGAAGATCCGCGACCACCAGGTGGTGATCGTCGCGGGCGAGACCGGGTCGGGCAAGACGACCCAGCTGCCCAAGATCTGTCTCGAGCTCGGCCGCGGCGTGACCGGCCAGATCGGCCACACCCAGCCGCGGCGGATCGCGGCCCGCACCGTGGCCGAGCGCGTCGCCGAGGAGCTCGGCACCGAGCTGGGCGCGACCGTCGGCTTCAAGGTGCGCTTCACCGACCAGTCCTCGGACCAGACCATGGTCAAGGTGATGACCGACGGCATCCTGCTGGCCGAGATCCAGCAGGACCGGCTGCTGCGCCGCTACGACACGCTCATCATCGACGAGGCCCACGAGCGCAGCCTGAACATCGACTTCATCCTCGGGTACCTCAAACAGCTCCTGCCCCGCCGCCCCGACCTGAAGATCATCATCACGTCGGCGACGATCGACCCGGAGCGGTTCTCGCGGCACTTCGGCGACGCGCCCATCGTGGAGGTGTCGGGGCGCACCTACCCGGTCGAGGTGCGCTACCGGCCCCTCGAGGCGCCCGACGAGGGGGCCGAGGAGGTCGACCAGTTCGACGCGATCTGCATGGCCGTCATGGAGCTGCAGGACGAGGGCCCCGGGGACGTGCTCGTCTTCCTCAGCGGCGAGCGCGAGATCCGCGACGCCGCCGACGCGCTGACCAAGCTGGACCTGCCGAACACCGAGATCCTGCCGCTGTTCGCCCGGCTCTCCTTCGCCGAGCAGCACCGGGTCTTCCAGCCGCACTCCGGCCGCCGGGTGGTGCTGGCGACCAACGTGGCCGAGACCTCGCTGACCGTCCCCGGCATCAAATACGTCGTGGACCCCGGCACGGCGCGCATCTCGCGGTACAGCCACCGCCTGAAGGTGCAGCGCCTGCCCATCGAACCCGTCTCGCAGGCCTCGGCCAACCAGCGCAAGGGCCGCTGCGGGCGCACGTCCGACGGCGTGTGCATCCGGCTCTACAGCGAGGACGACTTCAACGCCCGGCCGGAGTTCACCGACCCGGAGATCCTGCGCACCAACCTGGCGTCGGTCATCCTGCAGATGATCTCGCTCGGCCTCGGCGACCTGGGCGCGTTCCCGTTCATCGACCCGCCCGACCGGCGCAACGTCACCGCCGGCGTGCAGCTGCTGGAGGAGCTCGGCGCGCTCGAGCCCGGCCCGCACCTGACCCCGCTGGGCCGCCGCCTGTCCCAGCTGCCGGTCGACCCGCGGCTGGCCCGCATGGTGCTGGAGGCGGAGAAGAACGGCTGCGTGCGCGAGGTCATGGTGATCACCGCGGCACTGTCCATCCAGGACCCGCGCGAGCGCCCGGCCGACAAGCAGGCCCAGGCCCAGCAGTCGCACGCGCGCTTCGCCGACAAGGACTCGGACTTCGTCGGCTACCTGAACCTGTGGAACTACCTGCAGGAGCAGCAGCGGGAGCTCTCCAGCAACCAGTTCCGCAAGCTGTGCCGGGCCGAATACCTCAACTACCTGCGCGTGCGCGAGTGGCAGGACATCTACAGCCAGCTGCGCCAGGTGCTCAAGACGATGGACGTGACGCCGAACGAGCAGCCCGCGGCGCCGCTGGCGATCCACGTCTCCCTGCTCGCCGGGCTGCTGTCGCAGATCGGGCTCAAGGAGGCGGACAAGCACGAGTATCTCGGCGCCCGCAACGCCCGCTTCGCCGTCAACCCGGGCTCCGCGCTGTTCCGCAAGACGCCCCGCTGGGTGATGGCCGCCGAGCTGGTCGAGACCACGCGGCTGTGGGCCCGGGTGGTGGCCCGCATCGAGCCCGAGTGGATCGAGCCGCTGGCCCAGCACCTCGTGAAGCGGCAGTACAGCGAGCCGCACTGGGAGCGCAAGCAGGCCGGGGTGATGGCGGTCGAGCGGGTGACGCTCTACGGGGTGCCGATCGTCACCAACCGGAAGGTCAGCTACGGCCGCATCGACCCGGCGCTGTCCCGCGAGCTGTTCATCCGGCACGCGCTGGTCGAGGGCGACTGGGAGACCCAGCACGACTTCTTCGCCGAGAACCGCCGGCTGCTCGGCGAGGTGGAGGAGCTCGAGGCCCGGGCCCGCCGCCGCGACCTGCTCGTCGACGACGAGACGCTGTTCGAGTTCTACGACGGCCGGCTGCCCGAGGAGGTGGTCTCCGGCCGCCACTTCGACAGCTGGTGGAAGAAGACCCGCCGGGAGTCCCCGGACCTGCTCACGTTCGACCCGGCGATGCTCGTCAACGCCGGCGCGGACGCGGTGCAGCAGGCGCAGTACCCGGACGCCTGGGAGCAGGACGGGCGCCGTTTCGCGCTCACGTACCAGTTCGAGCCCGGCACCGAGGCCGACGGCGTGACCGTCCACATCGGACTGCCGCTGCTCGGCCAGGTGCGCGCCGGCGACTTCGCGTGGCAGGTGCCGGGGCTGCGCGAGGAGCTCGTGACGGCGCTCATCAAGTCGCTGCCGAAGGCGACCCGGCGCAACTTCGTCCCGGCTCCCGACACCGCCCGCGACGCCCTCGCCGACATGGCGCCCCGCGACGGCGAGCTGCTCGACGCGCTCGAGCTGGCCCTGCGGCGCATGACCGGGGTCTCGGTGCCGCGGGCCGAGTGGGACTGGTCGAAGGTGCCCGAGCACCTCAAGATGACCTTCCGCGTCGTCGACGACGCCGGGAAGGTCCTCGGGGAGGGCAAGGACGCGGCGGTACTGCGCGAGCGCCTCGCCCCCAAGGTGCGCGAGACGGTCGCCGAGGCGGCCGTGGACGTGACCCGAAAGGGCGCCACGAGCTGGGAGTTCGGCACCCTGCCGCGCAGCCTGTCGCGCACGGTCGCCGGGCACACCCTCACCGTCTATCCGGCCCTGGTCGACGAGGGCGCCTCGGTCGCGGTGCAGGCCTTCGACCTGCCCGCGCGGCAGCAGTACGAGATGTGGCGCGGCACCCGCCGCCTGCTGCAGCTCACGCTTCCGCCGCCGGCGCGGTTCGTGCAGGGCCGGCTGTCGAACGAGGCCAAGCTGGCGCTGAGCCGCAACCCGCACCGCAACGCCGTCGACCTGCTCGAGGACTGCGCGGCCTGCGCCGTGGACCAGCTCATGACCGACGCGGGCGGGCCGGCCTGGGACGAGGCCGGGTTCGCCGCGCTGCGGGACAAGGTGCGGGCCGACCTCGTCGACCTGACCCTCGACGTGGTCGGCAGCGTACGCAAGATCCTGGCCGCGGCCTACGACGTCGAGCAGCGCCTGGCCCGCACCAAGAACCCGCTGCTGCTGCCGGCCCTGACCGACATGCGCGGGCAGCTGAGCCGGCTGGTGTACCGCGGCTTCGTCACCGACACCGGCTGGCAGCGCCTGCCGGACCTGGAGCGCTACCTGCGCGGCATCGAGCGGCGCCTGGAGAAGGTGCCGACCGACACCGGGCGCGACCGCGAGCGGATGCTCACGGTGCAGGAGGTGCAGAAGGAGTACGACCAGCTGGTGGCCTCCATGACCATGACGCCCCAGCTGCGCGAGATCCGCTGGATGATCGAGGAGCTGCGGGTCGGGCTCTTCGCGCAGGCCCTCGGCACCGCCTACCCCGTGTCGGACGTGCGGATCTACCGGGCGATGGACGCGCTGCCGGGCTGATCGCGGTCCCGGCCGCGCAGCACCGGGGCGAGCACCGCGATGGCGGCGGCGAGCCCGGCCAGGCCCAGCAGCGCCCGGCCCAGGCCGATCACGTCGGCCAGGGCGCCGATGAGCGGCGGGCCGACCAGCAGCGAGCCGTAGCCGATGCTCGTCACGAGCGCGATCGCCTCCGCGGGCCGGTCGGTCTCCCCGGCGGCGCTGACCGCGGCCGGGAACACCAGGCACACGCCCAGGCCCCAGAGCAGGGCCCCGGCGTACATCGGCCCGGTGCCCGGGGCGAGCACGGCGGCGGCGATCCCGGCCACGCCGAGCAGCGCGCCGAGCCGGACGGCGCGGGCCCGGCCGAGGCGGGCGACGGCGGTGCTGCCCGCGAACCGGCCCACGGTCATGGCGGTGGCGAAGAGGGTGTACCCCAGCGCCGCCGAGGACTGCGAGAGCCCGCGCCCGGTGTGCAGGAAGAGCGCGAGCCAGTCGCCCGCGGCCCCCTCGACGACCGTCGCGCACAGCGTGGCCAGCCCGATGAGCAGCAGCGCCCGGCCCGCGGAGAAGCGCCGGCGCTCGTGTGCCGCGGCGGCCCCGGCCTCGGCGCGCCCGTCCGTGCGCTCGTCGAGGAAGAGGGTCAGGCCGGCATACGTCACCGCCAGCGACACCACCGCGGCCCCCGCGAGGTGCGGGGCGGCGCCGATGCCGGCCCGGGCCGCGAGGGAGCCGGCCGCCGCCCCGCCGATCGAGCCGAGGCTCCAGCAGGCGTGGTACCGCGGCATCCACTCCCGGCCCGCGCACCGGTCCACGAAGCTGCCCTGCACGTTCATGGCCACGTCCCAGGAGCCGTACGCGAGCCCGAGCGCGAACAGCGCCCCGGCGAGCGTCCACAGCGAGCCCGCGAGCCCGGCCGCGGCGAGGGCGGCGGCGGAGACGAGCGCGGTGCCGGCCACCCAGGCGCGGCTGCCGAAGCGGCGGCAGGCGTGCCCGGTCACGGGCATGGAGACCAGCGAGCCGAGGCCGAGGGCGAACAGGGCCCGGCCGAGCTCGCCCGGGCCGATGCCGAGCCGCTCGACGACCGCGGGGATGCGCGACACCCAGCCGCCGACGATCGCGCCGCTGGCCGTGAAGACGAGGGCCGTGCCGAGCGCGGCCTTGTTCACCGCCGGCTAGAGGTCTTCGGGGCGGCGGAAGATGACGGTCTGGTCGTTGCCGGGAACGGGTCCGCCACCGGGTCCAGCACCGGGAACGGGGCCGTTGCCGGGCTGGATGACCTGGGTGGGGCCCGGCGGCCCGCCGAGGCCGGGGTTGATCATCTGCGTCTGTGCGGCCGGGGAGCCGTAGGTCTGCGGCTGGGGCGGCGTGCCGTAGGTCGTGGGCTGCGGCTGGGAGCCGTAGAAGCCCTGCGGCGCCGGGACGACCGGGTGCATGCCCGTGTCGGGCTCGTTGCGGTCCTTGCGCCGGAAGTAGAAGAGGCTGCCGATCAGGCCGAGCGCGCCGACGATGGCGATGATGCCGGCCCACAGGCCCATGCTCATCCCGCCGCCGCTGCCGTTGGTGCGGTTCGTGGCCGGCCCGGTGGTCTCGATGGCGACGCCGTTGCCGGCCTGGGGCACCCCAAAACTGCCGTCGTCGTCGATGCCCGGCGTCTCGCTGGCCGACAGGCTCGAGGTCTTGGTCGGCTTGGCCGACTTCCCCGTCGCCGACGGGGTCGGGCCGCCGGTGGCGCGCAGCTGGAAGTTGTCGGCGTTGCCGTGCTCGACCTGGACGCGCCCGGCGGCCTGCCCGGCGGTCTTCACGGTGAGCGTGAACTGGCCGCTGGCGGACTTGTCGGCGGCCAGGGTGCCGTTGGAGCGGCAGGTCGCCGCCCGTCCGCCGCTGCCGACCGTGCAGCCGGGGTTGTCGGCCGCGTCCAGCACCGCGTTGCCCGGCGCCGCCATGGCCACGGTCACGCCGGTGACCGGCTGCTTCGTGTTGTTCTTGACCACGAAGCGGACCTGGACCTTGTCGCCGACCTTGCCCTGGACGCTGTTGTCGACCTTGATCTCGAGCTGGTCGGCGGCCCAGGCGGGCGTCGCGGCGGCCCCGATCAGGCCGACGCCGAGGGCCGCGACGGCAGCCGCCGCCGCGCTCCAGCGCCGCATCCTCCTGATGTCAGTCATAGCTTCGGCGGACGATAGCAGGCTTCGTCAACGATCGGTGTCGGCCCTCTGGCTGGATGAATCGGGCGCGGGCGACTGAAACAGCCGAAACAGCCACCACAGCGACGGTGTGAGCACGGCGGCACCGCCGAGGACGGCCCACAGGGTGGCGCGCGTCACGGCCGGGGCCGCGGCCGTGGCGGAGATCGTGGTCGCGGGCGGGAGCAGGTACGGGTGCTGCGCCGCCGCCCAGCCCCAGAGCACCGCGGCCACGGCGAGGCCCGCGGTGAGCCGCACGGCCACGTAGCGGCCGGCCGCCAGCAGCGCGATCGAGGCCAGCCCGGCCAGCGCCGAGAGCACCACGAGCGCGGCCGGCACCGGGCGCAGCAGCCGGTCGGCCAGCCAGCCGGCGTCGGCCTCCACGGCGAGCAGCCCGGCCACGGCGAGGACCCCGGTGCCGGCCCCGGCCCAGAGCGCCCGGCGGCGCATCCCCGCGACGAGGTCCGGGTCGTGGCGCTCGGCGTCGCGGCAGAGGAAGACGGCGGCGAGGTACGCGCACACGGCCACCGCGAGCGCCCCGGTCGCCACCGAGGTCGGGTTCCACCAGGACGTGAGCAGGTCGCCCCGCCCGGCCGTCCAGGGCGGGACGCGCCCGGAGGCGATGCCGCCCGCCACGGCGCCGAAGCAGAACGGGGTCACGAGCGAGGAGAACGCGAACAGGGCGCCGAACAGCCGCTCCCGGCCGACGGTGTCGCTGGTCTTGCGGAACGCGAACCCGGCGCCGCGGCCGATGATGCCCAGCGCGGCCCCCGTGAGCGGCACGTACATGGTCGCGGCCACGCCCGCGAAGACGGCCGGGAAGCCGGTCCACAGCAGCACCACGGCGAAGATGAGCCAGACGTGGTTGGCCTCCCACACCGGGCCGATCGCGTGCTCGATGAGGGAGCGCCGGCGCCGGCCCGAGCGGGCGCCGCCGGCGAAGAGGTCCCAGAACCCGGCGCCGAAGTCGGCGCCGCCGAAGAGGGCGTAGGCGGTGACGGCCGCGAAGAGCACGACCAGGAGCGCGTCGGCGGCCCGCATCACGGCACCGGGAAGGTGTCGACGTCGGACTCCTGCGGCGCGACGGGCACCGGCCGGTCCCTGGCCAGGCGGCGGAGCACGAAGACGGTGGCGACGGTCAGCAGGGCGTACACGATGGTCAGCACGACAAGCCCGGTGCGCAGCCCGGGGGCGGTGTTGACGGCGTCGTGGGTGCGCAGGACCCCGTAGACGACCCACGGCTGCCGGCCGGTCTCGGTGGTGGTCCAGCCGGCCTCGAGGGCGAGGACGGCGGCCGGGCCGCACAGCGCGGCGGCGCGCAGGAACCAGCGGTTGGTGAGCCAGCCGCGCCGCCATCGCCAGCTGAAGGCGAACAGGGCGGCGACGCCCAGCATGGCGAAGCCGGCCCCGACCATGAGCTGGAACGACCAGTGCACGATGTTGACCGGCGGGCGCTGGTCCGCCGGCACCGTGTTGAGCCCGGTGATCTCCGCGTCCGGGTCCCAGTGGGCCAGCAGGCTCAGGGCGTTGGGGATCTCGATGGCGTAGCGCATCTCCCCGTCGATCGCGACCCCGCCGACGTGCAGCGGCGCGCCCCGCTGGGTCTCGTACACCCCCTCCATCGCGGCCAGCTTGACCGGCTGGTAGTCGGCGACGAAGTGCGCGGCCCAGTCGCCGACGCCGACCTGGACCGGGGCCATCACGGCGGCGACGGTGAACGGCACCAGGAAGCCGAGGCGGTGGTAGCGGTCGTTGCGCCCGCGCAGCAGGCCGACGGCGTAGACGGAGGCCATGCAGAAGCCGGTGACCATGAACGCGGCGACGAGCATGTGCACCGACTGGGGGCCGGTGGCCGGGTTGAACATCGCGCCGAGCGGGTCGACCCCGGTGATCTTGCCGTCCACCAGGTCGAAGCCGCGCGGCTGGTTCATCCAGGCGTTGGCGCTGACCACGCAGAAGGTGCCCACGATGCCGGCCAGCAGGATCGGCACCGCCGACCACATGTGGACCTTGGCCGGGAGCCGGTCCCAGCCGTAGAGGTAGATGCCGAGGAAGATGGCCTCGACGAAGAAGGCGAAGCCCTCCAGCGTGAAGGGCAGCCCGATCACCTGGCCGTAGGTGCCCATGAGGCCCGGCCAGAGCAGCCCCATCTCGAAGCTCAGGATCGTGCCGGAGACGGCCCCGACGGCGAAGAGCACGCCCATCGCGCGGGCCCAGCGGCGGGCCAGGAGGCGGTACTCGACCTGCCCGGTCCGGTGCCCCCTCCACTCCATGAACAGGGTGATCGCGGGCATGGCGACGCCGAAGCTCGCGATGATGATGTGCCAGCCGAGGGACAGGGCCATCTGGGTTCGTGCGGCCGCGAAGTCCCCCGGTGTCGCGGCCTCGGCGAGAACGGTCAACGGTTCCACATGGCTGTTCTATCGCCGCTCGCGGCGCGCCCGCGCATCGGTCCACGCGAAAGCGGCGTTGCCCACGTTCGGGAACTTTTCGCGCTTTTTACGAGTAGCATGGCTACATGTTCCGTGCCTACAGCTCAGAGGCCGGTCCGCCGCACTGGGCGAGCGCCAGCAGCAGCACGAGCACGACGAAACCGGCGTAGACGAACCGGCGCCGGCGGATGTTCTCGTACGCGTGCCACCAGGCGATCGCCGCCTCGGACGCGGGGCCGGCGATGAACGTGCGGGCGCGCGGCTGCGGCCGGGGGAGCACGAGCGGGGCGCGGCGCACGGCGTTGCTGACCGGCACCCGCCGGTCCGGCCGCGGCCGCTCGTCGCGCTCCGGCGTGACCGTGATCTGGTGCTCGTCGTCGAGCCCGGGATCGGGCTCGCGCTCGTCGGCCAGGGTCCAGCGCTCGCAGCGGCGGTGGAAGGTCCGGTCCAGGAACTCCTCGGCCGCGCCCGGCCGGCCCAGCCGGGTGCGCCGCAGCTCCAGCCAGGGCCAGCGCGTCGCCACGTCGGTGAGCACGTCGACGTAGAGGTGGTCGGCGTCCTCGTCGCCGCCGACGACCCGGGAGGAGTCGCGGCGCAGCGGCTCCAGGTGCCGTGTGACGAAGGCGACGTAGCCGGCCGGGGGCTCCGACGTCATCTGCATCGCACCAACGCGCATGCTCTCATCGTGACCCCGGCCCCGGAACGTTTCAACGGGCCCCCGGGGAGTTTGCGTGCGGGTGGCATGATCGGCCCCGTGGGCTCCGCGTTACCCGTCGGCCGGGAGGTCCTCATCCCCGGCGAGCTGTCGGTCGCCATCGACGAGGGTGGCATCCGCACGGCCTCCGGCATGCTGCCCGCCCTGCTCTACACCACCGACGGGCTCGAGCGGCACGGCCAGCGCGAGATGGTCTTCGCCGTCGCGCGCACCGGCGCGCCCGCGGCCGGCTTCCCGCTCACCATGGCCCGCACCGTGCACCGCTTCGCCGCCGAGGGCCGGCTGGTCGACGCCGGCGACGTGAGCGTCTTCGGCCGGCCGGGGGTCGACGTCGACGAGCGGGTCACCGGCTTCGTCTACGCCGACCCGCCCGCCGCGCTGGCGTCCACTGTGGACCTGCCCCGGCCGCCGCTGATCGCGCTGCCGCTGCTGGGCGGGGAGACCGCGGTGGTGCAGCGCTTCGGCCACGCCCGGGTGCTCGCGCTGCTCGGCGCGCAGGAGCGGTACTACCCGCACCCGTGGTGGTTCCGGCCCGGGCGCGCCCCGGTGCTCGACGACGCCGAGTTCCGGGCGGCCACGATGCTGTCCCGCGCGCCCGCGTACAACCTGCCGTTCCTGCGCGTCGTGCACGACGGCGACCGGCTGGAGCTGTCGGTGGCGGCCGAGGAGCTGCCCGCGCTGCGCGACGCGATGCGGGAGGCGCCGGAGGTCTGCGCCTACCTGCCGGGGCTGGCCGGCACCCCGAAGACCTACGTGTGGGCGCCCGGGCAGTCGGGCCCGGCCGCGATCGTGGCGCCCGGGGGCGAGCGGGCCACCCGGCTCGCCTGCAACTTCCTGCTCATCATCCGCGACGCGACGCTCGGGGGGACCGGCCGCGTGGCGGGGGAGGGTCCCCGGCCGCCGACGGCCCGCCAGGTCGAGGACGGCTTCGCGGTCCTGCTGACCGGCGCCATGCACGCCCGGCTGCTGCAGGCCGTGGAGGCCGGCCGCCCGGTCGAGATCGGGCTGCCCGGCGGGGCCGTGCGCGCGGTCGCGTTCCGGGTCAGCGACGGCTCGCCGGAGGCGGCCCCGGCCGCGGAGGGCCCGGACGCGGTGAACGCCCTGCCGCCGACGCTGCTCAACGGCGTCCCGGCGGCGACCACGATGGCCGCGGCCACCGGGAGCCCGCAGGCGCCGCGGCCGCCGGGCCGCATCGTGCTGCTCACCAGCGAGGAGCAGCTGCGGCAGGCGACCACGCCGGCCGAGCTCAGCGACTTCCTCGACCGGGCCCGGCGGGTGGTCGAGCGGCTCTTCGCGGGCGTGCGCCACCACACCGAGGAGCTCATGGTCGAGTTCCGCCTGGCCCCGAACCGTCCGGTGGCCGTGCGCATCATGGCCCGCCCGATCGCGCCGCCGCGGGAGCTGCTGGTGGTGCTGGAGCGGCAGCTGCAGGCGCTGCCGCCCCCGGCGATCCACTACACGGAGGTGGCCTTCCAGCTGCACCTGCCGATCGGGCCGGCCTCCTCCTGAGCCGCCCGCAGGGCCCACCACACGAGCGGGATCTGCAGCGGCAGGCGGCCCCAGGCGACGGCCCGCCGCGCCGGCGTCGCGTTACGCGCCATCGCCGATCCGGACGACCATCTTGCCGAGGTTCTCGCCCTTGAGCATGCCCAGGAACGCGTCCACCGCGTGGTCGATGCCGTCCACGAACGTCTCGGCGACCTTGACCTTGCCCTCCCGCAGCCAGCCCACCATCTCCTCGGCGAAGGCCTCGCGGCGCGACCAGTGGTCGAGCACGAGGAAGCCCTGCATCGTGAGGCGCTTGCTGATGAGCAGGCTCAGGTTGCGGATGCCCTTGGCGTCGGGGGTGTTGTACTGCGAGATCGCCCCGCAGACCGCGATCCGCCCGTGCAGGTTCATCCGGAACAGCGCCTCCTCGAGCTGCTCGCCGCCGACGTTGTCGAAGTAGACGTCGATGCCGTCCGGCGCGAGGCGCTTGAGCTGGGTGCGGATGTCTCCGTCGCGGTAGTTGAAGGCGGCGTCGAAGCCGAGCTCCTCGGTGAGGTAGCGCACCTTCTCCGCCGACCCGGCCGAGCCGATCACCAGGCGGGCGCCGCGCAGCCGGGCGATCTGCCCGACCAGCGTGCCGACGGCCCCGGCCGCACCGGAGACGAACACCGTCTCCTCCGGGCGCATCCGGGCCACGTCGAGCAGGCCGGCGTAGGCGGTCAGGCCGGGCATGCCGAGCACGCCGAGGTAGGCCGAGGCCGGGGCGGCCGCGGTGTCGACCTCGCGGACGCGCTCGGGGTCGAGCAGCGCATACTCCCGCCACCCGAGCCCGTGCAGGACGCTCGCGCCGACCTCGACGTCCGGGCTCTGCGACGCCACCACCGTGCCGACGGCGCCGCCGTCCAGCGGGGCTCCGAGCTGGAAGGGCGCGACGTAGGACTTCACGTCGTTCATCCGGCCGCGCATCGCGGGGTCGACGGACATCACCTCGTTGCGGACGACCACCTGCCCCGGGCCGGGCTGCGGCACCGGCTCCGTCCTCAGCTCGAAGTCCGAAGTGGACGGAAACCCGTCGGGGCGCGCGGCGAGATACCAGACCCGGTTCTGCTCGCTCATGCCGAGACCTCGATGTGCACGTCGATGTTGCCGCGGGTGGCGTTGGAGTAGGGGCAGACCTTGTGCGCGGCGTCGGCGAGGGCCTGGGCGGTCGCCGCGTCCGTGGCCGGGAGGGTCACCGTGAGCCAGACCTCGAGGCCGAAGCCGCCGGCGTCGTTCGGGCCGATGCCGACCCGCGCCTGCACCTGCGAGCCCTCGACCGCCGGGAGCGCGCTCTGGCGGCGGGCCACGCTGCGCAGCGCGCTGTGGTAGCAGGCCGCGTAGCCGGCCGCGAAGAGCTGCTCGGGGTTGGTCGCCCCGCCCGCGCCGCCCATCTCCTTGGGCATGCGCACGTCGAGGTCGAGGATCCCGTCGGAGCTCGTCACGTGTCCGTTGCGTCCGTCACCGGACGCGGTGACCTCAGCGGTGTAGAGCACCTGCATCGATTTCTCCCTGTCGCTGGAGTGCGGCGGTGAGCCGCACGAGGGTGTCGCGGAGCTCCTCGAGCTCGCCCAGGCCGAGGCCGCCGTCGCAGACCAGGCGGGCCGGGATGCCGGCCGCCCGCGTCCGCAGCGCCGAACCCTCGGCGGTGAGGCGCACGGTGACCGAGCGCTCGTCGTCGGCGCGCCGCTCCCGGGCCACGAGGCCGGCCGCCTCGAGGCGCTTCAGCAGCGGCGAGAGCGTGCTGGAGTCCAGCCGCAGCGCCGCGCCGAGGTCCTTGACCGTCCGCTGGTCCTGCTCCCACAGCGCGAGTAGGACCAGGTACTGCGGGTAGGTGAGGCCGAGCTCGTCGAGCAGGGGCCGGTAGCGCGCCGTGACCGCGCGGGTGGCGGTGTAGAGCGCGAAGCAGACCTGCCGGTCGAGTGGGAGGACGTCCACGAGCAGAAGCCTATCGCGCGATTCAGTCGTGCGCGACTTAAGTTGCGGCCGTCATACTCGTCGCATGCGCCGGTACGCCCTGTGGTCCTCCGCCGCCGCGCCCGTCCTGCTCGTCGGCGGGTGGACGATCGCCGCGGCCGTGCAGGCCGGCGGGTTCGACTCGCTGCGCGAGACGATCAGCGCCCTGGCCGGGGCCGGGGCCGACCATCGCTGGGTGATGACGCTGGCGCTGCTCGGCGTCGGGATCTGCCACGTGGTCACCGCGCGCGGGCTGGACCCGATCGCGGTGCCCGCCCGGGTGATGCTCGGCGTGGGCGGGGTCGCGACCGTGCTCGTCGCCGCGTTCCCGCTGCCCGCCGGCGGCACGTCGGGCCCGCACCAGGCGGCCGCCACGATCGCGTTCGCCTGCCTCGCGCTGTGGCCGGCCCTGTGGCGCAACCCGGGCGCGGCGGCGGCCCGGCCCCCGGCCGGCGTGATGGTCCCGGCGGCCCTGGCGCTCGCCGCGCTCGTCCTGCTCTTCACCGTGGCCCTGGGCACCGGGGTGCTGGTCGGGCTGGCCGAGCGGCTCGCGGCCGGCGCGCAGGCGGTCTGGCCGCTCGTCACGGTGCTGCTGCTGCTGCTGCGCCGGGCCGGCCGCCGATGAGCCTTTACTTGTACTCGTCGATGCCCGCCGGCTTCGAGGGGTTCGGCACGAGGTAGACGCCCGCGATGCGCCCGTCGATCACGGCGATGCTCAGCAGGCGGGCGATCTCGGCCGGGTCGGTGCTGAAGCGCGCCGTGCCGGCGAGCGCCGCGGCTGCCGGGCCCGCAGCGCGTCCACGGCGAGCCGGGCGACCACGCGGGTGAGGTAGCGGCGGGGCTCGGCGACGTCCGACCGGTCGGCGGCGCTCCAGCGCAGGTAGGCCTCCTGCAGCACGTCCTCGGCGTCGTGGACGCTGCCGAGCATGCGGTAGGCGAGACCGTAGAGCATCGGCCGGTGCTCGGCGAAGCGTTCCATCCGCCGATTGTCTAGGGTTTCGGCATGACCTCGAACTGGCGGCACCTGCCGCCCGCCGCCCGTGCCATCGCCGTCGCCTCGGTCGAGGCCGTCGAGGCGGCGCGGGCGCGCGACGAGGTGGCCTACTCGGGCGCGGTCGAGCGGCTCGGCGGGCTCGACCCGGAGCAGACCGGGCGGGTGCTCGGGGCGGTGGTGCGCACGCTGCTGGAGCAGCGGCACCCGGACGGGCTCGACGGCGACGACATCCGCGCCGCGCTGGAGCACGCGGTGCGCTCGGCGGGGCAGTGGCGTGACGTCGACCCGCAGGTCATGGTGGTGCTGCTGATCGGGGCGCTCGGCATCCACGAGACCGACGAGGAAGCACCGGTGTCGCCGCGCGCGCTCGCTGCCCACGCGCCGCTGCTCATCGACGACCTGCTGGGCGACCGGAGCTTCGCCGGGCTGCTGACCCGGGCCTTCGCCGAGATCGAGCGCGCCGAGATCAACGACTGACGGCCCGGCTCAGCGGAACCCGCCGCGGAACCGGCGGAAGAAGCCGCCCTCCGGCGGCAGCGGCGGCGCGGCCGGGGGCGCGCTCGTGCGCTGGCGGGCGATCGGCCGGTCGTAGTCGGTCCGCGCGATCGCGTCGACGACCTGCGCCTCGGTGAAGTGCTCGGACCCCTCGATCATCGGGACGAACCCGACAAGGATGCCGTCGCGCATCACCTGCGCCTCCAGGCCGGCGGTGCCGTCGGTGTCCCACACCGCGACCCGGCCGTCGAACAGCTGCACCCGGACGCCGAACTGGCTCAGCCCGGCCTTCGCCATCTCCACGTGGGCCGGCACGCCGCGCTGCCGCAGCGCGTCGACGACCCTGCGCGCCTCGAACTCGTCCATCCCGGAACGTTACCGCTGCACGCTGGGAGACGGCTGAGCGCGAGGCGCGAGGATCATGTACGACGACGGCTCACTTGGACGGCTGCGGCAGCTCGCAACTGATCTTCGGGTTGACCCCGAGATAGTTCAGCGGCCCCGCGATGATGGTGACCGCGATGGTGCCGGCCTTGGCGCAGTTCGCCTCGTCGCTGTTGAAGTAGCCGCGCTGACCCGCCGCGATGACACCGATGATCAGCCAAATGACGAGGATGACCCCGCCGATCGAGGAACCCCGGCCCACTGCCTGCCTCCTTCTGAATGAGATCGACGGATTGATACCCCCGGGCGCCCCTGCCGCAAACCCCGCCCGTGACCCGCGTCGCTTTCGCTGTCGGCTTGGCAGCAAAGGGGGAGTGAACGGCGCCCGCGATCTCCTAGCGTGGCTCTCGCACGTTCTTCCGACGCGATTCTGGGAGTACCACCGATATGAGCGACGACGACTTCACGAGCTTCAGCACCGACCTCGACGGCAACGGCACCGACGACCCGGCGGCGATCTACACGCTCGACGACGGCAGCAATGTGCTCGTCGGCGACCTCGACCACGACGGCCAGTTCGACGTCGCGGCCCTCGACAGTGACGGCGACGGCGTCTACGAGCAGCTGTACGACGCGAGGACCGGCGAGGTCACGGACCTGACCGGCGACTCGGACCCCTCGGTCGCCGCCGACTACGACGGCTCCGGCGGCAACCTGGACGGCGACGTGAGCAGCGCCGACAGCGGCGGCTCCGCGGACGGCGGGTACTACGACGCGGCCGCCGTCTCCGACATGATGGCGATGCAGCACGAGGCCACGATGTCGGTGATCAACAACATCTGACGCGCGCGTGTGAAACGGCCGCCCGGGGCACCGGGCGGCCGTTATACATGGTGCCTGTGAGCCCTCTCCTCGTCGCCGACCTCGTCGGCATCGCCGTGTTCGCGGCCTCCGGCGCCACCGCCGGGGTGGCCAAGCGGCTGGACCTGTTCGGCGTGGTGTTCGTCGGCTTCACCGCGGCCCTGGGCGGCGGGATCATGCGCGACGTCTTCGTGAACGTCCAGCCCAACGCGTTCGTGGACTGGCGCTACGCCGTGGTCGCGGTGCTGACCGCGGCCGCCACCTTCTGGCTGCACCCGGCCGTGAGCCGGCTGCGCTGGACGGTGCTCGTGCTGGACGCCGCCGGGCTGGGGTTGTTCGTGGTGACCGGCACGCTCAAGGCGCTCGACGCGGGCCTGCCGCCGATCGGCGCCTGCATCATCGGCATGATCACGGGCATCGGCGGCGGCCTGGCCCGCGACCTGCTCACCGGCGAGATCCCGACGGTGCTGCGCCGCGAGATCTACGCCGTGGCCGGGCTGATCGGGTGCGCCTCGGTCGCGGCGCTGGACGCGACGCACGTGCGGCGGCCGATCGCCATCGCGCTGGCCGCCACCCTGACGTTCGTGCTGCGCATGGTGGCCATCCGCCGCAACTGGTCCGCCCCGACCCCGCCCGGCGGCACCGAGCCGCGCGGGAAGTCCTGACACGGACGAGTATTCCTGACACGAGGTGGCAGGAATGGGCGCGAAGATCGGGGCATGACTGGATTCGCGAGCCTCATCATGGTCAACATCGACTGCGCCGAGCCGCCGGTGCTGGCCACCTTCTACAGCGAGGTCCTCGGCTGGGACGTGACGCACAGCCAGGCCGAGTACGCCATGGTCAGCGACGGCACGACGTCGATCGGGTTCGGGCAGCTGCCCGCGTACGAGGCGCCGACGTGGCCCGAGGGCCCGTCGCCGAAGCAGTTCCACCTCGACTTCTACGTGGACGACCTCGCCGACGCCGAGGCCCGCGCGCTCAAGCTGGGCGCGACGAAGCCGGAGTTCCAGCCCGGCGCCGAGCGCTACACGGTGCTGCAGGACCCGGCCGGCCACCCGCTCTGCCTCTGCCTGCGCTCGTAGGAGCCGGCACGGCCACAGAACACCTAGCGGCTCAGGACACCTAGCGGCTCAGGACACCTAGCGGCTCAGGGTGGAGCCCGAGACGGACGGCGGCCGCGCGCCGAGGAAGAAGATGCCGGGGAAGCCGTCCGTCTCGAAGCCGGCGCTCGGGTTCTTGCGCAGGGTCGAGCCCTCGATCGACATGGTGCCGGTGCGGTCGTTGCTCACGAAGAAGACCGCGCCGCCGCCCTCGTTGGCCTTGTTCTGCTCGATCAGCGTGCCGGCGAGCTTGACGGTGAAGTTGTCGCCGTCGCAGTAGATCGCGCCGCCGCTGCCGCCGCCGGGGGTGCCCGAGCGGGCCGGGTTGGCGCCGCGGCCGACGGCCGAGTTGTAGGAGAAGAGGCTGTTCAGGACCACCCAGGACACCTGGATGCTGCTCAGCGCGCCGCCGTTCGCGCACACGCCGCCCTGGCCGGAGGCGCCGCCGAACGTGCTGCCGACGATGTAGACGGGCTTGTTCTGGTATTGGCTGAGCACCCGCACCGCGGCGCCGCCCAGGTCCGGGCCGGTGTCGTCGCAGCGGTTGCGCACGAACTTGGTGTTGACCGCCTTGAAGCGCCCGCCGCGCACGAAGATCGCGCCGCCGCCACCGCCCTCGGTCTTGTCGCCGGTCGAGTTGCCGTCGGCGAAGACGATGTTCTGCACCGTCAGTGCGGGGGTCGCCTGGTCCTGGCAGTGGTCGGTGGTCCACTCGAGGCTCTTGTCGCAGGTGTTCTGGTACAGAATCCGGCGCTTGCCCTCGCCGCTCAGCGTCACCTTGCCGCCGCCGTCGATGACCACCTTGGCCGAGCGGTTGCGGACCTTCGCGGTCTGCTTGACCACGATGGTCACCGCGCCCGGGCCGCAGTTGAACGTGATCACCCCGCCGCCCGAGACCGCCGAGACGAAGCTCTCCGAGGTGCAGCTGGCCGGGCTGCCGTCGCCGACCACCTTCGTCGGCTGGGCCGTGCTCTCGGCCTTGGCCTCGGCCGGGATCGCCGCCTTGCCGGACGGGTTGCCGAAGGTGAACGGGGCCGCGGCGGCGGCCTGGCCGGTGCTCGACGCGCCGGGGGCGGCCCCGAGGGCGCCGACGCCGGCCGAGTCCGGCTCCGCGCCGCCCGGCGCGGAGGAGCCGGCGGCGGCGGATTCGTGCTCGCCGGGAGCGGCCGCACCCGGCCCGTCCTGGCCGCAGCCCGCCAGCGCGAGCGCCGCCACCAGCAGCATTGCCCCGAAGCGCTTTCGCATTGGGCGATGGTAGCCCGGGGGCGGCGGCGCACTGGTGATGCCCATGTGACGCTCAGCGGCGGCGCAGCTCGCGGTCCCAGTCCACGGCCGCCGCCTCCAGGGCCTCCGTGGTCAGGTCGAGGGTCACGGGGTAGTCGAACGTCATCTCGCGCTCGGGGCCGAGCCACTCCGGGGCGGTGGAGCGGGAGAAGCCGACCACGAGGCGGGGCTCGCCGACCTCGTGCTCGTCGATGGTGAAGGACAGGTCCGCGAACGCGAGCCGGTTCTGCAGCTCGATGCGGCCCTTCGCGGCCTTGAGCAGCCAGTCGGCCAGGCGCTTGGCCTCCTCCGCGGTCAGGGCCGGGGCCCGGAACCGCCAGGCCCGCCCGTCGAGCGCGTCGACGGCCCCCTCGACGAGCAGCGGCTCGCCGGCCGCCTTGATCGCTCGCAACTCGACGAAGGCCCCGGTGCGCGTCTGCAGTCTCACGCGCCCAGCATCGCAAACCGCCGGGCGCCCCACTACAGGCGAAAGGGCGGTTCGCAAGGGCGGATACGGTACCCCCATGAGACCGCACCTGGCCGAGCACCTCGACCTGCAGCCGCACCCCGAGGGCGGCTGGTACCGCGAGACCTGGCGCTCGCCGGTGACCCTCGACCCGCCCGGCTACGACGGCCCCCGCAGCGCCGCCACCGCGATCTACTTCCTGCTGCACCCGGGCGAGGAGTCCGCCTGGCACGTGGTCCGCTCCGACGAGCTGTGGTTCTGGCACTCGGGCGGCCCGCTGACGCTGCGCCTCGGCGGCTCCGGCGACCGGCCCGGCCCCGGCCCGGAGGCGCTGCTCGGCGCGGATGTCGCGGCCGGTCAGCGCCCCCAGGTCCTCGTGCCCGGCGGCGTCTGGCAGTCCGCCGCCCCCGCCGGCGACGAGCCGGTGCTGGTCAGCTGCGTCGTGGCGCCCGGCTTCGATTTCGCCGACTTCCGCCTGTCCGGCTGACCGCGCGATTCCCGGGACCATTCCGCGCGTATCCCACGCGTGGTATTCGGCGTATTTCCGTCAGTTCATGACCCGCCGGGCGAAACGGAACGCGTAGATGCTGGAGACCTTCACGCCGCCGCGTTCGGTCGACGCGTGCACCATGCGGCCGCCGCCGATGTAGATGCCCACGTGGCCCGAGCTCGGGAACACCAGGTCGCCCGGCTGCAGCTCGCCCCGCGACACCGGGCGGCCGACGCCGGCGAGGCCGCCGGTCGAGCGCGGCAGCGCGATGCCCAGGTTGCGGTACGCGGCGACGACGAGCCCCGAGCAGTCGAACGCGTCCGGGCCGGTGGAGCCGAACGCGTAGTCCTTGCCGACCTGGGCCATCGCGAAGCCGACGACGCCGCCCGAGTAGCCGGCGCCGTTGGGTGCGGCGTTGGTGCGGCGGGTCTTGGGGCGCGGGGCCGGCTTCGAGGCGGGCGGCCGGGTGGCGCGCGACCGGGTCGCCGGGGCGGTCTTCGGCGGGCGGGAGGCCCGGGTCGACCGGGAGGCCCGGGCGCCGGTGGCCCGGGCGCCGGTGGCCCGGGCGCCGGTGGCCCGG
>NZ_JBEPEH010000040.1:0-121962 GCF_040300725.1 Dactylosporangium sp. NPDC000244
GCCGCTGGCCCAGGAGGCCGCCGCGCCCGCGCCGCCCGCGCCCGCGCCCGCGCGCCCGCTCCCGCGCGCCCGCGCCCCACCCCGCGCAGCCCCGCCCACGTGCGCCCCGCGCGCCCGAGCGCCTCCGCCCGCGCGCGGCCGTCCGCGGGGGTGCTGTGTCCGCGTCCGTGTGCGGCGGCGCGTGGGTGTGATCGACGACTCCGCGCTCGGCAGGGCTTGACAGCCGAAATCGTCAGGGCTAGTACGCTCTGCAAATGCTCTCCGTCAAAGCCATCGCCTGGACGCACTTCGAGCCGCCCTCCGAGGTGCCCTGGGAAACCGACGCCGAAGGCGGGGAGGCGCTCGCCGAGTTCGCCGGCCGCGCGTGCTACCAGTCGTGGAGCAAGCCGAACCCGGCAACCGCAACGAACGCCGGGTACCTCAAGCACATCCTCGAGGTCGGCCACCTGAGCGTGCTCGAGCACGGCACGGTGACGTTCTACATGACCGGCGTCTCGCGGTCGTTCACGCACGAGCTCGTGCGGCACCGGCACTTCTCCTACTCGCAGCTGTCCCAGCGGTACGTGCCCGGGCGCGAGCAGGTGATGGTCGAGCCGGCCGTGATCGCCGAGGACCCGGCGTTGCACAAGACGTTCGTCGAGGCGGGTGAGGCGGCGCTCAAGGCGTACAACGAGCTGCTCGAAGGGCTCGAGGCCAAGTTCGCCGACGTCGAGAACAAGACCTCGCGGCGCAAGCAGGCGCGGCAGGCGGCGCGGGCGGTGCTGCCGAACGCGGCCGAGACGCGGATCGTGGTGACCGGGAACTACCGGGCCTGGCGGCACTTCGTGACCATGCGCGCGAGCGAGGGCGCCGACGTGGAGATTCGCGAGGTGGCGGTCGCCTGCCTGCGGGAACTGCAGCGGGTCGCGCCCAGCGTGTTCGGGGATTTCACGATCAGCGAGCTCGCCGACGGCACCGAGGTGGCGGCGCCGCAGTACACCTGGGAATCTTGAGAAATGCTTCGCTTGGGCTTCCGCTAGGTTGTGCGTATGACACGCACCGGTTCCGTCCCCGGCCGGCCGTTCGGCCGGTTGCTCAGCGCGATGGTCACGCCGTTCGGGCCTGACGGTTCGCTCGACGTTGACGGCGCCGCTCGGCTCGCCGCCTACCTGGTCGACGAGCAGGAGCACGACGGCCTGGTGGTCAACGGTACGACCGGTGAGTCGGCCACCACGAGCGACGCGGAGAAGGACCGGGTGCTCCGCGCGGTCGTGGAGGCCGTCGGCGACCGGGCGCACGTGATCGCCGGCGTCGGCACCAACGACACCGCACACTCCGCCGAGCTCGCCCGGGCCGCCGAGAAGGCCGGCGCCGACGGGCTGCTCGTGGTGACGCCGTACTACAACAAGCCGCCGCAGGCCGGCCTCGTGCACCATTTCCGGGCGGTCGCCGACGCGGCGGATCTGCCGGTCATGCTGTACGACATCCCCGGTCGCTCCGGTGTGGCGATCGAGACCGAGACGATGTGCAAGCTCGCCGAGCACGAGCGCATCGTCGCGGTGAAGGACGCCAAGGGCGACCTCGGCGAGACCGCCTGGGTGATCAAGCGGACCGGCCTGGCGTACTACTCCGGCGAGGACAAGCTCACCCTGCCGCTGCTCTCGGTCGGCGCGGTCGGCGTGGTGGGCGTCCCCACGCACGTCTTCGGGCCGCAGACCAAGGCCATGATCACGGCGTACGAGGCGGGCGACGTCGCGCGGGCGCGGGAGCTGCACCTGCAGCTGCTGCCGGCGTTCTGCGGATTCTTCCGCACCCAGGGTGTCATCCTGACCAAGGCGGCCCTGACGCTGCTCGGCCTGCCCGCCGGACCGGTCCGCCCGCCTCTCATAGGCGCGAATGCGGCGGAACTCGGCCGTTTGCGGGAAGATTGCGCGGAGGCGGGCCGCACCATCGGCTCGGCCGACCAGATGGCGCACCACAACGACCTCGGAGTGGCCTTATGACGGTGGCGCACGTCGAGCTCGATCCGCCACCCCCTCCGGGGCCCGGCACGCTGCGGGTGACCCCGCTGGGCGGGCTTGGCGCGATCGGCCGCAACATGACGCTGCTGGAGTTCGAAGGCAAGTTGCTTGTCATCGACTGCGGCGTGCTGTTTCCCGATGTGGAGCAGCCCGGCGTCGATCTCATCCTGCCCGACTTCTCCTCGATCCTCGACCGCCTGGACCAGGTTCAGGCGATCGTGCTCACGCACGGGCACGAGGACCACATCGGCGCGGTGCCGTACCTGCTCGCCCACAAGCCCGACATCCCGCTCGTCGGCTCGAAGTTCACGCTCGCCCTGGTCGAGGCCAAGCTGGCCGAGCGGCGCATCGAGCCCTACTCGCTGACCGTCCGCGAGGGGCAGGTCGAGCGCCTGGGGCCGTTCGAGTGCGAGTTCTTCGCGGTCAACCACTCGATCCCGGACGCGCTCGCGGTCGCCGTGACCACCGGCGCCGGCACCGTGCTGCACACCGGCGACTTCAAGATGGACCAGCTGCCCCTCGACGGGCGGATCACCGACCTGGCCGGGTTCGCGCGGCTCGGCGCCGAGGGCGTCGACCTGCTGCTGTCGGACTCGACCAACGCCGAGATCCCCGGGTTCGTGAACCCGGAGCGCGAGATCGGCCCGGTGCTGGAGCGGATCTTCGGCCGCGCGACCGGGCGCATCATCGTCGCCTCGTTCGCCTCCCACGTGCACCGGGTGCAGCAGGTCTTCGACGCCGCGCACGCGCACGGGCGCAAGGTGGCCCTCATCGGCCGCTCGATGGTGCGCAACATGGGCATCGCCCGCGACCTGGGCCTGCTGCGCATCCCGCACGGGCTGGTCGTCGCGATCGACGAGGCGATGAGCCTGCCGCCCGATCGGGTGGTGCTCATGTCGACCGGGTCGCAGGGCGAGCCGATGAGCGCGCTGGGCCGCATGGCCAACGGCGACCACCGGCACATCGTCATCGGCGAGGGCGACACCGTGGTGCTCGCGTCGTCGCTGGTCCCCGGGAACGAGACCGCGGTGTACCGCGTGATCAACCAGCTCTCGCGAGCCGGCGCGATCGTGGTGCACAAGGACGTCGCCAAGGTGCACGTCTCCGGGCACGCGCCCGCGGGCGAGCTGCTGTACCTGCTCAACGTCGTGAAGCCGCGCAACTTCATGCCGGTGCACGGCGAGTGGCGGCACCTGCGGGCGCACGCACAGCTGGCCCGGGAGGCCGGCGTGCCCGCCGAGCGCGTCGTGCTCTGCGAGGACGGCGACGTGGTCGACCTCGTCGACGGCGAGGCGCGCCTCGTGGGCCACATCCGTTCGCGGTACGTCTACGTCGACGGCCTCGCCATCGGCGACGTGGGGGAGTCGCTGCTGACCGAGCGGCGTATCCTGGGCGACGGCGGGTTCATCGCGGCCACGGTCGTGATCGACTCCGTCACCGGCAAGGTGGTGGCCGGTCCGACGGTCTCGGCGAAGGGATTCTCCGACGACCCGGCGGTCTTCAACGCCGTGCTGCCGCTGGTCACCGAGGCCCTCAACAGGGCGGCGACCGACGGCATCACCGACCCGCACCAGCTGCAGCAGATCGTGCGGCGCACGGTCGGCCGCTGGGTCAACGAGGCGTACCGGCGCCGCCCGATGATCGTGCCGACGGTGGTCGAGGTCTGAGATGTACGCGGCGCTGGCGACGACGGTCCTGGTGCTGCACTTCTGCTTCCTCGCCTACGTGGTGCTCGGCGGGTTCCTCGTCTGGCGGTGGCCCAGGGCCTTCTGGCCCCATCTGGCCGCCGCCGCCTGGGGACTCGCCGTCGTGTCGATCCCGCTGACCTGCCCGCTCACCGTCGCCGAGCACTGGGCTCGCCGCAAGGCCGGGCAGGCGGTCGGGGACAAGGGCTTCATCGACACGTACATCGAGAATGTCCTCTACCCCGAGCGGTACACGCACCTGCTGCAGGTCCTGGTCGGCGTCATCGTGGTCTTCTCCTACGCGGTCGCCCTCGCGAAGCTTCGTCACCGGCGTGCCGAGAGAAGATTGTCGTAGCCGCCCGATACGGTGTGTCCATGGCGGGCCGCACCTCCCAGGCCGGCCGCGGCGGAGGCACGTCCAACGCGCGCGGCGGTTCGAACACGCGTGCTACCCCCCAGAAGCGCGCGGCGACGCCCCGTGCCCGGGCCACGCCCGCGGCCAAGGCGACCCCCGCGAAGGCGACCCGCGGCCGGGCGACCCCGCGGGCGAACACCCGCGTCGCGACACCCGTGCGCCGGCGCCGGACCGGGGCCATGGTCGCCACGCCGCTGGGCCTGTTCGGCCGGGGCATGATCGCGGTCTGGATGGGGCTCGCGCACAGCGTCGGCTGGGGCGCCCGCGCGATCGGGCGGCAGGCGGCGACCGCCCGCGACCTCGATCCCGAGCACCGCCGCGACGGCGCCGGGCTGGGCGTGATCGGGCTCGCGGTGCTGCTCACGGCGGCCCTGTGGTTCCAGGCGGCCGGGCCGGTGGGCCGATGGCTCGCCGACATCTGCCACACGTTCATCGGGGGTGCTTCAGCGGTACTGCCGGTGCTCCTCGTCATCGGCGGCATCCGGATCATGCGCTCGACCGGGGACCCCGACGAGCGCCGCGGACGCGGACTGATCGGCTGGGGTGCCCTCTTCATCGGCGGCACCGGGCTGATGCACCTGGCCGCGGGCAGCCCCACGCTCCCGGCACGGATGGACCGGGCCGGCGGTCTGCTCGGCCGCGGCGGGGGCGGGCTGCTGCAGATGGCGGTCACGTCCTGGGTGGCGGTACCCCTCCTGCTGCTGCTCTCCGCGTTCGGCCTGCTGGTCGTGACGTCCACGCCGATCAGCCGCATCCCCCAGCGCTGGCGCCAGCTGCGCGACCTCGCGCTCGGCCGGGTCGAGGACCCGACGCTCATCGACGACGAGGAGGAGTTCGAGGAGCTCTACGACGAGCCCGAGGAGCGGCCCGCCCGCCGGGCTCCGGCCCGCCGCCGCCAGGCCGCCCGCGCCGACGGCGAGCCCGAGCCGCTGCCGCACCCGCTCGGCCTCGACCCCGACGAGTTCGACGCGGCCGCGCCCGACCTCGACCCCGAGCTCGTCCACGACACCGTGGTGCTGCAGCGGATGCCCGCCGCGGGGCGCAAGAAGAAGGAGAAGGCTCAGGCGCCCGAGAAGGAGCCGCCGGAGCACTCGCCGATGCCGACGCGGGCCGAGCAGCTCGCGCTCACCGACGCCGACTACAAGCTGCCGCCCCCGGACCTGCTCGGCACCGGCGACGCCCCTCGCGGGCGCACCCGGGCCAACGACGAGGTCATGAACGCGCTGCAGGGCGTGTTCGAGCAGTTCGGCGTGGACGCGCTGGTCACCGGCTTCACCCGGGGCCCGACGGTCACCCGCTACGAGGTCGAGATCGGCCATGGCGTCAAGGTCGAGCGGATCACGGCGCTGTCGAAGAACATCGCCTACGCGGTGAAGTCGGCCGACGTGCGCATCCAGAGCCCGATCCCGGGCAAGAGCGCGGTCGGCGTCGAGATCCCCAACCCCGACCGCGAGAACGTGGCGCTCGGCGACGTGCTGCGCTCCCGGGCCGCGACCGGCGACCACCACCCGCTGATCGTCGCGCTCGGCAAGGACATCGAGGGCGGCTACGTCGTGGCCAACCTGGCCAAGATGCCGCACATCCTCATCGCCGGCGCGACCGGCGCGGGCAAGTCCAGCTGCCTCAACAGCCTGCTCGTGTCGCTGCTGACGCGGTCGACGCCGGAGGAGGTGCGGCTGCTGCTCGTGGACCCGAAGCGGGTGGAGCTCACCAGCTACGAGGGCATCCCGCACCTGGTCACGCCGATCGTGACGAACCCGAAGAAGGCGGCCGACGCCCTCGACTGGGTCGTCGGCGAGATGGACATGCGCTACGACGACCTCGCCGCGGCCGGGGTCCGGCACATCGACGACTACAACCGCAAGGTGCGGGCGGGACAGATCACCGCGCCGCCGGGCAGCGAGCGGGAGATCCGGCCGTACCCGTACCTCCTCGTCGTCGTCGACGAGCTCGCCGACCTCATGATGGTCGCCCCGCGCGACGTCGAGGACTCGGTGGTGCGCATCACCCAGCTGGCCCGCGCGGCCGGCATCCACCTGGTGCTCGCCACCCAGCGGCCCAGCGTCGACGTCGTCACCGGCCTGATCAAGGCCAACGTGCCGTCGCGCCTCGCCTTCGCCACGTCGTCGCTGGCCGACTCGCGGGTCATCCTCGACCAGCCCGGCGCCGAGAAGCTGATCGGCCGCGGCGACGCGCTGTTCCTGCCGATGGGCGCGTCGAAGCCGATCCGCATCCAGGGTGCCTGGGTCTCCGAGACCGAGATCAGCGACGTCGTGAAGTTCTGCAAGGACCAGCGCGAGCCGGAGTTCCGGCCCGACGTGACGACCAAGCGGGACGAGGGCAAGAAGAAGATCGACGAGGAGATCGGCGACGACCTCGAGCTGCTCATCCAGGCCATCGAGCTCGTGGTGACGAGCCAGTTCGGCTCGACGAGCATGCTGCAGCGCAAGCTGCGGGTCGGGTTCGCCAAGGCGGGCCGCCTCATGGACCTCATGGAGACCCGCGGCATCGTGGGCCCGTCGGAGGGCTCGAAGGCCCGCGACGTGCTCATCAAGCCGGACTCGCTCGGCGAGGTGCTGGGCGCGCTGCAGGCCTCCGAAGACGACGACTGACGGCGGCGGCGGCGGCCCGGACCGGTCCGCCTGGTGATTGCCCGCGCCCGCTGCGCCTGGCCCGCCCGGTTCGGGGCTGTTCACGCGCGGTGGCCCGTGGGGTGACGGTCGGCGCTGGCCTAGGGTGACTCGGGTGAGGCTTGGGCGGGGGAGCGCGTAGGAGTGCTGGCCGCGTTCGTGCCGATCTGGGCGCTCACCGCCGTCGGGTTCATCGCCGGGCGCAGCGGGGTGCTCGGGGCGCCCGCCGTTGATGTGCTCGGGCGGTTCGTGTTCTACGTGGCGATGCCGGCCGCGCTGCTCAACACGCTCACCCGGCAGCCGATCGGGGGACCCGCGGGGCGCGCGGTCGCGGCGTTCTCGATCGCCACGCTGGTCATCGGGGCGGTCGGCTTCTGCGCGGCGCGGTGGCTGTTCCGGCGGCCGCTGGCCGAGCAGACGATCGCGGGGATGGCCTGCGCGTACGTGAATGCGGGCAACCTCGGCATCCCCGTCATGATGCAGGTGGTGGGCGATGCGAGCTTCATCGCCGTGGTACTGCTGATCCAGACCAGCATCCTCACACCGGTGATTCTCGGCACGCTCGACATCGCACAGAGCGAGCACGCCACCGGGCGCTGGCGGCGGCTCCTGACGGTGCCGTTGCGCAGTCCGGTGATGCTCGCGTGCCTGGCCGGCGTGGTGCTCGGCGCCGCGCACGTGCACCTGCCGCGTCTCGTGGGCGACGCGGTCGCGCTCCTGGGCAACGCCGCGGTGCCCTCGGCCCTCGTCGCGCTCGGGCTCTCGCTCGTGCCGCGGGGAGGCGGCGACGGGGAGGCGCGCCGGCCCGCGGAGGTGACACTGGCGGTACTGCTGAAATCGCTTGTGCAGCCCCTGCTGTGCTTCCTGCTCGCGCGCGTCGTGTTCGGGCTCACCGGGGAGGCGCTGCTCGCCGTCGTGCTGTGTTCGGCGCTGCCGACGGCACAGAACACGTTCGTCTTCGCGCGCGCGTACGGCGTGGACGGCACCTTCTCGCGCGACGTCATCGTGGCGTCGACGGGGCTGTCGATGGCGACGCTCACGGTGGCCGCGACGTTGCTGCAGTGACGCGACTTGGCCGCGTGGCGCGGTCGCGACGTGGGCCGCGCGACGTGGGCCGCGGCGTGGTCGTGCGGCGCGGTCGCGTGAGCGGCGGCGTGGCGTGAGGGCGTGACGTGGCGGTGGTGCTTCTAGGCGGCGGCGCGGGGCGGGCGGTGCTGCTGCGATAGTTGAACGCGTGCCTGACGAGGAGATCGACGCGCTGGCGGCGTTGGCCGACCCGCGGCGGCGGGCGGTGTACGAGCATGTCGCGGCGGCCGGGGACACGGTCAGCCGGGATCAGGTTGCCGAGGCGCTCGGGATCGGGCGCACGCTCGCCGCCCATCATCTCGACAAGCTCGCCGAGGCGGGGCTGCTCGATGTGGCGTTCGCGCGGCTCGGCGGGCGTAGCGGGCCCGGGGCCGGGCGGCCCTCCAAGTTGTACCGGCGCTCCGCGGCCGAGCATTCGGTGAGTCTCCCGCCGCGGGGGTATCGCGTGCTGGCCGAGGTCTTCGCCGAGGCGGTCTCCGAGGCGGGGGTCGAGCCGGCCCTGTACGCGGCGGCGGAGCGTACCGGGGCCCGGCTCAAGGGGCAGGACCCCGAGGCGACGCTGCGGGGGCTCGGATACGAGCCGTACGCCGAGGGCGACGTGTGGCGGTTGCGCAACTGCCCCTTCGACGCGGTCGCGCGCACGCATCCGGGCGTCGTGTGCGGGGCCAACCTGGCGCTGCTGCGGGGCGCGCTCGGAAGCGGCGCGCGTATCGACCCCCGGCCGGACGGGTGCTGCGTCGTCGTGGACCGGTTCGTCGCGGGCGCGGGCGCGCGGGACGATGCGCAAGGCGACCAGGACAGCGCGGGCGCGCTGAACGCTCCGCAGGCGCAGGGTGACCAGCTCGGTGCGGGTGCGCGGGACGACGCGCAAGGCGACCGGCTCCGCGCGGAGGCGCAGGACGGCGTGCAGAACGAACCGTCCGGCGCGGGCTGGGTACACGATCGGCATGCGGCCGGTACTAAAAACAATGAAAGTTTGTCTTAGACTGCCGCCATGACCGATCACCTGGCTCAGCTCAACGTCGGCGTGCCCGTCGGGCCGCGCGACGATCCCCGCATGGCGGGCTTTTACGCTGATATCGACCGGATCAACGCGGTCGCGGACGAGTACCCGGGCTTCGTGTGGCGGCTCGTGGACGACGGCGGTGCCGATGCCACCTCGCTGCGGCCGTTCGGCGGGGACCTCATGGTGAACATGTCGGTCTGGGCGTCGCTGGAGGATTTGCGGCAGTACACCTTCCGTAGTGGTCACCTCGACGTTCTGCGACGACGACGGGAGTGGTTTGTGCCGCTCGGGGAGGCTCACGCGGTGCTCTGGTGGGTCCCGTCCGGCCACCGGCCGAGCCTCACGGAGGCCCGCGACCGGCTTGAGCTGCTCCGGCGGTCCGGGCCGACGCCGGAGGCCTTCACGTTCCGAGACGTATTCCCGGCTCCCTGAGGCCGGATCCGCTCCGCAAATTGTCAGTCCCGGTCGGTACCCTCGACAGCATGTCCACCAACGCTGACCGCCGCGTAGCCCTGCTCACCCTGGGCTGTGCCCGCAATGAGGTGGACTCCGAGGAGCTCGCCGCCCGGCTGGCCGAGGGCGGCTGGTCGGTGACCACCGACGGGACCGACGCCGATGTGGTGCTCGTGAATACCTGCGGCTTCGTGGCCAAGGCCAAGCAGGACTCGATCGACACCCTGCTGGCCGCGGCCGACACCGGGGCCAAGGTCGTCGCGACCGGGTGTCTCGCCGAGCGCTACGGGGAGCAGCTGGCGGGGGAGCTGCCCGAGGCCGACGCGGTGCTGGGCTTCGACCACTACCCGGACATGGCCGCTCGCCTGGACTCGATCCTGGCGGGCGAGTCCATCCCGTCACACGCCCCGCGCGACCGGCGCACGCTGCTGCCGCTGACGCCGGTCGCGCGCCGGGAGGCGACGGTCGTCACGCCCGGGCACCTGCCGGCCCACCTGCGCGGGGTGATGCGGCACCGGCTCGATCACGGGCCCGTCGCGCCGCTGAAGCTGGCCAGTGGGTGTGACCGGCGGTGCGCGTTCTGCGCGATCCCGGCCTTCCGCGGGGCGTTCGTCTCCCGCACGCCGGAGGAGATCCTGGCCGAGGCCGAGTGGCTCGGCGCCAACGGGGTGCGCGAGCTGGTCCTGGTGAGCGAGAACTCGACCTCCTACGGCAAGGACCTCGGCGACCCGCGGCTGCTGGAGAAGCTCCTGCCCCAGCTCGCCAGGACGGCCGGCATCGTGCGGGTGCGCGTGTCCTACCTGCAGCCGGCCGAGACGCGGCCCGGGCTGATCGAGGCGATCGCCACCACTCCGGGCGTCGCCCCGTATTTCGACCTGTCGTTCCAGCACTCCAGCGAGCCCGTCCTGCGCCGCATGCGCCGCTTCGGCTCGACCGAGCGCTTCCTGGACCTGCTCGCGACCGTGCGCAAGCTCGACCCGGAGGCGGGCGCGCGCAGCAACGTGATCGTCGGGTTCCCGGGGGAGACCCGCGAGGACGTCGACGAGCTCGCGCGCTTCCTCACCGAGGCCCGGCTGGACGCGATCGGCGTGTTCGACTACAGCGACGAGGACGGCACCGAGGCGGCCGGGCTGCCGGACAAGGTCTCGGCGGCGACGGTCAAGAAGCGGTACGACTGGATGAGCGCCCTCGCCGAGGAGCTCTGCGCCCAGCGCGCCGGCGACCGGGTCGGGTCGATGGTCGACGTGCTCGTCGACACGGTCGAGCGCCACCCCGACGGCGTGGACGTCGAGGGCCGTGGCGCCCACCAGGCCCCCGAGGTCGACGGCTCCACGACCCTCGTGGCGGGCGGCAACCTCGACCCGGCGTCGCTGCGCCCGGGCGACCTCGTGCGGGCCAAGGTCACGGAGAGTATCGGCGTCGACCTCGTCGCGACCCCGACTGAGCTGATCAGCCCGGCGGCGACATGACCCAGGTCAAGCCCGTGCCGCTGCTCAACGCGGCCAACGTCCTCACGGTCGTGCGCATGGTGCTCGTGCCGGTCTTCGTGCTGTGCGTCGTGGCCAGCCGGATGACCCACGACGTCTGGCAGCTCGCCGCGGGCCTGACCTTCATCGTGGCCTCCGCCACCGACTACGTCGACGGCTGGATCGCCCGCACCCACAACCTCGTCACCTCCTTCGGCAAGGTCGCCGACCCGATCGCGGACAAGGCCCTGACCGGCGCCGCCCTGGTGCTGCTGTCCGCCTACAACCAGCTGCCCTGGTGGGTGACGGTGGTCATCCTGGTCCGCGAGTGGGGCGTCACCGCGCTGCGCTTCTGGGTCATCCGGCACGGGGTCATGCCCGCGAGCCGGGGTGGCAAGGCGAAGACGGCCCTGCAGATCCTGGCCATCGGGTGGTATCTCACGCCGCTGCCGCACGGCCTGGCGCAGATCGGCCCGTGGCTGATGGCCGCGGCGGTCGTGGTGACGGTGGTCACCGGCGCCGACTATGTGATGCGGGCGATCCGGATCCGGCGCGAGTCGCTGGCCCGGGGCGGGGGCGCGGTGCTGCCCGGCCCGGGCGCGGCGCCGGCGGTGGCCCCACAGGCGGACGAGCCGGTCGCCTAGAGAGAGGGGCTCGGGTGTCAACGGATCGGACGGGCGCGATTCTGGCGGCCCTCAAGGAGCGTGGCGAGACCCTCGCCGTGGCCGAGTCGCTGACCGGCGGGCTGCTCGCGGCGGCCTTCGTCGAGGTGCCGGGGGCGAGCCGGGTGTTCCGGGGCGGGATCGTGGCGTACGCGACGGAGCTGAAGGCCAGGCTCCTCGGGGTGCCGCCGCCGCTGCTGTCCTCGCACGGGCCTGTCGACCCCTCGGTGGCCGCGGCGCTCGCGGCCGGCGCCCGGGAGCGGTGCGGCGCGGACTGGGCGGCCGCCACGACCGGGGTCGCCGGACCGGACCCGCAGGGTGGCCAGCCGGTCGGGCGGGTCTACGTCGCCGTCGTCGGGCCGCCCCCCGGGCCGGGCGAGCCGGACCGTGTCGAGGTGCGGGAATTCACCCTTGAGGGGGACCGGGCCGCGGTGCGGGGCGGCGCGGTCGAGGCCGCCGTCGGGTTGCTGGCCGAGACCCTCGCTGTCTCATAACGGCGGGGCAGGGTGTCGATCGGCGTCTCACCAGGTACCGTGACGAGTACCAGTTTCTTCGCGGTCTTGCCAGCTGCGTCAGAGGGGGTGCCACCGTGCTGCTTCGTCGGGTGATCGGTGACGCGCTGCGAGCGCGACGGCAGGCCCAGCACCGGACCCTCCGTGAGGTGTCCACCGCGGCCAACGTGAGCCTCGGCTACCTCTCGGAGATCGAGCGCGGCCAGAAGGAGGCGTCCAGCGAGCTGCTGGCCGCCATCTGCGAGGCCTTGGGCGCCGCGCTGTCCGAGGTGCTGCGGGATGTGAGCGACACCCTGGCCCTGGCCGAGGATCTGCCGCCGGTGCTCGTGCCGGTCGGTGCCCCCGAGCCGGTGCCGGATTCCACGTCGGGCGCCAACCAGGTGCCGGCGGGTCAGCCCGAGCCGGTGCCCGCAGCCGCTGCGGCCGGCGATGCGCCCCAGTCTCGGCTCGTGCGCGGCGCGCCCAAGGCGAAGATCGCCGCGGACGCCAAGCTGTCTGTGGCCGTACGTCATGATGGGCCGTTGCGGACCACGCTGCGTGCGACGCGGGGCCCGGTGGACCGCGAGCGCGACGTCGTCTACGCCGCCTGAGCGCGCCGGGATCGGCGTCGGTCGCGGCGTCTGAGCGTGACGAGGCTGGCGCTGCCCGCGCGTCTGAGCGCGCCGGGGTCCGGCGGGGATTGATCGGGATTCGACGCGACCTGCCACACTTGGGGCCGTGAGCTACCCGAACCGGCGGCGTAACCCGCTCCCGATCATCCTCGCCGCCGTGATCGGCGTGTTCGCGATCTGCGGCGTGTACCTCTTCCTCGCCAACCGCGGCGACGACAAGGGCGGCGACAACAAGGCCGACAACCCCCGTCGCGAGGGCTGCATCGCGCTGAACATCACCGCGTCCAGCGAGAAGGCCGCGCTGATGACGGAGTTCGCGAAGAGCTACATCAAGTCCGACCGGCGCTTCGACGGCAAGTGCGCCGACCCCACGGTGCAGACCAAGGCCTCCGGCGCGGCGCTCGACGCGCTCGCGGCCGGCTGGGACACCAAGAAGGACGGCGCGCAGCCGGCGGTCTGGACCCCCGCGTCGGCGTCGTGGGTCGCGTTGCTCAAGCAGCGCCTGGCCAGCGGCGACAAGGGCGGCCTGGTCCCGGACGGCAAGCTGCCCATGATCGCGCAGTCGCCGTTGGTACTGGCCATGCCCAAGCCGATGGCCGAAGCGCTCGGGTGGCCGGACAAGCAGATCGGCTGGGGCGACGTCTTCGGGCTGATCAACGACCCGAACGGCTGGGGCTCCAAGGGCCACCCCGAGTGGGGCAAGTTCCGGCTCGGCAAGACCAACCCGCACTTCTCCACGTCGGGGCTCAACGCCACGGTCGGCGCGTACTTCGCCGCCACCGGGCGCTCGACCGACCTCACCGACAAGGATCTCGCCGACCCGAAGGTGCTGCAGTACGTCAAGTCGGTGGAGTCCAGCGTCGTGCACTACGGCGACACCACCCTGACGTTCCTGTCCAACCAGCTCGCCGCGGACCAGGGCGGGCGCGGGCTCAACTACGTCAGCGCGGTCGCGGTCGAGGAGAAGTCGGTCTACGACTACAACACCGGCAACCCGACCGGCGACCCGGCGCTGGCCGGCAAGGGGACCAAGCCGCGGGTGCCGCTCGTCGCGATCTACCCCAAGGAAGGCACGCTGGTCAGCGACCACCCGTACGTGGTGCTGAGCAACGCCAGCGACGAGCAGAAGGCCGCGGCCGCCGACTTCCTCGCCTACGTGCGCGACGCGGGCCAGCAGAAGCGCTTCACCGACCTGGCCTTCCGCACCTTCGAGGGCAAGGCCGGCTCGGCGGTCACGCGCGAGAACGGCCTGCTGCCGGACGCGAAGTACACGGTGATCGACCCACCGTCGCCGCAGGTGCTCGAGAAGGCGCTGACCACGTGGGACGCGCAGCGCAAGCGGGCCAAGGTGCTGCTGGTCCTCGACGTGTCCGGCTCGATGAACAACGACGCCGGCAACGGCCAGACCCGCATGGAGCTGGCCAAGCAGGCGGCGCTGCAGTCGCTGGCGCTGCTCGCGCCGGACGACGAGGTCGGGCTGTGGACGTTCTCGACCGAGGTGGCCGGGGCCAGCACGCCGTACACCGAGCAGGTGCCGGTCGCCGCGCTGTCGGGCAACAAGGCGAAGCTGGAGCAGGTGATAAGGGGTATCAGCGCCGAGGGCGGGACGGCCCTGTACGCCACCACGCGGGCCGCGCAGCGCAAGATGGTCGAGCTGTCCGACCCGAGCCGGATCAACGCGGTCGTGGTGCTCACGGACGGCAAGAACGAGTACCCGAAGGACAGCGACCTCGACGCGCTCGTGCGCGACGTGGACACGTCGGACAAGGAGATCCCGGTCCGCGTGTTCACCATCGCCTACGGCGGGCAGGCCGACCTCGGCACGCTGCAGAAGATCTCCTCGGCCTCGCGCGCGGCGGCGTACGACGCGAGCGACCCGACGACGATCAACAACGTGCTCGTCAACGTCCTCAGCAACTTCTGATCCTCAGGTCGAAGGGGCACACTTACCGTCGTGGGCGTCAAGGAGCAGCTGACCGAGCCGTGGGGACTCGTCGCCGCGGGCGTGCTGGGGGGCATGGGCGGTGCGGTGGCGGCCGCCCTGGCCCCGGCCGGCCTGCTCGTCGGCGTGCCGGTCGGGCTCGCGGTCGCGGGCGCGGTGTACGGGATTCGGGTCGGCCTCGGCGTGCTCACCGACCGCGGCGGGTCATCGCCCCGGCCGCTGAACGCCGCGCCGCCCCCGAGCCTGCCCACCCCGCCGCGGGGCAGCGACGCCGAGCGGTTCCTCAAGCGCGCCGAGGCCGCGGTGCGCACGCTGCGACGGCAGGCGGAGGGCACCGGCGACCCGATCCTGAGGAGCCAGATCTCCGAGGTCGACGACTCGGCCGCCGGGGCGCTCGGGGACCTCGCCCGCTTCGCCGGGCAGGTGACGCTGATCGACCAGACGGCGGCGGGGATCAACACACAGCGGCTTCGGCAGGAGTACAACCAGCTCCAGCGCGGCCTGTCCGGCCTCGCCCCGGGACCGTTGCGCGACGAACGGGAGCGGGCCCGGCGCGCCGTCGCGGACCAGCTCGACGTCGGTCAGCGGCTGCGCGAGGCCCGCGAGATGCTCCTGGCCCGCATGCAGTCCGCGGTGCTGGGCATGGAGGGCCTGGTCGCGCGGATGGCGGAGCTGGTCGCTCTGCACGCGACCACGGTCGGCGGCGCACCGCTGACCGCGTCCAAGGTGGCGGAGCTCACGAACGACCTCGAGGGCCTGCGCGCAGGCCTGGCCGAGGCCGAGCGGCTGTCGCGCTCGGCGCTCTCGGGTGGGGATGTCCCGGGCCCACAGCCCTGAGATCCCCCTGACTTGTGTCTGCAATGTACGTGTTTGGCAGTGATTTTCCGGGGGTTGGCCCGCGACCGGACGTGACGCTCTAGCGCGAGCCTGACACGATAGAAGCTGCACGTCCCCGTGCTGGCCGAGAGAGGACCGCGAAATGGCGAATCCGTTCGCTAAGGGCTGGAAGTACCTCATGGCGCTGTTCGGTGCCAAGATCGACGAGTACGCCGATCCGAAGGTGCAGATCCAGCAGGCGATCGAGGACGCGCAGCGTCAGCACCAGGCGCTCGTGCAGCAGGCCGCGGCGGTGATCGGCAACCAGCGGCAGCTGGAGATGCGGCTGTCCCGGCAGATGTCCGAGGTTGAGAAGCTGCAGGGTTCCGCGCGGCAGGCGCTGATGCTCGCCGACAAGTCCCGCGCCGAGGGGGACGAGGCGAAGGCGACGCAGTACGAGCAGACGGCGCAGGTGTTCGCCACCCAGCTCGTCGCGGCCGAGCAGGGCATGGAGGACCTCAAGACCCTCCACGACCAGTCGCTCAACGCCGCCGCCCAGGCGCGCAAGGCGGTCGAGAACAACGCGATGATGCTCCAGCAGAAGCTCGCCGAGCGCACGAAGCTGCTCAGCCAGCTCGAGCAGGCGAAGATGCAGGAGACCGTCGCCAAGTCGCTCGAGTCGATGAGCGGCCTCGCCGCCCCCGGCAACACCCCGTCGCTGGACGAGGTGCGGGAGAAGATCGAGCGGCGGTACGCCAACGCGATGGGCCGCGCCGAGCTCGCCTCGAACTCGGTGGAGGGCCGCATGCTCGAGGTGCAGCGCTCGACCCTCGACATGGCCGGCAGCTCCCGCCTCGACCAGATCCGCGCGAGCATGGCCGGCGAGAAGCTCGCCTCCGCGCCGGAGTCGCCGTCGGTCGCCTCGGCCGGGCCGAAGGACGCCAGCATTTCCCGGCTCGACGAGATCCGGGCCAGCATGAAGGACAAGCAGGCGGGAGATTCGGCCAGCGCAGGCTGACCGGGATCGGGGGGCGGTCATGGCCAGCGATCGGACGAAGCACCTCAAGCGGCTGCGGAAACTGCACCGCTCCGCCCGCGGCTGGACCGTGCGCGCGGGCCTGCTCACCGGGGCGACCGCCGTCCTCGTGCCGTATGCCGGCCTCGGCCTGCCCGACGCGTTCTGGGCGGCCGCGGCCGGCGGCTCCATCGCCATCGCCTGGTGGCGCTGGCTGGACTTCCGGGCCTTCCGCGCGCTGCCGGTGCCGGCCGAGCCCGATCCGGCGCTCGCGGGCACCATGGCGCGGGAGAAGCTCGTCGGGCTGGTCCAGCGGCTTCCGGCCGGGCGCACCGCGATAGCCGAGTTCGACCGGCAGCGCGACGTGTTCAAGCTGCGGGGCCTCACCGTCGCCGAGCCCTGGCGGCGCCTGGACCGCGCCGCCACCATGCTCAGCGGGCTGGTCGGGCGACTCGGGCCGGCCGCCGAGGGAGCCGTACTGGACGCGGCGGTGGCCGAGCGGCAGCTGCGCGATCTCGCCCAGCGGTGCGCGTCCGTCGAGCGCACGATGCGCATCGGGCCCTCGGGTGATGCGCTGCGGCCCGCTCATCGGATGCTCGCCGAGCAGCTCGAGCAGGGGGTCACCGCGTACGAGCAGTTCGTGACCGCGGCCGCTGGGTGTGTTGCTGAGGACAATGCGGCGGTGGGCAGTCTCGCGGATGCGACGGCGTTTTTGCGTGGGGTTGCGGAGGGGCTCGCGGATCTGCGCAGTCCTCAGGCCGCGCCTCGCCCGCAGACCGCTTGATTTCGAGCCCCCGCCGTGCCAGAGGCCGCGGCGGGGGTCGCGCGGAGGGGGCTTGCGGACCTGCGCAGTCGTCAGGCCGCGCCGCGCCCGAGTCCGCGGCGAGGTCGCGCTGAAGGGCTTCGGAGCTGCATGGTCCTTAGGCCGCGCCTCGCCCGTAGACCGCTTCAGTTCGAGTCTGCGCCGTGCCCGAGTCCACGCCGCGCCTGACGCCGCGCCGTGTTTGAGTCCGCGCGGCTCTTGAGGCTGCTGCGCGCTTGGCCGCGGAATGGCGTTCCGTTCAGCGAAAAGTCCGACACTCCGTGATCGGACTTTTCGGATTTATATCCCGACAGGCGAAAAATCCGAAAAGTCGTGCGCGGAGCGCCCGACTTTTCGAAGATCACTCACGAGGTCACTCCGTCGGCAGCAGATAACGCCAGCTCGCCCGGACCACGGTGCCGTCGGCCATGCGGTACGTCGGCCAGGCCCCGCGCTGATCCAGGTCCCGCGTGAGCATGCGCACCGCCGCCCGCGCCGCGTCGCCGTCCAAGTCGGTGCGGCGCAGGCCCTCCGCGTCGGGGGACGGCAGCGTGACGCCGCTCGGCCACGGGTTCACCGTCGCCGACGGGCTCGGGTCGGGCACGATCGGGGTGCCGGTGCCAGCCTGCCCTTCGAGCGCCGGAACGGCCACGACGCGGACGCGGGTGGCGAGGTATGGCTGCGCGGTCGCGGACACCGTCTTGTGCACGGCGGCGAGGCGGTCGCGGGCGTCGTAGAGCACATCCGCGTACACGTGATCGGGTTTGAGCTCGTCGAGCCCCTCGGCCGTGAACGTCAGCGGCCCCGTCGGCGACCACACCGAGACCTTCGTCACGGGCGCGTCGGCGATCGTCATGGTGGGCGTCGGCTTCTTCTGCGAGCCGCCCGCGCGCAGGTCGTCCGCGATGCCGGCGGCGAGGGTGCGCAGCTGGTCGGGGTCCAGGCGGGAGCGGTACGTCGCGTCCGCGATGGCGTCGCCGTCGCCGTAGACGACCAGGCGGGGCGGGCGCAGCGCGGCGATCCCGGCCGCGGTGAACCCGCCGGTGAGCTCCCAGGTCGCGATCGGCTGGTCCTGGGGCGGGTTGAACGAGGTCGTCGGGGTGGGCGTCACCAGAGGCGCACCGTCGCACGCGGACAGCGTGGCCGCCGCGACGAACCCGGCGAGCAGGCCGCGCCGGGTCATGCGGTGATCCATCGCGCCCCTCCCCATGAGACGTACCGGCCAGCACCCTACCCGGTGCGCGCGATCTCGAAGCACGCCGGTCACGGGGGTAACAACCGCCGAGCGGTCGATGCGGATACGTCGCGAAATAACGGGGCTTCAAATTTGGCTTAGGGAATGGGGCATTCCGGGGCAGGCTGGATAGCGTGACGAGGGTGCACATGCCGTACGACATCCAGCGCTTCTGGCTTGTCGACCTCGACGCCGAGGGCGACCTCGTGCTCGTGCGGCCGCGCGGTCACGCCCGGTCCGGGGGTCCGTTCCCCGGCTGGCAGTGCGGGCACCAGTATGTGATGCGATCGTTGTCACCGCCGGTCCAGCGGCGGATGGTGGTGCGGCACCGCCGGCAGGGCTGACCGGCGCGCTCGAACACCCAGTTGGTCTCGCCGCGGCGCAGCGAGCCCGTCGTGGTCTGGGTGAAGCGGCCCCGGTTCGAGTTGAGCAGCGCGTGGGCCTTCGCGACCAGCGCGCCCGGGTCCGCGACGTCGCCGGTGGGCGTCCACGGGGACACGCCGCGCAGGAACAGCGTTTCGGCCTTGTAAAGGTTCCCGATCCCGGCGAGGTTGCGCTGGTCGAGCAGCGCGTCGGCGATCCAGCGCTCGGGCCTGGCCAGCAGCCGGCGCACCGCCTCGTCGGCGTCCCAGTCCTCGCCCATCAGGTCGGGGCCGAGGTGCCCGACGAGCCGCGCCTCCTCGCGCGTGGGCACCAGGTCGAGCTCGTGCAGATGGAAGCCGACGGCGACCGCGGCCGGCGTGTGCAGCGCGACGCGGATCAGGTGCGCGGGGCGGCCGGTCCAGCGCTCGCCCGGCCCGTACGTGCGCCACGCGCCGTCCATACGCAGGTGGGAGTGCAGGGTGAGCGGCTCCCGGCCGTCCTTCGTCAGCCGCAGCAGCAGGTGCTTGCCCCGGCACGCGGACTCGGCGACGGTCCAGCCGGACAGGTCGGCCGCCGCCAGCCGCGGCACCCGGAAGTCGCTGCGCGTGATGGTCTGGCCGGTGATCGCCGATCCGAGCACGCGCGCGGTGTTCCAGACGGTGTCGCCCTCGGGCACGTGTCAGCCGCCGGCCGGGGCCACGGAGTAGCGCTGCAGGTGCCCGCGGGCCTCGAGCGCGGCGACGACCGAGTCGGCGTCCGAGCGCGACTCGAGGCGGGCCACCTCGTACCGCTCGCCGTCGTCGCCCTCGCGCAGCACGAGCCACAGCCCGGCCTCGACGCGGGCGCGCACCTTCCGGGCGTCCTTCTCGGCCTGCCGGAGATGGTCGGCGGCCTGCTCCTCGGCGATGCGCAGGATCTGGTCGACCCGGGTGCCGAGCCCGGAGAGCGTCGGGCGGCCGTCCTCGCCCTCCTCGCTCGGCTCGTAGGTCGTCGGCCCGCTCGCGGCGAGCATGACGAGCCCGATGACCGTCGCGGCGACGCCCGTCCACAGGGCCGTGGCCTGCGCCCGGGACGCGGCGAGCTGCGAGCCGGCGAACAGCCCCACGCCGAGCCCGATCAGCACCAACGCCACACGCCTCATGTCACTGAGAGGCTAGCCGATCCGTTCCAGCTGCATGATCCCGTCACCGGCGGGCAGCGCCGAGGTCCGCCCGGTCGGGCGGTACCCGGCCTTCTCGTAGAGCCGGCGCGCCCGCGCGTTGCTCGTGCGCGTCCACAGCGTGGTGCGGGCCCACCCGGCCGCGTGCAGCGCGTCGAGGACCAGGCCGCCGAGGCCCGCACCCCAGCGCGCGGGCGCGACGAACACCATGGACACGTGGCCCTCCCCGGCGACGGGCGCCCCCGCGCCGTCGTCCGCCCGGCCCGGCTCGGCCAGCCCCATCGCCACCGTCTCGCCCGCGCCCTGGTCAACGGCCACGACGACGAGCGCGCCGGGCTCGCGGAGCTTGGCGCGCACCCGTTCCACGCGCGCGGGCGCGGGCGCGTGGCCGCGCGCCTCGTTGGCGGCCCGCCACACCTCCAGCGCGGGTTCGAGGTCGCCCGGTCCGGCCCGCCGCACATCGATCACCTAAGCAGTGAGCACCTGGCGGCCCATCGGTGTCAACCGCTGGCACAGCGCGGGCGGGGGCCAGGTGACGCTGCGCAGCTCGTCGTCGTACGACATCCAGTAGTGCCCGCTGCCGTCGTGGTCGAAGTACGCGTGCGACTCGTAGGCGACCCGGTGCGCGGGGTCCCGGATCCAGGCGACCGGGTGCATCTCGCCCCACGAGGGCGGTCCGATGGGGGTGTACCCGCTGACGAGGATCGCCCGCCGGTCCCCGGTCGCGCGGATGGCGTCGACCGCCTCCTGGGCCGCACGCTGCCAGATCAGCGCGCCCGCGCGCCCGTCCGCGGCCAGTCGCGTCGGCTCGTTCAGCAGCCCGAGCCCGATCACCGACGGGTCGTCGGCCGCGACGCTCAGCCGCCGCCAGAAGTCGGCCAGGGCCGTCGTCGGCAGCGCGAACTCGCCGAGCCGCAGCATGCGCGGCGGCCCGTCCCGGCCGCCCCCGAGCGCGTAGTCGCCGTAGTTGTGCAGGTCGATGATGACCGCGAGCCCGGCCCGCCGCGCGTGCTCGAGCGCGTCGCGCACCCGCGCGAGCTCGGTCGCGTCCAGCGGCCCGAACGGCCGCGGCTGCAGCCGCTCCCAGTTGACCGCCAGCCGCACGAGGCGCACGCCGCGGCCGGCCAGGAACGCGTAACTCGACGGCGTCTCGTACGTGTAGTCCAGGCCGTAGCGGCCCGGGTTCGTGGTGCCGAAGCCGCCGTCGCTGTCCGAGGCGGCGAACGAGCCCGCGGCCAGGTTCACGCCGCGCAGATATCCGGGTGTACTCGCATGCCGCTCGACGATGTGCGCCTGCGGCCCGGCCACGTCGACCCGCAGGCCTTGCGCGACCGGGCGGTACACGGCCATCGGGTAGTTCGCGGGCCACGCGCCGGCGGCCCAGGCGGTGACGGGGAGCCCGATCGCGTCGGCCGCCTCGTACCAGACCTCCGCGACCCGGCTCCACTGCTCCGCGTCCCGGTCGCCGGGCCAGCCGATCTCGCCGATGAACCCGGTCGCGTGGTTGCGCCGCAGCCAGGCGGAGAAGTTGGCGAGCCCGGCCACGGCGCGGGCCTGCACGACGTCGTCGACGCAGAGCACCTTGACGGGCCGGGGTTGCGCCATCGGTACCGCCAGTGCCGCCACCATGATCAGCAGCACGCCACCGAGCGCGAAGCCCCGTTGCAGCCTTCTCGCGACCGCCCCGGCGCCGGGCCGTCCCCGGGTGACGCGCCGCCCGGGCGGCCTCGGCTGAGACCTCGGGCCACCCGGCGGCTCCGTCGCGCGGTCGTCCCGCTCGGACGCGTCCTGGCGTTCGGGCGCGTCGTCTCGCTCGGACGCGTCGTCTTGCTCGGGCGCGTCGTACTGCTCCCGCGCGTCGTCCCGCTCGGGCGCGTCGTCTCGCTCGGACACGTCGTCTTGCTCGGGCGCGTCGTGCTGCTCCCGCGCGTCGTCTCGCTCGGGCGCGTCCTCCCGTTGTCGCGCCTCATGTCGCTCGGGCGGCCGCGGTGTTCTCGGCGGGTGGGCGCTTTCGTGTGCTGCGTCGCTCCCGGGCACGCACGGGGACTGCCCACTTTTCGGCGTTGTATCGCCGCGCGGGCTCAGTCGAGCAGGGGTGCCACCTCGGCCGCGATCAGCTCCAGGTGCTCGAGGTCGCGCAGGTCCAGCACCTGCAGGAACGCGCGGGAGGCGCCGGCCTTCACGAAGCCGCTGATCTGCTCGGCGAGGCGTTGCGGCGTGCCGTACAGCTGACCGGCCTGCGGCCCGCCGGGGTTCAGGCCGACCGCCTCCGCGCGGCGACGGACCTCGGCCTCGGTCGCGCCGCACACGATCGTCTGCGCGAACGAGAACACGATCGGCGCGCGCCCGTCGCGACCCTCGGCCTCGATCGCCTCGACCACGCGCCGGTACTGCGCGTCGGTGTCATCCAGCGACGCGAACGGCACGTTGAACTCGTCGGCGTACCGAGCGGCGAGCCGCGGCGTGCGCTTCGGCCCCGTCCCGCCGATGATCACCGGCGGCCCCGCGGGCTGCACGGGCTTGGGCAGCGCCGGGGAGTCGACGACGTCGTAGTAGCGGCCTTCGAAGGAGTACGTCATCCCGGGCGGCGTCGCCCAGAGCCCCTTGATGATCTCCAGCTGCTCGGTGAGCCGGTCGAAGCGCTCGCCCACGGGCGGGAACGGAATGCCGTACGCGGCGTGCTCCCGCTCGTACCAGCCCGTGCCCAGCCCTAGCTCGACCCGCCCGCCGCTCATCGCGTCGACCTGCGCCACCGCGATCGCGAGCGGCCCCGGAAGCCGGAACGTCGCCGAGGTCACGAGCGTGCCGAGCCGGATCGTCGAGGTCTCCCGCGCGAGCGCGCCGAGCGTCACCCACGAGTCGGTCGGCCCCGGCATCCCGCCGCCGGACCCGGTCAGATAGTGGTCGGACCGGAAGAACGCCTCGAAGCCGAGCTCCTCGGCCCGCCGCGCGATGGCAAGCTGGTCCTCGTACGTAGCCCCCAGCTGAGGCTCGGTGAACACGCAAAGCCGCATGGAGCGGACACTATCGCGATGATCTCGTTCACGACCGACTACGGCCTGTCGGACGGCTTCGTGGCGGCCTGCCACGGCGTGCTCGCCCGCCTTGCCCCGCAGGCCCGGGTCCTCGACATCACCCACCTGATCCCACCCGGCGACATCCGCCGCGGCGCCGCGATCCTGGCCCAGACGGTCCCGTCCCTGCCGCGGGGCGTACACCTGGCCGTGGTCGATCCCGGCGTGGGCACGGCCCGCCGCCCGATCGCCATCGCCACGGCCGGCGGCAGCTTCCTCGTGGGCCCGGACAACGGCCTGCTCATCCCGGCGGCCCTAGCGCTGGGCGGCGTGACCACGGCCGTGGCGCTGACGAACCGCTCGTGGTTCGCGCCGGAGGTCTCGCACACCTTCCACGGCCGCGACATCTTCGCCCCCGTGGCCGCCCGCCTGTCCGAGGGCGCCGCCCTGCTCGACGCGGGCGAGGAGATCACGGACTGGGTGACACTGCCGCAGCCGTACGTCGAGCAGACCCCCGGCCGCCTCGTCGCCGAAGTCCAGACGGTGGACCATTTCGGCAACGTCCAGCTGGCCGCCACGGCCGCGGCCCTGTCCCCGATCCCCGCCCACGCCGAGGTGAACGGCACCCCGGCCGTGCACACGACGACCTTCGGCAACGCGGACCCGAACGCCTTGGTACTCCTGGCCGACTCGGCGGGCTACGCGGCGATCGCGGTGAACGGCGGCAACGCGGCCCAGCGCCTGACCCTGTCCCCGGGCGACCGAGTGACCATCACGTACTGACCCCGCACCTCGCGCACATTCACCGCGCGCCGCGTCACGCCGGACCGCCGCGTGGGTTGCCTTCACGGCCGCGCCTTGCCGCGTTTCGCTTCCACCGCACGGCCATTGCGCTCGGCTCTGTCAGGCACCGCACGATTGCCGCGCACCGCACACCGCACACCCGCGTACCGCACGATTGCCGCGCACCGCACACCCGCGCACCGCGCACCGCACACGACCCGATCCGCAGGGCCGTCGCGAGCCGACCCGCCGCGAGCCGGTGCGGCAGGCCGTCGCGAGCCCACGCCGGCCGCCGCGAGCCGCGCCGCCCCGGAGCGGCGAGCTGTTCTTCGTTCCAGCTCCTCGATTCGGTCAAAGGCCAGTCGTCAGCCGCGTAGTCGTAGTCCTCTCGGTGTGCTGCGGAACCCCGCGCTCGCCAGCGCATCGCGCAAGGACGACTGCAGGATCGACTCCCCGTCCGCCCGTTCGACCGACAGCGCCCCCAACGCGCCCCCGTGCACCGCGTCCGCCAGCGCCTTCGCGGCCAGGGCGAGCAGCTCCGGGTCGTCGGCGTAGGACAGCAGGGTGCGGCCGCCGCGCTCGACGTAGAGGATCAGGTCGCCGCCCACGGTGACGACCAGCGAGCCGGCCTTGCGGCCCGCGCGGTGGCCGGACCGCTCGCCGTCGCCGACGTCGACGACACGCTCGGGCCAGGGCAGGGCCGCGCCGTACGGGTTCGCCGGGTCGGTCGCGGCCAGCACGAGCGCGTCGCGGTGCTCGGTCCCGCCGCGCAGGCGGTCGACCGCGCCCGGCAGGGCGAACTGGGCGGCGCCGAGGCCCTCGACGAAGTAGCCGCGCCGGGCCGCGCCGCGCTCCTCCATCGCGGCGAGCACCGGGTAGACGCCGGCGAAGGCGCCCGGCAGGTCCTCGGCCATGACCGCGCCGCGGGTGACGACCCCGTGCCGGTCCAGCAGCAGCTCGGCGTTGGCGGTCGCGCGCCGGGTCGGGTCGAGGTCGCGCTCGGGCAGCCGATACCACCGGCCCGCGGCCGTCGGCGGGCCGCTGCGGGCGACGGCGAGCGCGGCGCGGCCGAGCGAGAGAGAGCCCGCCCGTCGGTACCGCGACTTCGGCGCCGAGGGCCGCGACCGGTGCGCCCCGCCGCCGCCGAGCTTCGCCCGCAGCGGCGCGATCGTGTCGTTGGACAGGTGGCCGGCCCAGACGAGGTCCCAGAGGGCGGCCACGAGCTCCTCCTCGGGCGCGTGGATGTGCTCGGCGAGCCCGCGGAAGAACAGCGCCTGCCCGCCGGCGAGGGCGTCGAGCACGGCCTCGTGCAGCGGCCCGCCCACCTCGGCGGCCGGCGGCAGGAGCAGCGGCGCGGCGTCGGCGAAGGCGAGGGTCACCCAGCCGTCGTGCTCGCCGATCGAGCCGGTGCCGGCCCACACCAGGTCGCCGGAGGCGGTGAGCTCGTCGAGGTAGGCCTGGCTGTAGTCCCCGACCCGGGCCGGCAGGATGAGCCGCTCCAGCGCCGAGGCGGGCATCGCCACCCCCTGCAGCTGCTCGATCGCCGACGCCACGGCCTCCACGCCGCGGGCCCGGGAGGAGCCGCTGATGTGGTGCCACTGCGGCAGGAACCGGGCCAGCACGCGCGGCGGCACCGGCTCGATCTCGCGGCGCAGCGCGGCCAGCGAGCGGCGGCGCAGCAGGCGCAGGATCTCGGCGTCGCACCACTCGGTGCCGGCCCCGTCGGGGGAGAACTCGCCGGACACGGCCGAGGGCAGCCGGCGCAGCGCCTGCTCGACGACGAACACCCCGAGCCCGAAGCGTGCCGCGCACGCCGCGGCGGTGAACGGCGCGTGGGTGCGCGCGTAGCGGCTCACCAGGTCGCCGAGCGGGTCCGCGACCGGCTCCAGGTAGGCGGAGGGCAGGCCGACCGGCAACGCCACCCCCAGCGCGTCGCGGTATCGCCCGGCGTCCTCGACGGCGATCCAGCGCGCCTCCCCGGCGACGCGGACCTGGATCGCGCGCCGCCGGTCGGCCAGCTCCCGCGCCCAGGCCGGATCGGCGCCGCGGGCCGCGAGCCCGTCGTCGCCGAGGTCGCCGAGCACCCGCAGCATCTCGGCGACGTCCTCGGCGTCGCGCGGGGTGCGCTGCTCGCCGAGCCACTGCAGGCTCGACTCGGTCTCGGCGACCACGGCCGGGTCGAGCAGCTCCCGTAGCTCCACCCGCCCGAGCAGCTCCGCGAGCAGGGTCGGGTCGAGCGCGAGGGCGGCGGCGCGGCGCTCGGCCAGCGGCGCGTCGCCCTCGTAGAGAAACGCCCCGACGTAGCCGAACAGCAGCGACCGGGCGAACGGGGAGGGCCGCTCGGTCTCGACCTCGACCAGCCGCAGCTTGCGCCCGGCCACGTCGCGCATCACCCCGACGAGCCCGGCCACGTCGAACACGTCCTGCAGGCACTCCCGCGCGGCCTCCAGCGTGATCGGGAAGTCGGCGTAGTCGCGGGCCACGTCGAGCAGCTGGGCGGAGCGCTGACGCTGCTGCCACAGCGGCTGCCGACGGCGCGGGTCCCGCCGCGGCAGGAGCAGGGCCCGGGCCGCGCACTCGCGGAACCGCGCCGCGAACATCGCCGACGTGCCGACCGTCTCCTCGACGATCCCGGCGATCTCGTCCGGGTCGAAGGCGACCAGCTCGGCGCCGGGCGGCTCGTCGGCCACGTCGGGCAGCCGCACCACGATCCCGTCGTCGCTCGGCATGACCTGGGCATCCACCCCGTACCGCTCCTGCAGCCGCCGCCCGATCGCCAGCGCCCACGGCGCATTGACGCGGGCCCCGAGGACACAGTGGACAGTCATCCGCCAGTCCCCGAGTTCGTCGCGGAACCGCTCGACCAGCACCGTGCGGTCGTCGGGCAGGTGCCGGGTCGCGGCCCGCTGCTCGCGCAGGTAGGCCAGCAGGTTGTCGGCCGCCCAGTCGTCGAGCCCGCCGGCCCGCAGGTGCACCCGGGCCGCCTCGTCGCCGGACTTCACGAATCCGCGCAGCCGCGCCCCGATCGCCCGCCCCAGCTCCACCGGCCGCCCCGGCGAGTCGCCCTTCCAGAACGGCATCTTCGCCGCGGCGCCGGGCGCGGGGGAGACCAGCACCCGGTCGGGGGTGATGTCCTCGATCCGCCACGACGTCGAGCCGAGCAGGAACACGTCGCCGACCCGCGACTCGTAGACCATCTCCTCGTCGAGCTCGCCGACCCGGGCCGCCTTCTCCGCGCCCGCCAGGAACACGCCGAACATGCCCCGGTCGGGGATCGTGCCGCCGCTGGTGACCGCGAGCCGCTGGGCGCCGGGCCGGGCCGAGAGCTGCCCCTCGGTGCGGTCCCACACGAGCCGCGGCCGCAGCTCGGCGAAGGCGGTGGACGGGTAGCGCCCGGCCAGCATGTCCAGCACCGCGAACAGCGCCGAGTCGGGCAGGTCGGCGTAGACCGCGGCCCGCCGCACGAGCTTGGCGAGGTCGTCGACGGACCAGGCCTCCATCGACACCATCGCGACGATCTGCTGGGCCAGGACGTCGAGCGGGTTGCGCGGGTAGCGCAGCTCCTCGATGCCGCCCTCCACCATGCGCTCGGCCACGACCGCGCACGAGACCAGGTCGCCGCGGTGCTTGGGGAAGACCACGCCGCGGGAGACGGCCCCGACCTGGTGCCCGGCCCGCCCGACCCGCTGCAGCCCCGCCGCGACGCTCGGCGGCGCCTCGATCTGCACCACCAGGTCGACGGCGCCCATGTCGATGCCCAGCTCCAGGCTGGAGGTGGCGACGACGGCCGGCAGCTGCCCGGACTTGAGCGCCTCCTCGATGTGCTTGCGCTCCTCGCGGGAGACGCTGCCGTGGTGCGCGCGGGCCACGACCGGCGGCGCGCCTCCGGCCATGCCGGCCTGGGCCATCATCTCGGCCGGGGTGCGGGCCGGCTCCGGCTGCGGCACCCCGGCGCGGGCCCCGGCCAGCTCGTTGATCCGGGCGCAGAGCCGCTCGGCGCCGCGCCGCGAGTTGGTGAACACGATGGTCGAGCGGTGGGCCTGGATCAGGTCGAGCACGCGCTCCTCGACGGCCGGCCAGATGGACGCCTGCCGGGGCGCCCCGTCGTCGTCCTCGCCGGGCGCGGCCTCGCCCAGCGCCGTCATGTCCTCGACCGGCACCTGGACCTCGACCTCGATGGTCTTGGCGCTCGGCGGCTGGACGATCTCCACCGAAGCCGCCCCGCCCAGGAAGCGCGCGGTCTCGTCGATGGGCCGCACGGTCGCCGAGAGCCCGATGCGCTGCGCCGGCCGCTCCAGCAGCGCGTCGAGCCGTTCGAGTGACAGCGCCAGGTGCGCCCCGCGCTTGGTGGCGCAGACCGCGTGCACCTCGTCGATGATCACGGTCTCGACGCCGCGCAGCGACTCCCGCGCCTGCGAGGTGAGCAGCAGGAACAGCGACTCGGGGGTGGTGATCAGGATGTCCGGCGGGGTGCGGGCGAAGGCCCGGCGCTCGTCGGCCGGGGTGTCGCCGGTGCGCATGCCCACCCGGATGTCGGGAGGCTCCTGGCCGAGCCGCGCGGCGGCCTGCCGGATGCCGGCCAGCGGGGCCCGCAGGTTGCGCTCGACGTCGACGGCCAGCGCCTTGAGCGGGCTGACGTAGAGCACCCGGCACCGGCGGGCGGGCTCGGCGGGCGGCTCGGCGGCCAACCGATCGAGGGACCACAGGAACGCGGCGAGGGTCTTGCCGGAGCCGGTCGGCGCCACCACGAGCGCGTGCCGGCCTGCGCTGATCGCCCGCCACGCGCCCGCCTGTGCCCTGGTCGGTGCCGCGAACGCGGCGCGGAACCACTCGCGTGTCGCCGCCCCGAAACCATCCAGCTCTGCCATGCCCACAATCCTGCACCGGGGGTACGACACTTTTTGAGGGCGGCAGCGATTTGCCCGAATTGGTCCGTTTGGCTACTGTATTGCACACCCGAAGGGACACCCGAACTTGCCTGGCCGGGCAACGAGGGGTCCCCTGCCCGGTCAGGCGGGGGACCCCGATGCGGCCGCACGGCCCAAGAAGCGGTGCCTCAGGAGAGGCTGGCCGTCGCGAGCTTCACGCTGAAGGCCAGGAACGCGCCCCCGACCAGCGTCGTCAGCCCCTTGGCGAGCCGGCGCCGCGCCCGGAAGCGATCGGCCAGGAACCGCCCGCCGAAGATCAGCCCCGTCAGGTACAGCGCGCTGAGCACCTCCGCGACCGCCCCGAGCACCAGGAAGCTGACCGCTGGGAGCGGGTACGACGGATCCACGAACAGGATGAAGAACGACACGAAGAACAGGATCGCCTTCGGGTTGAGCAGGCTGATCACGAGCGCACGGCGGAAGGGCCGGTCCGCGGGCGCGGCCGCTACCGTCGCGTCCTCGGCGCCCTTGCGCCGCAACGTGCTGACGACGAGCCGGACGCCGACGAAGGCCAGGTACGCCGCGCCGGCGTACTTCACGATGCCGAACAGCCACGGAGTGCTGTGCAGCAGCGAGGCGACCCCGCCGGCCGACAGCGTCATGAGCACCGCGTCGCCGAGCCACACCCCGGCCGCCGCCCGGTAGCCGTCGCGCACCCCGCGCCGCGCGGCGACCGAGAGCACGTACAGCGAGTTGGGCCCCGGCAGCAGCACGATCGCGAGCGTGCCGAGCACGTACGTCAGGGGGTTGGTGATGCCGAGCACGTGCCGCCTCCGTTGTCCAGCGCCGCGGCCAGCCGGTCTCGCGCGGCTGGCCATTCGTCGGTGATCATGGAGTACAGCACGGTGTCACGCTGGCTGCCATCAGCCCTTCGGCGGTGGCTGCGCAGGACGCCCTCCCGCTGCGCGCCGAGCCTCTCGATCGCCCGCTGAGAGCGCTCGTTGCGCACGTCCGTGTGCCACTCGACCCGCAGCGCGCCGAGGGTGTCGAAGGCGTGCTGGAGCATGAGCAGCTTCGACTCGGTGTTGACCGCGGTACGCCACCAGGGCCGGCCGATCATGGTGTGCCCGATGGCGACGCCTCGTTGCACCGGATTGACGGCGTAGTACGAGGTGCTGCCGACGATCCGCCCGGTCGCGACGTCGCGTTGCACGAAGGGCACCCGATCGGCGTCGGCCAGCGCCGCGGCGACGATCACCGCCGTCTCCGCGACCGAGCGCGGCCGCGGGATCGTGAGGTGCGTCCAGACCTCGGCGTCGTCCAGCGCCGCGAACAGCCCGGGCGCGTGGGCGTGATCGAGCGGCTCGAGCACGATGTGGCGGCCCCGCAGCGCGCCCGGGCGCCGCCAAGGATCACTGTCCGGACGCAGATAACCCGGCAGCGGTACCTCCTGAGCCTCCGCCGGCACCGGAAGCCCCCGAGTGAGCGTGAGCGGTACGACCCCTGCCCAATGCGGCAACGAGGCGTCCTCGGGATCGTCCTTCGGGCCGCCGCGCCGGACCTTGGCCGAGGCCTCGGCGAGGGGCAGCGCGAGCAGCGACGTCTGCGCGGACTCGCGGCGGCTCGGGCGCCGGCTGTCGGCGTCGCGCCCGGGCGCCACCTTGTCCACGAGCGCGGCGAACGCGCGGGCGCGCTCGTCCTCGTCCGCGACCGGGCGCGCGATGCCGTGGACGATCACCGAGCGGTAGTTGGCGCTGTGGTTGAACTGCGAGCGGGCCAGCACGAGCCCGTCGATGATCGTCACCGCGACGCACACGGGCAGCCCCTCCGCGCGCGCGGCGAGCATCGGGCGGCTGCCGGTGGAGCCGTGCAGGTACAGCGTGTCGCCGACGCGCGCATGCAGCGTCGGGAGCACGCGCGGCTCACCGTCGGCGACGTAGCTGAGGTGGCAGACGTACGCCTCGTCCAGCACCTCGTGCACCAGCTCGACGTCGTAGGAGGCCCGTTCGGGCATGCGCCGAGGCGTGCTGCGCGCCGTCTGCTGATACGTCTCCACGGTGCTCCTTATGTACTAGTACAAAAGCGCGAATGTGGCAGTACAATAGCAGCCGGTCCCTGAGCAGCGGCAACCGAAAAATGTCGGACCCCCTCGCTAATGTCCCCACCGATCGGGGGCACCGCTCGCAAAACGGGGGCGAGCGGTGCCCGCATTCGGGGGAGGCACCAGCATGCAGACCGTTCTCGCGCTCCTGGCCGCATCGGCGCTCATCACGGCCCGCTTCGCCCGGCTCCGCTCGCATCGCCTGCTCCGACGCTCCATCGACCGCTTCGGCAACGGCGGCGAGAGGCGAGGCACGACGGAGCCCTGTTCCCCTCGCCGCCGACCCACGTTCCGGGCGACCACGGTCGGCTCTGAGGCCCTGGCCGCACCAGCGCGCATCGGCCGGCCTGCTCCTGCGCTCCAGCGACGACGGCGGGAGGCGAGCCATCTCCGGACGGTCGGCGTCGAGGCGCTCGCCAACCCCTTGGACGTCACGAAGGTGTCGCACTCCCGCGTCGACTCAACGGCCGCCGAACGCCTCGGCGCCCCGGCACTCGCGGCCGATAGGGCCCCTGACCTCGGCGAAGTTGATCGTGCTGGTCGTCGGCGGGCACCGGGGCGACCGCGACTCCGGCCGTTTCCGAAATATTTGCGCACCCGCAACGGCCTATCGACGGTTGAAGGGGGAGTAGGCGGCCCCGCCGCAGGGTCCGGCCGCGCGCCGGCCGCTCACTCAGGGAGGAAGAGCATGCGACCCGACCACCCCCGGTCAACCCTCACGCCGACGATTCCTTGCCTGCCGGCGGCCCGGCTCCTGACCCTCCCGGCTGCCCGGCGCTCGCCCGCCCCGCTGTCCGCGCGAACGACGTGCACGCTGGACTTCACGTCCGCCGCCGCCCACACCCCAGCCCCCGCCGCGCCCGCTTTAGCCCCCGCCGCGCCCGCCCACGTCCTGGCCCTCGGCGCCGCCACGCCCGCCGCCGCGACACCCGCCCACGTCCTGGCCCTCGGCGCCGCCACGCCCGTCCCAGCCCTCGCCGCCGCGCCACCGGCCGCCGAGCGCCCCGGACCCCGGTCGGAGCCGGAGATCGCCGACCCTGGGCTCGCCCGGCTCGTGCCAGTCGTCCGCGTCCTCGCCGCGCCCGGATCCCTCTTACCGGCCCGGGCCTGGTGCTCGCTCGACATGACCGGCCCGTCCCCGGCTCCCGCACCTCTCGCCCACGGCCTCACGTTCCCGCCGGCGTCACTCCTGTCCGCCCCGGCCGCCCGCACCCCGGCGCTGTCCGGCCGGACCTGGTGCTCGCTCGCCGTCGCGGCGCCCTGTCCGCCGCCCATCTCCGCGACCTTCCAGCCGGCGACGAAGGCGAGCGCGGCCCCGGTGTCCGCGCGCGGGCTCGCGATTTCGCCGGCCCCGTGGCTCCTCGTCCCGGCTGGCCCCGCACCCGAGCTGCCGGCCCGCACCTCCTGCTCGCTCGACGTCGTCGACCCCGTCGCCGAACTCCTGCCCTCCGACTGGGGAATCAAGGGCGTCTACCCGGTGCTGGTCGCTCCCGTGGTCGCCTCGGGCCGAGCCGGACTGTCGGCCCGGGTCTCGTGTGAGCTCGTCCCGCCACCGGCCCCCGCGGAAGTCGCCGCCCGGGTGCGTCTGCTTCTGCCCTTGGCCGCGACCGCCGAACCGCACGCACCCGTCGACGCCCGGCCGCCCGTGTCCGTGGCGAACGGGTTCGCGCCGCCCGTGTCCATGGCGAACGGGTCTGTGGCGAACGGGTCTGTGGCGGAGCCGGTCGCGGCCGGAGACGTGCGGCGCGAACACGAAAACGCCGGGGAGTCGGTTGCGGCTGGGGGTCCGCGGGAGAGCACGGCGGAGCCGGTGCCGGGGCTTCGCGATCGAGGGCGTAATGGCGGGCGCGGGCAGTGGCGGCGCTTCGGTGGGCGGGCGAAGGAGCTCGCCGGGGTCGTGGTCGCGGTACTCGTGGCGCTCGTGATGGGCGGGTGCGGGGTCGGCGGCGAGCAGCCCGGGTCGACCTCGGCGGCGGCATCGACCGACCCGGCCGGGAAGGACGCGCTGGTGGGGGCGGTGAAGGCGCTGCAGGGGACGACGTACGGGTACACGATGAAGATCGATAACGGGACCGTCACCGGGGTCGTGGACCCGACCGGGAAGCGGCAGGCGCGGCTCGACTCGGTCGCGTCGGGGGTGAAGTTCTCGCTCGAGGGGATCGTGCTCGGGGGCGGGGAGCGGTACTTCCGCACGAGCATTCCGGCGGCCGGGGTGAGCTCGAAGAAGTGGTACCGGTTCGATCGGACCAAGGTGACGCGGACCGAGATCATCGGGCTGTTCGAGACCAAGGACCCGACCAGCAGCCAGGACTTCGTGGCCCGGGTCGCCCGGGCTCGGCTCGAGGACGGCGGGAAGATCACGGGCACCTACGACCTCACGCGCGGCGGTGACCTCGGGCTCGCGGACCAGGCGGGGCTCACGGCGCTCGGCGAGCGCGCGAAGGCAGTGCCGTTCGTGGTGACGCTCGACGCGCAGGGGCGGCTGGCCTCGGTACGGGTGACGGTGCCCGCCTACGCGGGGGCCGCCGAGCGCACGCTCACCGTCGACTACCGCGACCAGGGCAAGCCGGCGCAGGTCACGGTTCCGAAGGCGGCGGAGGTCGCACCCGCGAATGCCGCTGTCTACAACCTGTTGAACAACTGAACTTTGGCTTTGGCCGCGGGCCCGGGGCGCGCGGAGGCCGGTACGCTCCGCCGCGTGACGAGGACGACCGCCCGGCCGGCGCGACCCGAGGACACGGTGCGTCGCGCGCACGGGAAGGACCGCGGCTCCGGAGCCGGCGGCTTGCATCGACGCGTGGCTCGGAGAAGACGGGACGGTGCTCGTCTCCGGCCCGGGGCCGGTTCGTCCGCGGCGGCCGCGCGTGAGGGCTCAGCGGGCGGGCCGCTGGTGCCTGGCCCGGGTGGCGCACCGGTTGGGGTCCGGGTGCCTGACCCAAGCAGCGCACCGGTTGGCGTTCGGGTGCCCGACTCGGGCAGTGCATCGGGCGGCGTCCGGGGGCGTGGTTTCGGTGCGGGGGCGGTTCGAGGGCCGGGCGCGGCCCGGGTGTGGAGTGCTCGGTGCGGGCGGGCGTTGGCTGCGGCCCTGCTCGTCGCGGTGGGTCTTGCGGGCTGTACGCACCAAGGGGTTCAGCCGGCGCCTACGGTCAGTGTCAAGCCGTCGCCCAGCGGGTTGGCGGCCGGGGTCTGGCATCTCGGGTTCAGCAGTTACCGGTTCAAGGTGGTCGCCAAGGAGGGCAGCTACACCGGCGGGATCGATCCGCTCGCGGATCTGCTCGACGCCTCGGTCTCCGTCAGTTCCCGCGGGGCCTCGCTCACGATCGACACCGTTGAGGTGCGGGGGAGCGCGTACACGCGGCTCACCGGGTTGCCGCTGCCGGGGTTCGACGGGCAGGCCTGGTATCGGATCGACTCGGCCCGGGTCACGAAGCCGGGGGCGCTCGGGCTCAGCGCCACCAAGGACCCTACCGGCGTGCAGGCGCTCATCGCGGCCTCGCACGACGTCCGGCGCGATGGGCGCACGTACTCCGGCACCGTCGACATGACCCGGATCGTCGCGTGGGGGCCGGTCAACGTCGGGCAGGTCATGCAGCTCGGGGAAGCGGCCCGGGCGGTGCCGTTCGAGGCGAGCGTGGACGAGCAGGAGCGGCTGGTCTCGGTCACGGTGCGCATCCCGGACAACCCGGTGACGGCGACCTACTCGGACTTCGGCACGGCCGTGAACGCCGTGGAGCCCAAGGACGCGCAGCCGCTGCCCGACCACCTCTACGGCATGCTCGGACTCTAGGCAGGCCGCGAAGGCGGTGCGACCCCGCCAATCGCCGCCGGGGCAAGAGCCGAGGCGCAAGACGGCGAGGGGCCGCGAAGGCGGTGCGGCCACCCCGGCGCGCCGCCAACCGCCACCCAGGGCAAGAGCCGAGGCACGAGGCGGCGGAGGGCCGCGAAGGCAGGGTGCGAGGCTAGGCGAGACAGTGTCTCGCGTCGCACACTTGCGCCCATGGAGCAGCACCTGTACGAGGCCGAGCACCACGCGTTCCGGGACCTCTGCCGGGAGTTTCTCGCCCGCGAGGCCGTGCCGCACAACGACGAGTGGGACAAGGCCGGCATCGTCGACCGGGAGATCTGGCGCAAGGCCGGCGCGGCGGGGCTGCTCGGCATGGACGTCGACGAGGAGTACGGCGGCGGGGGGCAGCGGGACTTCCGGTTCAACGCGGTCCTCGTCGAGGAGATCATCGCGGCGGGGGCGTCGGGGCTCGGGTTCGGGCTGCACAACGACGTCGTCGCGCCGTACCTGACGGATCTCACCACCGGCGAGCAGAAGAAGCGCTGGCTGCCCGGCTTCTGCTCCGGCGACATCGTCACCGCGATCGCGATGAGCGAGCCGGGCGCGGGCAGCGACCTGGCCGGCATCCGTACGAACGCGGTGCGCGACGGCGACTCCTGGGTGCTCAACGGGCAGAAGACGTTCATCACCAACGGCGAGATGGCCGACCTGGTCGTGGTCGTGGCCAAGACCGACGCGTCCAAGGGCGCGCACGGCATCAGCCTGTTCGCGGTGGAGACGGGCACGCCCGGGTTCACGCGCGGGCGCCGGCTGGAGAAGGTCGGGCTCAAGGCGAACGACACGGCCGAGCTGTTCTTCGACGACTGCCGCATTCCCGCCGAGAACCTGATCGGCCAGGAGGACGGCGGCTTCTACCACCTGATGGCAAACCTGCCCCGGGAGCGGCTCGGCATCGCGGTGGCGGCGGTCGCGGCGGCGGAGTCGGTGCTCGCCATGACGCTGGAGTACGTCCGCGGGCGCGAGGCCTTCGGGCGGCCCATCGGCACGTTCCAGCACAACCGGTTCCTGCTCGCCGAGCTCGACACCGAGGTGACCATCGCGCGGACGTTCCTCAACCACTGCATCCTGGAGCAGAACGCGGGCCGGCTCAGCGTCGCCGACGCGGCCAAGGCGAAGTGGTGGACGACGGAGCTGCAGAACAAGGTCGCGGACCGGTGCGTGCAGCTGCACGGCGGGTACGGCTTCATGATGGAGTACCCGGTCGCCAAGGCGTGGCTCAACAGCCGGGTCCAGACCATCTACGGCGGCACCACCGAGATCATGAAGGAGATCATCGGTCGTTCGCTCGGGCTGTGACCCGGGCGAGGGCTTCCAGGATGAGCGCGGTCGATGTGGCGCCGGGGTCTGGGTGCCCGGCGCTGCGCTCGCCCAGGTAGGAGGCACGGCCTTTGCGGGCGATCAGCGGTACCGTCGAAGCTGCTCCTGCTTTTGCCGCTTCAGCGGCGGCCCGGGCCGCGACGGGCTCTCCGGAGGCGAAGGCGCCCGCGTAGGCGTCCACGGCGGGGGCCAGCGCGTCGACCATGGTCTTGTCGCCGACCTCCGCCTTGCCCAGTTGCCGCACGCCGTCCAGCGCCGCCTGCAGCCCCTCGGCGAACGTCCCGCCCTGGCGCAGCGTCTTGCCCAGGGCGCGGAACACGGTGCCGTAGAGCGGCCCGGATGCGCCGCCGACCTTCGACAGCAGCGTGGTGCCGGTCTTGCCGAGCACGTCGCCGGCGGAGGTCGGCTCCAGGCCGCCGAGCGCGGTGGTCACGGCGTCGAAGCCGCGGCGCATGTTCACGCCGTGGTCGCCGTCGCCGATCGCGGTGTCGAGGTCGGTGAGGTGCTGCGCCTCCGCGCGCACGGACTCGGCGACGGCGGCGATCCACTCCCGGGCCAGGGCCTCGTCCACGCTCACACCCCCCAGCGCAGCGCGGGCGTGCGCACGGGCGCGTCCCACAGGCGCAGCAGCTCGTCGTCGGCGCGGCACACGGTCAGGGAGATGCCGACCATGTCGAGGCTGGTGACGTAGCTGCCGACGAGGGAGCGCGCGATGGTCGCCCCGGACTCGTCGAGCAGGCGGCGGATCTCGCCGAACATGAGGTACAACTCCATCAGCGGCGTGCCGCCCAGCCCGTTCACGAGCAGGATGAGGGGCTCGGAGCCGACCGGTTTCGCGGTGAGCACCGCGTCGACGACCAGCGCGGCCAGCTCCCGGGCCGGGCGCATCCGCTCGCGGCTGCGGCCGGGCTCGCCGTGGATGCCGACGCCCACCTCGATCTCGTCCGCGGCGAGCTCGAATCCGGGTTTTCCAGAAGCGGGAGTCGTACCGGCTGTGAGCGCGACGGCGAACGACGCCGAACGCTCGTTGACGGTGCGACCGATCGCGGCGACGGCATCGAGGTCCGCGCCCTCCTCGGCGAGCGCCCCGGCGATCTTCTCGATCAGCAGGGTCGCCCCGGTGCCGCGGCGCCCCGCGGTCCAGGTCGAGTCCTCGACCGCCACGTCGTCGTCGACGAGCACGGTCGCGACCCGCAGGCCCTCCTCGTCGGCGAGCTCGGCGGCCATCTGGAAGTTCATCACGTCGCCGGTGTAGTTCTTGATCACGTACACCACCCCGGCGCCCGTGTCGGCGGCCTTGGTGGCGGCGAGGATCTGGTCCGGGACGGGGGAGGTGAACACCTCGCCCGGGCAGGCGGCGTCGAGCATCCCGAGCCCGACGAAGCCGGCGTGCAGCGGCTCGTGCCCGGATCCGCCGCCGGAGACCAGGCCGACCTTGCCCGGCCGCGGCGGCTCCGCCCGCGCGACGTACTGCTCCTCGAGGTCCACCCGCAGCTCGGGATGGGCGGCGGCGAGCCCGGCGAGCGCCTCCCGGACGACGTCGGCCGGGTCGTTGATGAACTTTTTCATGGACATAGCATGCCTGGTATGGCGCAACTGGTGGGGATCGTGTTGGTGTCGCACAGCGAGCGGCTGGCCCACGGCCTGCGGGACATGCTCGTGCAGGTCGCGGGTGAGGAGGTGCCGATCGAGGCGGCGGGCGGGACCGACGACGGGGGGCTCGGCACCAGCTACGACCGCATCCTCGTGGCCATCGACCGGGCCGACCGCGGCGCCGGGGTGCTCGTGCTCACCGACCTGGGCAGCGCCGTGCTCACCGCGCGTACGGTCCTCGAGGACCGGGTCGCCAACGACGCCGTGCTCGTCGACGCGCCGTTCGTCGAGGGCGCGGTCGCGGCGGCGGTGCTGGCCGGCACCGGGGCCGCGCTCGACGCGGTCACCGAGGCGGCGGTGGAGGCCCGCGATGTCCGCAAGCTCTGAGCGCTCGGTGGTGCTGCCCGAGGATCTGCACGCCCGGCCCGCCGGGGCGCTGGTGCGGGCGGCGGCGCGGTTTCGCAGTACCGTCGAGGTGATCTTCGGCGAGAAGTCCGCGAACGCCCGCAGCGTGCTCGCGGTGATGGGGCTCAACGCGACGGCTGGCTCCACGGTGCTGGTGCGCGCCGCCGGCGAGGACGCCGCCGAGGCCGCGGACGCGATAGTGTCTGTGCTTGCTCACTGAATCGGCCCCCGTCGACCTCGCGTCGCTGCAGCGCCGGACGCTCGGGCTGCTCGTCGGGGCGCAGATCGTGGGCGGGCTCGGCGTCGCCAGCGGTGTGTCCGTCGGGGCGCTGCTCGCCTCCTCGCTCGCCGGGCCCTGGGCCGCGGGCATCGCCGGCAGCTGCGCGGTCGTGGGCGGGGCGGTGATCGCGATCCCGGCGACCCGCCTGATGCGCACCGGCGGGCGGCGGCCGGGGCTGGTGTTCGCGTACTCCCTGGGGTCCCTCGGCGCGCTGCTGGTCGTCGTGTCGGTGTGGGCGGCCTCCGTACCGCTGCTGTTCCTCGGCACCCTGCTGTTCGGCGGCTCCAGCGCGGCGAACCTGCAGTCCCGCTACGCCGCCGTCGACCTCGCGGCGCCCGATCGGCGGGCCCGCCACCTGTCGGTCGTCGTCTGGGCCGCGACGGTCGGGGCGGTCGCGGGGCCCAACCTGGCGCCGCTGACCGATCGGCTGCTCGGGCGCTGGGGCGTGCCGGAGTACGGCGGGCCGTACCTCTTCAGCGTGCTCGCCTTCGCGCTCACCGCGATCGTGATCTTCGTGGCCCTGCGCCCCGACCCGCTGCTCACCGCCGGGGGCACCCGGCCCGGGGAGAAGGCCGTCTGGCGCCAGGCCGCCCGCACCATCCGCGACAGCGCCGGCGCCCGGACCGGGGTCGCCGCCGTGGCGGTCGGGCACGTGGTGATGGTCGGCGTGATGTCGATGACGCCGGTGCACATCGGGGAGTACGTCCACGACCACGGCGACCTGCTGCGCGTTGTCGGCCTCGTGATCAGTGTGCACATCACCGGGATGTACGTGCTCTCGCCCGTCATGGGCCTGCTCGCCGACCGGTTCGGGCGCCGTCCGGTGATCCTCGGCGGGGTCGGGCTGCTGGTGGCGGCCTGCGCGTTCGCCGGGACCGCGGGCTCCGACACGGTCCGCCTCTCGATCGGGCTGGCCCTGCTCGGGATGGGCTGGAGCGGCACCATGGTGGCCGGATCGACGCTGCTGTCGGAGTCGGTGCCGACCGAGCAGCGGGCCGGCGTCCAGGGGCTCTCCGACGTGATCATGGGGGTCGCGGGGGCCTCGGCGGGCGCGTTGTCCGGGGTAGTCGTTGATTTCTTCGGGTACCCCGTGCTGGCGCTCCTCGCCGGGGTGACCGTGATTCCGTTGATCGCCCGTGTACTCCGTTAGGTTGACCCCGTGCGTCTGACAGATTTTTGGCAGCGGCTCGAGGAGGTCTTCGGGCCCGCATACGCCCGAAGCATCGCCCACGACCAGGTGTTGTCCCAGCTCGGCGGCCTGACCATCGAGGAGGCGCTCGCGGGTCGCTTCGATACCGCGGAGGTGTGGCGCGCTGTAGTTGCCGCATATCCGGAGCGTGTTCCCGCACGTCTACGCTGATGTTTTTCGGCGTGTCGGCGTGCTAATCGTACAGATGTACGGGTACTCTTCTCGCTCGTTGGGCGTCGCTTCGAATTTTTTGTCATACCCGGCGCTTAACGTGTCAGCGTGACCAAGCGAACGCCGACGAAGACCGCGAACCCAGGGGTGACGGACATGGCAGTGCAACCTGACCGGGAGAAGGCGCTGGGACTCGCCCTCTCGCAGATCGACAAGCAGTTCGGCAAGGGCTCCGTGATGCGGCTCGGCGAGCGCGTTCTGCAGCCGCAGGCCATCATCCCGACCGGCTCCATCGCCCTTGACGTGGCGCTGGGCATCGGGGGCCTGCCGCGCGGCCGCGTGGTCGAGGTCTTCGGCCCGGAGTCCAGCGGTAAGACCACCGTCGCGCTGCACGCGATTGCCAACGCGCAGGCCCAGGGCGGCATCGCGGCGTTCATCGACGCCGAGCACGCCCTCGACCCCGACTATGCCAAGGCCCTCGGTGTCGACACCGACGCGCTGCTCGTGTCCCAGCCCGACACCGGTGAGCAGGCCCTCGAGATCGTCGACATGCTGGTGCGCTCCGGCGCCCTCGACATCATCGTCATCGACTCCGTCGCCGCCCTCGTGCCGCGCGCCGAGATCGAGGGCGAGATGGGCGACAGCCACGTCGGCCTCCAGGCCCGCCTCATGAGCCAGGCGCTGCGCAAGATCACCGGTGCCCTCAACAACTCCGGCACCACGGCGATCTTCATCAACCAGCTCCGCGAGAAGATCGGCGTCATGTTCGGCAGCCCGGAGACCACGACCGGTGGCCGCGCGCTGAAGTTCTACGCCTCGGTGCGCCTCGACGTGCGGCGCATCGAGAGCCTCAAGGACGGCACCGACGTCGTGGGCAACCGCACGCGCGTCAAGGTGGTCAAGAACAAGGTGGCCTCGCCGTTCAAGCAGGCCGAGTTCGACATCATGTATGGCAAGGGCATCTCGCGCGAGGGCTCGCTCATCGACGTGGGCGTCGAGCAGTCGATCATCCGCAAGTCCGGCGCCTGGTACACCTACGATGGCGACCAGCTCGGCCAGGGCAAGGAGAACTCGCGCAAGTTCCTGCGCGACAACCCCGACGTCGCCGCCGAGATCGAGAAGAAGATCAAGGAGAAGCTCGGGGTCGGCGTCGGCCAGTCCACGGACGCGGCCGGTGGCCCGGAGGCGGCTCCGGTCGACTTCTGATCCCGCTCGCGTCGCGCTTGGTCGCCGTCCCTGACGGCGTGGCTCTCGCCGCTCTAGCGGTGGCGTTGCTCGCGTCGCCCTCGCGGCGGCGTGGCTCTCGCCGCTCTTGCGGTCGCGTTGCTCTCGTCGCCGTTGTGGTGGCGTGGCTGTCGTCGCCCTCGCGGCGGCGTTGCTTGAGACCCCCGGTGCCGGTCCAGTGGGCCAAGCCGCTCGGGGCGGCACCGGGTCTCTTGCTCGTGCTTGTTGTGCGTGGAGGTAGGGCTTGTCCGGCGAGGACGACGAGAACCCTTGGCTTGCGGCCGAGGGGTCGAGGGAGCCGCGGGCGGCTCGCCGCTCCGATCGGTCCGTGCCTTCGGTGGCGCCGTGGACTGATCCCGGTGGCTCGAATCCTTGGACGACGCCCTCTTCCGGCTCGCCTTCCGCTGCCGCTTCCACTGCCGCTGCCGTTGCCGGTCCGGCTTCGGTGGACGAGGTTTCTCGGCCGGCCTGGGAGCTCGAGCCTGGGAATCCCTGGGTGGCGGCCGATGATCCCGCGCTGTCGGACGCGGCTCGTCCTGTGTTCGAGCCGGGGCCGGGCAATCCGTGGGCCGATCCTGGCTCCGCGCCGCCTAGCCTTCCGCCTTCCGGCCCGGCTTCGGACCGGGCGTCGAAGTCGCTGCCGTGGGCTGATTCCGACTCGCCCTCTGGTTCATCTTCGGGTGGGCGTCGGGCGTCGAGGTCGCTGCCGTGGGCTGATTCCGACTCGCCCTCTGGTTCATCCTCGGGTGGGCGTCGGGCGTCGAGGTCGCTGCCGTGGGCTGATCCTGACTCGCCCTCCGGCTCCTCCTTCTCCTCCGGCGGGCGGCGGGCCTCGGGAGCTGCGTCGCGGACACCTGATGACCCGGCTGCCGGCTCCTCCTCCGGCGGGCGGCGGGACTCGAGGTCTGCGTCGCGGACGCCTGGTGATTCGGCTGCCGGTTCCTCCTCTGCCGGTTCCTCCTCTGCCGGGCGGCGGGCCTCTCGGTCGTTGCCGTGGAGTGCCCCTGCTTCGGACATTTCGGAAATTCCCGATTCGCAGGCCGGAGACGCCGACGAGCGCACCGGGGGCGATGGGCGGCGGGGGCGGCGCGGGCGCGGCAAGCGGGATCGCGATGCTCCGCCGCCGAAGCCGATGGACCCGCGGGAGGCGGCCCGGGAGATCTGCCTGCGGCAGCTCGCCGTGCGGCCGCGGACCAGGGCCGAGCTCGCGACCGCGATGCGCAAGCGGGGTGTCGAGGACGAGATCGCGGCGGAGATTCTCGACCGGTACGACGAGGTCGGCATCATCGACGACGCCGCGTTCGCGCACGCGTGGGTGAGCAGCCGCCATCACGGCAAGGGGCTCTCGCGGCGGGCTCTCGCCGGCGAGCTGCGGCGCAAGGGCGTCTCCGCCGACGAGATGGGGGAGGCGCTGGAGGAGCTGACCCCGGACATGGAGGCGGAGACCGCGAAGGCGCTCGTCGTGCGGCGCCTCCGGAGCGAGACCCGCGCCACTCCGGAGGCCGTGTTCCGGCGGCTGGTCGGGATGCTGGGCCGCAAGGGGTACCCGCCCGGCCTCGCCATCCGCCTCGTCAAGGAGGCCATGGCCGAACGCGACGACGCCGCCGAGTTCGCGGACTCCATCGATGCCGACGCGCTCGCTGACGCCGCCCTGGACCCGGATGCTCAGTAGGCCTTCGCCTCGTCAAGGAGGCCGTGGCCGAGCGCGACGACACTCCATCTACGCCGACGCGGCTCTCGACCCGGACGCTCGGTAGCCCTCCGCGATCTGTCGATCAGCCATAGGGCCGACACTGCCTGCGACGACCCCGGACGTGTTGCACGCTCAGTGACCGTCGGGCCGGTCTGGGGTGATGGGTGTCGATGCCGATGTTGGTGGCGCACACCGTCTGTGGTGGAATGGTTGCAGCACCGCGCGGAGGCTCGTGTGCGCTCCGATTTCGAGCAGTTACTTGCTGTGGAAGTTTTTACCCGCGCAGCGACCGACATGCCGGAAAGGTCCCCACAAACGTGGCCGCTGGGGTGTTTCGGCTGGCGACGGTACTTGACGGACTTACGTCCCGTATGGTGCCCGATCATGAGTCCTTGACCGAAGCGCCCTTCACGACCTAGCCTCGGCGTTACCAGATGGAGACCGCCCAACCACCGCGGGTTTACCGCACAACATAGATCGCGTCACAGATCAGCATCACTTACTTGATCCATAGCGGATATGAGCGCCACGCCTTGCGGGAGGTGTCGGCGCTAGCAGCGACCCAGCAGCGGGGCCCCTTGGGCCTCGATATCGATATACCTTGATGCGCAGTGGTCGGGCGTCTCCTCCATAACCCCCGCCGTCGCAAGATGCGCGGCGCCGAGCGGAGCGAGGTGACGTCGTGACGGAGTGCGCTCGTGTCATCCTCTGCGACCCCGAAGGCACTGGCGGCCTGGCGGCCCCGGGAGCCGGCGCGGGGCGACCCCGCGACGGCGCGCGATCGGTCACGGCCGCCGGCGCCGACGGCGATGAGGGCGACAGAACTCGAAGCGCTGAGCGAGCCCGCGATGGCGCGCGATCGGTCACGGCCGCCGACGGCGACGGCGACGGCGACAGAACTCGAAGCGCGGAGCGAGCCCGTGACGGCGCGCGATCGGCCACACCCAGCGCGCCGCGCGCGGAGCGTCAACGGTTCGAGGTGGTGCGGACGGCGCCCCCAGCCGTCGGGGATGGTGATGTCCGCGGGCGAACCGCGCACATCGGCCTCGAGCGGCGAACCCGGGCGGCCGGCCCAAGTAGGGTGGCTACGGGGGGCGAGACCGCCCGTGCGGACAGGGCGGTGGGCGTGAACAGAGCGTCAGGTGCGAACCGGGCACGAGTGGTGCCATGGCCCGGCCTTGGCTCGCGACCCGCCCTCGACCGGACCGTGCGGGAGCGGCCCGGGATGTCGGATGACGCGGCGGCTGTGCGGCAGGTGGCGGCGTGACCGGGGTGCAGATCGCGTTGACGGTGGCGCTCACCGTCCTCGTGGTCGTTGTTGTGGCGGTGCTCGTGGTGGCGCTGAAGGTCGTACGCCGGCTCGGGGGCACCGTTCCCGCGGTCGCGCCCGTCGGGGACGACCCCGCGTTCCTGGCCGAGAAGGATCGGCAGGAGCACTCGCTCGCGTCGTTGCGTACGGCGGCCGAGGACGCCACGGCGGCCGTGGACGAGGCGCGGGCGGCGGCGGCCGCGGCGCGCACCGAGGCGGCGGCCGCGAAGGCCGAGGCCAGCGCGGCCCGCTCGGAGGCGCGGCGGATTATCGACGGGGCCCGGGCCGAGGCCGACTCGCTGCTCGAACGCTCGCACCGGCAGGCCGAGACCGACGCCGAGCAGGCTCGGGCGACCGCGCGGCGGGCCGGGGAGCGCGAGGTCAACCAGCTCACCGCGGTCGCCAAGGAGCAGTCGCAGGACGCCGAGCGCCGGCAGCGCCGGCTCGACGAGCGGGAGCGGCTGCTGGCCGAGGAGGCCGAGCGGCTGGCGGAGCGGGATCGGCGCATCAGTGGTACCGAAGCGGATTTGTTGGAACGCGAAGCGTCCTTCGCCCGGAGGGAGTCCGAGCTCGCCGAGGGCGAGGAGCGGCACCGGGAGGAGCTGGAGCGCATCGCCGGGCTGACCGCCGACGCGGCCCGGGTCGAGGTCGTCGAGACGATCGAGGCGCAGGCCAAGCGCGAGGCGGCGCTGCTCGTGCGGGACATCGAGAACGACGCGCGCAACACGGCCGAGCAGCGGGCGCGGCACATCGTCGTCGACGCGATCCAGCGGGTCGCCAGCGAGCAGACCGCCGAGAGCGTGGTCAGCGTGCTGCACCTGCCCAGCGACGAGATGAAGGGCCGGATCATCGGCCGCGAGGGGCGCAACATCCGCGCGTTCGAGTCGACGACCGGGGTGAACCTGATCATCGACGACACGCCGGAGGCCGTGCTGCTGTCGTGCTTCGATCCGGTACGCCGGGAAATCGGACGGCTCACGCTCGAGAAGCTCGTGCTCGACGGGCGGATCCACCCGCACCGCATCGAGGAGGTCTTCGACCAGGCCAAGCACGAGGTGGAGCGGCTGTGCCAGCGTGCCGCCGAGGACGCGCTGGTCGAGGTGGGCATCACCGACCTGCACCCCGAGCTCATGACGCTGCTGGGGCGGCTGCGGTACCGCACGTCGTATGGCCAGAACGTCCTCAAGCACCTCGTCGAGACCGCGCACATCGCCGGGATCATGGCCGCCGAGCTGCGCCTGGACCCGCCGCTCATCAAGCGGTGCGCGTTCCTGCACGACATCGGCAAGGCGCTCACCCACGAGGTGGAGGGCAGCCATGCGCTGATCGGGGCGGACGTCGCCCGCAAGTACGGCGAGCACGAGGACGTCGTCCACGCGATCGAGGCGCACCACAACGAGGTGCTGCCGCAGACCATCGAGGCGGTGCTCACCCAGGCCTCGGACGCGTGCTCCGGCGGGCGCCCGGGGGCGCGGCGGGAAAGCCTCGAGGCGTACGTCAAGCGCCTCGAACGCATCGAAGAGATCGCCGGTGGCAAGTCGGGCGTCGAGAAGGTCTTCGCGATGCAGGCGGGGCGCGAGATCCGGGTCATGGTCCGGCCCGACGACGTCGACGACATCGGGGCGGCGGTGCTGGCCCGCGATGTGGCCAAGCAGATCGAGGAGGAGCTGACCTATCCGGGTCAGATCCGCGTGACGGTCGTGCGCGAGTCCCGGGTCACCGAGATCGCCCGCTGACCCGCGGGCCGCGTTCGCCGCGGCTTCGGTTTCGGCTTTCGCGTGCTCGCGTTCTGCTCGCGCGGCGGCGATCTCGCGTGCTGGCGCGGCTTCGACCCGCGTGCCGCACCGACTGCCGGCTTCGTGGGCTCGCGCGGCGGCGGCAGCCCATGTGCCGCGCCGGCGGCGGCTTCGCGTGGCTTCCGACCCACGTGCCACGCCGCCGTTCCAGTCGTGCGGCTCCCGACCCACTGGGACGCGGCGGCCTCCGTAGGCCGGGAGGCCCCAGGCGCGCGTTTGCGCAGCCCAGCCACCATCGCCCGGAAAAATGCTGATAAAGGAGAAAAGTCCGGATCACGAAGTGTCCGGACTTTTCTCTGTCAAGCCGTCACAGCGGCGCGATCGCGGAGTCCCCCACGATGAAGTCCTTCTTGACCTTGTACGCCCAGATCACCGGGTCCGCCCCGTCGAGGTTGCCGCTGCCGTCCCACTTGATCTCACGCCCCGTCGTGGCGCCCTTCGCCTTGTACGTGGCCATGAACTTCAGCATCTCCTCGCGCGTGCCCTTCCCCGCGAGGAAGCCGGCCAGGTAGACCGCCGCCGCGTCGTACGCCTCCGGGCCGTAGAAGCTGGCCTGCGCGCCGAAGGTGCCCTGGTACTTCGAGGCGAAGTCCGCCCCCGCGTCCTTCGACGGCACGCACGGGCACGTCACGACCACGCCCTCCGCCTTGCCCTCGGTCTTGGTCACGAAGCTCTGCGTGAACAGCTTGTCCGAGCCGACGATGGGCAGGTCCGCCTTGGCCGCGCGCAGCGCCTTGACGAAGGGGATGCCGTCGGCCGACTGGCCCGCGAAGTACACCGCGTCCGGGCTGGAGTCGGTGACCTGCTTGACCGCCGAGGCGAAGTCGGTGTCGGTCTGGCGGATCGAGACGGACACGCCCGTGGCGCTGCCGAGCACGTTGGACACCTCGGTGCGGCCGATCGTGCCGTAGTCCGAGTCGTCGTACACGATCGCGGTCTTCTTGGCCTTCAGGGTGTTCTTGATGTACGCCGCGCCCGCGCGGGCCTGGTCGGCGTCGGAGCCGATGCCGCGGTGGAAGGTGGCCCAGCCCTGCTTGGCGAGGCTCTCGTCCGGCGCGAACGGCGTGATCATCGGCAGCTTGGCCTTCTCCAGGATCGGGCCGGCCGCGAGGATCTCGTTGTCGTAGACGGGGCCGACCACGCCGATCACCTCGGGGTCGTCGACGGCCTGCTGGGCCTTGGTCTTGCTGCCGTCGTCGGTCCCGGTGGTGTCGAACTCCTTGAACTCGACCTTGCAGCCCGCGTGCGCGGCGTTGAAGTCGTCGATGGCGAGCCGGACGCTGTTGCGCATCATCACGCCGTCGTCGGAGTTGTCGCCGCTGGACATCCCCAGGTACGCGATCTTGTGCCCGCACGCCGGGGACGCCGCCGGGGCCACGACCGGGTTCGTCGGGCCGGGGTCGGGGTCGCCCGAGCCGTTGCGGTTGGCCGCCCACACGATCCCGCCGACGATCAGCAGCAGCGCGAGGGTGCCACCGCCGACGGCCGCGATCAGCCCTCCGCGTCGTTTCGTCGGCGGTGGTACCGGCGGATAGCCCCCCGACCACGCCGGAGCGGGGCTTGCCGGGATCGCGGTCACCGGCTGCGGCACCGGAGCCGGACGCACGGGCTGCTGCGGCATCACCGGCTGCGCGGGCGCGGGGAAGCCCACCGGCGGGCGCGGCTGCGGCGGCTGCGGGTGTACGGGCTGCGGCGGGACAACCGGCATCGCGCTCGTCTGGATCAGCGGCGGCAGGTGCGGCGTGTTCGACGGCATGCTGAACCCGGGCGACACCGGCTGCCCCGACACCGGCGCGGCCGACACCGGGGCCGCGGCCACGTCGCCGCTGAGCTCGTGCGCGCGGGTGCCCGACGACGGGCCGCCCGAGGTCGGCACCGGGGCGCCGGAGATGGGCGAGGTCGCGCCGCCGGCCGCCCCCGCGACCGCCGCCCGCCCCGTCGGCGGGGCCAGGTGCAGGGCGCCCTCGGCGACGACGAGCTCGGGCTGCTCGATCGCGGTCGGGGCCAGCCCGAACGCGCGGTGCAGCAGCGTCGCGGCGAGCGGGATGCGGCTCGATCCGCCGACCAGGAACACCGCGGAGATGGGCCGGGCGCCGAGCGCCGCCGCGGTGACCGCGATCTGGGTGGCGGTGACGGTGCGGTCCAGGATCGGGCGGGCCAGCTGCTCGAGCTGCTCGCGGCCGATCGGGACGCTCTCGTCGAAGAGGGGCACGTGTACGTACGTGGTCGCGGCCCGGCTCAGCATCTCCTTGGCCAGGCGCGCGTCCTCCCAGAGCTGCCACGCGGCGCGCCGGTCGGTCTCGCTCTCCGGGTTGGTGAGGCGCTGCCAGCGGTCGCCCTCGCGGCCGGCGAAGTTGCGGCCGAGGTAGGCCACGACGGCCGCGTCGACGTCGAGGCCGCCCGCGTCCGGGAGGCCCTCGCTCGCGAGCACGTCGAAGCCCCCGCCCGCGTTGCGGCGCACGACGCTCGCGTCGAACGTGCCGGCGCCGAAGTCGTACACCACCGCGACGCCGCCGACGGGCACGTGGGTGCCGACCGTGCTCACGAAGTACGACGCCGCCGCCACCGGCTCGGACGACAGCAGCGGCTCGGGGAGCCCCGCGGCGATCGCGGCGCGGGAGAGCGTCTGGCGCCGCTGCGGCGGCCAGGTCGCGGGGTGGGTGATCATCACGTGGGCGGGCTTGGCCCCGGCGACCCGCTCGGCCTCGGTCGCGACCCGCCGCAGGACGCTGGTGACGAGGTCGGCGACGGCCACGTCCCGCTCGCCGAGCCAGACGGTGCCCTCCTCGACGCGCCGCTTCGGGTAGGGCTCGAACCGGTGCGGCTGGAGCCGCGCGGAGTGGACCGCGTCACGTCCGGTCAGGATGCTGCCGTCGGCGTTGACGTACACCGCCGACGGCAGCAGGGGCGAGCCGTCGAAGAGGAGGGGCTTGGTGCGCCCGTCCGGCCAGCGCAGGACCCCGACCGTGGTCGAGGTCCCGAAGTCGATGCCCAACCGGAAGCCAGTGTCCGCCACTCGCGCAGCGTACGCACCGGACGCAACCTTGCCAATCGACTCAGAAGGTGCCGCTCAGACGATCGGTGTGCCGGGCTCGTTGGTCAGCGGGACCGGCGGGGCGGTCGTCTTGCGCCGCCTGCCGCCCATGAGGCGTTTCTGCAGCCAGAAGGCGAACCAGGACAGCAGGCCGCAGGTGCCGATGTACATCGCGGCGACGATCAGGTAGCTGGGCACGTACGGCAGGCCGAAGGGCAGGCGGCCGCCGATCGACTTGCCGACGTACAGCAGCTCCGGCAGCTGGATGAGGAAGCCCAGCGCGGTGTCCTTGAGCAGCACGACGACCTGGCTGACGATGGCCGGCAGCATGGCCCGGATCGCCTGCGGCAGGAGGATGGACGTCATCACCTGGGTCTTGCGCATGCCCAGCGCGTAGGCGGCCTCCGACTGGCCCCTCGCCACGGCGTTCACGCCGGCCCGGAAGATCTCGGAGAGCACCGCGCCGTTGTAGAGCGTGAGCGCGATCACGAGCGGCCAGAACGGGCCGACCTTGTAGCCGAGCTGGATCGGGCCGTAGTACGCGAAGAAGATGAGCACGAGCAGCGGGATGGCCCGGAACAGCTCGACGACGAACGAGGTCGGGGCGCGGAAGTACAGGTGGTCGCTGAGCCGTCCGGCCGCCAGCAGTGCACCGAACAGCAGCGCGAGCACGGCCGCGGCGCCGGCGGTCTTGAGCGTGGTCAGGTATCCGTCGAGCAGCTGCTGCTGGATCGCGGCGTACTCGAACTGCTGCCACTTGATCGAGTCGAACTGGCCGGTGTCGTTGAAACGCAGCACGATGTAGACCAGCAGCGCCACGATCCCGACGAGGCTCACGGCGCCGAGCAGGCGGTTGCGCAGCTTGGCCTTCGGGCCGGGCAGGTCGTAGAGAAGGTTCGAGCTCATCGGGCGACCCCCCAGCGGTTCTCGAGCCGGCGCTGCATCACGATCAGCGGCAGGACCAGGATCAGGAAGCCGATCATGATCCAGAGGATCGTGTAGATCTGGTTCTCGCCGCGCTCGGAGAGGTACGCCTGGATCGCGCCCGCCTCGGCAACGGAGAAGCCGGCCGCGACCGTCGTGTTCTTCAGCATGGCGTTGAGGACGCTCACCATCGGCGGCACCACGGTGCGGAAGGCCTGCGGCAGCACGATGAGGCTGAGCACCTGGCCGAAGGTCATGCCCAGCGCGCGGGCGGCCTCGGCCTGCCCGACCGGCACCGTGTTGATGCCGGCGCGCAGCGCCTCGCACACGAACGCGCTCGTATAGGCGGTGAGCGCGATGCAGGCGCTGGGGAAGTAGTCGATGTTGACGTCCAGCTTGGGCACCGCGAACACGAGCAGCGCGAAGACCAGCGTCAGCGGGCAGTTGCGCAGCAGCAGCACGTAGGTCGTGCCGAAGCCGCGCAGGGCGGGCACCGGCGACACGCGCATCGCGGTCAGCAGGGTGCCGAGCACGAGCGAGGCGACCCCGGCGATCAGGAACAGCTGGATCGTGACCCAGAAGTGCTGCCAGATGGTGGTCCAGTTGTCCGTGAGGACATGTAGAAACTCGTTCATCCGCTGCCCATCGGAAATGGATCGGAGGGGGGACCTATGCGGGAACGCCGCCCCGAGTGGGGCGGCGTCCCGGTCAGTGGGGTCAGTACTTCTCGAGCGGCGGAATCGTCGCGGACGAGCCGGACTTGCCCAGCGTGCCGTCGTAGATCTTCTGCCAGGTGCCGTCCTTCTCCGCGGCCTCCAGCGAGGCGTTGACGAAGTCGCGCAGCGCCTTGTCGTCGTGCGACAGGCCGATGCCGTACTTCTCCGGGTACGCCTTGCCGGTCGCCGGGTCGGTGAACGGCTTGCCGACGACCTTCAGCATGCTCGGGTTCTGCGCCGCGTAGCCCTTGAGGATCGCGTCGTCGGTGGTGACCGCGTCGACCTTCTTGTCGATCAGCTGCGACACGCACTCGGAGTAGGTCTTGAACTCGACGATGTTGCTGTCCTCGGTGAGCTTCTGGTCGCGCACCCGCTGGATCGGCGTCGAGCCGGTGGCGGAGCAGACCTTCTTGCCCTTGAGCGACTCCGAGCCGGTGATGGACGTGTCGTCCTTGCGCACCAGCAGGTCCTGCGCGGCGATGAAGTACGGGCCGGCGAAGGAGACGTCGGCCTTGCGCTTGTCGGTGATCGAGTAGGTGCCGACGTAGTAGTCGACCTCGCCACCCTTGATCGACGTCTCGCGGTTCGCGGACGCGACCTCCTTGTACTCGATCTTCGCCGGGTCGATGCCCAGCTTCGACGCGATCAGCTGGGCGATCTCGATGTCGAAGCCGCAGCGCTTGCCGGAGGCGTCCTTGTAGCCGAGGTTCGGCTGGTCGAACTTGACGCCGACGACGACCTTGCCGGCCGACTTGATCTTCGCGAAGGTCGGGCTGCCCGCGATGTCGACGCCCGTGGCGGGCGTGAGCGTGGCGCCGGACGAGGTGCAGGCGTCGCTCGCCGCGGCGGGTGCGCCGGACTGGCCCGGGGTCTCCGGGGTGGGCGTGCCCTCCTTGCCGCAGGCGGCAAGGCCGAGCGAAAGCGTGGCGACGGCGGCCATGGCCGCGATGCGCGTGATTCGCATGTTCTTGTGTGCTCCTTCCATATACCTCAGGCCGTCCGGCGGACCGTACGGCCGCGTGGCACACCGGGGGTGGTGCGCCGTCTCCCGTGTATCGAGATGGTGCGTGAACGTCAGTGCGTGAGGATCTTCGAGAGGAAGTCCTTGGCCCGGTCGGTGCGCGGGTTGGCGAAGAAGTCCGCCGGCGTCGCCTCCTCGACCAGCTGCCCGTCGGCCATGAACACGACGCGGTTGGCCGCGTGCCGGGCGAAGCCCATCTCGTGGGTGACGACGACCATCGTCATGCCCTCGCTGGCCAGGCCGGTCATCACCTCGAGCACCTCGCCGACCATCTCGGGGTCGAGCGCGCTCGTCGGCTCGTCGAACAGCATCGCCTTGGGCTGCATGGCCAGGGCGCGCGCGATCGCGGCGCGCTGCTGCTGGCCGCCGGAGAGCTGGGCCGGATACTTCTCGGCCTGCGCGGCGATGCCGACCCGCTGCAGCAGGCTCATCGCCCGCTCGCGGACCACGGCCGGCTTCTCCTTGCGGACCTTTACCGGGCCGAGCATCACGTTCTCGAGGATCGTCTTGTGCGCGAAGAGGTTGAACGACTGGAAGACCATGCCGACCTCGCTGCGCAGCCGCGCGAGGGGCTTGCCCTCGGCGGGCAGGCTGGTGCCGTCGAACACGATCTCGCCGTTGTTGATGGGCTCGAGCCGGTTGATCGCACGGCAGAGCGTCGACTTGCCGGAGCCCGAGGGTCCGACCACCACGACGACCTCGCCCCGCCCGATCGACAGGTTGATGTCCTTCAACACGTGCAGCTCGCCGAACCACTTGTTCACGCCACTGAGCACGATCAAAGGCTCGTCCGTCATGTCCCTGCCCCACTGGAATAGCGACGCTTGTCTTCCCGTCTGGTGCGACTGACGTTAGCGGGGCAAAGGCTCTTGATCCGCGACACAGTGGTCACGGGGCGATAACGACGTCCGAATTGCGCGGACGTGTCGCTGACGGCTTGCTGTCGCCTCGGTTTGATCACAAGGAGCAACCCGGCGATGCTGATGTCATGCGCATCCTCGTGACCAACGACGACGGCATCGACAGCCCCGGCCTGCTCACGCTCGCCGAGTGGGTGGCGCGCGCCGGGCACGAGACGGTGGTCGCCGCGCCGGCCGAGGAGTCCTCCGGCTCCAGCGCGGCCCTGCTCGCGGTCGACGAGGGCGGGCGCATTCAGATGCGGGAGCGGGGCATCGACGGTACCGCCGCCGCTTTCGCGGTTTCGGCGACGCCGGCGTTCATCGTCCTGCTGGCCACGCGCGGTGCCTTCGGGCCGCCACCCGACGTCGTGCTGTCCGGCATCAACCGGGGGCCCAACACCGGTGCTGCGGTGCTGCACTCCGGCACCGTCGGGGCCGCGCTCACGGCCGTGGCCAACGGCTGCCCGGCGCTGGCGGTCTCGCTCGACGTGGCCCCCGACGCCGAGGAGGCCAACTGGGACACCGCGGCCGAGGTCGCCGTCGGCCTGCTGCCGCTGCTCACCGGGGTGTTCGCGCTCAACGTCAACGTGCCCGACGTCGAGGCCGGGGCGCTGCGCGGCATTCGCCGGGCGCACCTGTCCGAGTTCGGGATGGTGCAGATGACCCTGCGCGACCAGGGCGAGGGGTTCGTGCGGATGTCCCTCGAGCAGGTGGGGGAGGTGCCCGAGCCGGGCAGCGACGACGGGTGGCTGCTGGACGGGTACGCCGCCGTCACGCCGCTCTTCCCGCCCGGCGAGGCCGCGGACGTGGAGTTGCCCGGGCTCGTGGATACGGCCGGTGAGCACATCGGGGGCTAGCGCCTGCTTGGCGACCGGGGTGGGAGCGAGGCGGAGTCCAGATTTCGTCTGGGGGTGGCCCGTGGAAGCCCGGCTACCGGGTTGTAACCCGGCTTCCGCGGGACGCCGCCAGGCGGAATCTGGGCCCGCCGCAGCCCCGCCCCGGTCGCGAAGCAGGCGCTAGTATTTCCTTCGCCATGACTGAGACCCGTACCTTCCGCGTGATCACCTACGGCTGCCAGATGAACGCGCACGACTCCGAGCGCATCTCCGGGCTGCTGGAGGAGGCCGGCTACGTGCCGGCGGCCGGCGACGGCGAGCCCGACGTCGTCGTGTTCAACACGTGCGCGGTGCGGGAGAACGCGGACAACCGGCTCTACGGCAACCTCGGCCACCTGCGCCCCACGAAGCTCGCGCACCCCGGCATGCAGATCGCCGTCGGCGGCTGCCTGGCGCAGAAGGACCGCGGCGACATCGTGAAGAAGGCGCCCTGGGTGGACGTCGTCTTCGGCACCCACAACATCGGCTCGCTGCCGGTGCTGCTCGAGCGCGCCCGGCACAACGCCGCCGCCGAGGTCGAGATCCTCGAGTCGCTCGAGGTCTTCCCGTCGACGCTGCCGACCCGCCGCGAGTCGACCTACGCGGGCTGGGTCTCCATCTCCGTCGGCTGCAACAACACCTGCACGTTCTGCATCGTGCCCGCGCTGCGCGGCCGCGAGAAGGACCGCCGCCCCGGCGACGTGCTCGCCGAGGTCGAGGCGCTGGCGGCCGAGGGTGTGCTGGAGGTGACGCTGCTCGGCCAGAACGTGAACTCCTACGGGGTCGAGTTCGGCGACCGGTATGCCTTCGGCAAGCTCCTGCGCGCGTGCGGCTCGGTCGAGGGTCTGGAGCGGGTGCGGTTCACCAGCCCGCACCCGAAGGACTTCACCGACGACGTGATCGCGGCCATGGCCGAGACGCCGAACGTGTGCCACTCGCTGCACATGCCGCTGCAGTCGGGGTCGGACACCGTGCTGCGGGCCATGCGCCGGTCCTACCGGGCCGAGAAGTATCTGGGCATCATCGAGAAGGTCCGCGCCGCGATGCCCGACGCCGCCATCACGACCGACATCATCGTGGGCTTCCCCGGCGAGACGGACGCGGACTTCGAGCAGACGCTCGACGTGGTGCGCGAGGCCCGCTACTCCAGCGCGTTCACCTTCCAGTACTCCAAGCGTCCCGGCACCCCCGCGGCCTCGATGGACCTGCAGGTGCCGAAGGCCGTGGTGCAGGAGCGCTACGACCGGCTGATCGCCGTGCTGGAGGAGATCAGCTGGGCCGAGAACAAGCGCCTGGTCGGCTCGACGCTCGAGGTGCTGGCCGCCGTCGGCGAGGGGCGCAAGGACAACGCGACCGGCCGCCTGTCGGGCCGCGCGCGGGACGGCCGGCTGGTGCACTTCGCCGCCGATCCCGACGCCGGGATCCGGCCGGGCGACATCGTGCACACGACGGTGACGTATGCGGCGCCCCACCACCTCAACGCCGACGGCCCCCTGGTCTCGCACCGCCGCACGCGGGCCGGCGACGCCTGGGAGTCGGGCCGGGTGACGCGCACGCCGGGCGTGGCCCTGGGCATGCCGACGATCGGCGCCCCGCCGCCGCAGCCGGCGGCCGCGACCCACTGCTGAGCCGTTCCCGGCGCCGCGCGGCCCTGGGCATGCCGACGGTCGGCGCCCCGCCGCCGCAGCCGGCCGCGACCCACTGCTGAGCCTTCCCCGGCGCCGGGTGTGGCCTCGGCGCAGCGTCATCTGGGCAGAAAAGCGTTGACCACTACACGCACGCGGCGTGTAGTGGTCAACTTTCTATGTCGGACGGGGCGCTGCCCGTCACCGGAGAAGTCCGTCAGCCGGTGTGCTCCGCCATGGCCAGGAACTTGCGCTTCGACTCGAGCGCCTTCTCGGCCTCCTTGATGCGCCGCTGGTCGCCGGCGGCCTGGGCGCTCGCCAGCTGCTGCTCCGCCCGCGCCACCTGCTCGCGCATCTGGGCCAGCAGCGGGCTGGCCTCCGGCGGGGTGCGCCGCCACGCGGCGTCCATCGCGACCTTGACCTTGTCCTCGATGGCGCGGAGGCGACGGTCCAGGCCGGCCTGCGACTCGCGGGGCACGCGGCCCGCGTCGTGCCAGTTGCCCTGGATCTCGCGCAACTTGTTCTGCGCGCCCTTCGGGTCGCCGTCGATGTCGAGGGCCTCGGCCTGGGCCAGGAGCTCCTGCTTGCGCTCGAGGTTGCCCTTGAACTCGGCGTCCCGCGCCGAGAATACCTCGCTGCGCCGCTTGAAGAAGGCGTCCTGAGCTGCCCGGAAGCGCTCCCAGAGCTTCTGCTCCGTGTCCTTCGCGGCGCGCGGGGCGGCCTTCCACTCGGTCATGAGGTCCTTGAGGCGGGCCGCCGTCGCGTTCCACTCGGTGGACTCGGACAGGCCCTCGGCCTCGATGACGAGCTCCTCCTTGCGGCCCTGGGCCTGCTTGCGGGAGGCGTCCAGGGTGGCGAAGTGGGCCCCGCGGCGGCGGGTGAAGGCGTCGCGAGCGGCGGCGTAGCGCTTCCAGAGCTCGCTCTCGGCCTTCTTCTCGACGCCGTGGATCGCCTTCCACTCGTCGAGGATCTCCTTGAGCCGGTCGCCGGCCGTCTTCCAGCCGGTGGCGTCGGCCGCGATGGCCTCGGCCTCCTCGACCAGGGCGGTCTTGCGGGCGAGCGACTCGGCCCGGGCCGCGTCGCGGGCGGCCCGCGCGGCTCCGGCCTTCTCCTCGGCGATCGTCGTGAGCTTGTCCAGCCGGGCGGCGAGCCCGTCGATGTCGCCGACGACGTGGGCCTCGTCGAGGCCGCTGCGCAGGCGCCGGATGGTGGACAGGGACTGGCCGGCGTCGGCGGCGCCGCTGCCGAGCCTCGCCTCGATCAGGTCGACCTCGGTCACCAGGTCGGCGAACCGGCGGGCGAAGTGGGCCAGGCCCTCCTCGGGTGTCCCGGCCTGCCAGGACCCGATGGGGCGCTCACCGGCGGCCGTCTTCACGAAGACATTGCCGTCGGTGTCGATCCGTCCAAACTCCGTAGGGTCGCTCATCTGCCCATCCTCGCTCCCGGCGCCCGTAGGATCGGGTATCCCACCGTCACGCCGCCATCGCACAGCAAAGTTCCCCAGGGCATTCTCACAGGTGTGCCCCGGGGCCGGTCGAGGGCCTGCGGCCGAACCGTGACCATTCCGGTGCCATTCACAGGCCGCACGGTTGCGCAGAGACCGTCCCCGATAACGTTAAGCCGTGTCACTCGTCGCCGCCGCGGTCTGCCCACATCCGCCACTGCTCGTGCCGGACCTGGCCGCCGGGGCCGCGTCCGAGCTCGACGACCTGCGGGCGGCCTGCCGCGCCGCGGTGGCGCACCTGGCGGATGCCTTGATCGACTCGCTCATCGTTCTCGGTTCTGATACCACGACGGTACGCCGTGCGGCCCCGTTCGGGGGGACCCTATCCCCGTGGGGCATCGACCGGCCCGTCGGCGACCCGTCGGGCGAGCCCCTGCCCCTCAGCCTGCTCATCGGTGCCTACCTGATGCCGGGCGCCGGAAACTTCCAGTCCGTCGCCGCCGACGCCGCACCCGGCGAGTGCGCACGCCTCGGCCTCGGCCTCGCCGGCGAGGCCGAGCGCGTCGGGCTCCTGGTGCTCGGCGACGGCTCGGCCTGCCGTACCGACAAGGCGCCCGGCTTCTTCGACCCGCGCGCGGAGGCGTTCGACGCGACCGTCGCCGCCGCCCTCGCGGGGGCCGATGCCGCCGCGCTCGCCGCGCTCGACCCGGCCCTGGCCGCCGAGCTGCTCGTCGCCGGCCGCGCGCCGTGGCAGGTCCTGGCCGGCGCGGCCGAGGGTGAGATGCGCGGGGAGTTGCTGTACGACTCCGCTCCGTACGGTGTCGCCTACTTCGTGGCCACGTGGGCGGCATGAGGCCGGTCATCGCGATCGTCGGGCCGACGGCCGCGGGCAAGTCCGCGCTGAGCCTGCGGCTCGCGGAGGAGCTCGGCGGCGAGGTCGTCAACGCCGACTCCATGCAGCTGTACCGCGGCATGGACATCGGCACCGCCAAGCTCACCGAGGCCGAGCGGGCCGGCGTCCCGCACCACGTCCTGGACATCTGGGACGTCACCGAGCCCGCCAGCGTGGCCGTCTACCAGGGGCTCGCCCGCGCCGCCATCGACGACATCGCCGCCCGCGGCTGCGTCCCGCTGCTCGTCGGCGGCTCCGGCCTCTACGTGCGGGCCGTGCTCGAGGACTTCGACTTCCCCGGCACCGACCCCGAGCTGCGCGCCGAGCTCGAGCGGGAGCTGGACGAGCACGGGCCCGCGCCGCTGTACGCCCGGCTGCAGGCCGCCGACCCGGTCGCGGCCGGGCGCATCCTGCCCAGCAACGGCCGGCGCATCGTGCGCGCCCTGGAGGTGAACGCGCTCACCGGCACCGCCTTCACCGCGCAGCTGCCGCAGCCCCGCCCGGTGTACGACGCCATCCAGCTCGGTGTCGACGTCGACACGGCGGTGCTGGACGCGCGGATCGACGCGCGGGTCGAGCACATGTGGGCGCTCGGCTTCGTGGCGGAGGTCCGCGGCCTGCTCGGCCGGGGGCTGCGGGAGGGGCGCACGGCGAGCGGCGCCCTGGGGTACCGCCAGATCATGAACCTGCTCGACGGGCTCTGCGGCCCCGAGGAGGCCCGCGCGGAGACGGCCCGCGCCACCCGGCGCTTCGTGCGGCGGCAGCGCTCCTGGTTCCGCCGCGACGGGCGGATCATCTGGCTCGACGGCACGGCGGCCGACATCACGGGGGCGGCCCTGCGCGCCGTGCGGCAAGATTGACGCCATGCGCTTCGCGAAAGGCCACGGCACGGGCAACGACTTCGTCATCCTGCCCGACCTCGACGGCACCCTGCCCCTGACCCCGGCCCTCGTCGCCGCCCTGTGCGACCGGCGCCGCGGCATCGGCGCCGACGGCGTCCTGCGGGTCGTGCGCAGCGCCGCCCACCCGGACGCGGAGGCGTCCTCGGCGGGCGCCGAGTGGTTCATGGACTACTGGAACGCCGACGGCTCGCAGTCGGAGATGTGCGGCAACGGGGTCCGCGTCTACGCGCGCTACCTCGCCGAGGCCGGCCTGGTCGCCCCCGAGGGCACGTTCGACCTGGTGACCCGGGCCGGTGTCGTGCCGGTCACCATGGGCGAGGAGATCACGGCCGGCATGCCGGTTCCGCGGGTGTACGTCCAGAGTGAGGCCGTCACGACCGGCGCGAGCCTCGGCGGCACCGCGGTCGACGTCGGCAACCCGCACCTCGTGTGCCCCGTGGACGAGCCGACCCTGGACGGGCTCGACCTGACCCGGGCGCCCGTGATCGACCCGCTGATCTTCCCGGCCGGGGTGAACGTCGAGTTCGCCGCGGTGGGCCCGGCCCCGGCCGGCGCTGACCTCTACCGCCGGATGCGCGTCTACGAGCGCGGCTCCGGCGAGACCCAGTCCTGCGGCTCGGGCGCGTGCGCGGTCGCCGCGGTCGCGGTGCACCACGCCGGGCTCGAGTCCGGCACCGTGGTCGTCGACGTGCTCGGCGGCCGGCTCACCGTGACCGTGTCGCCTTTGGAGTGCCTGCTGCGGGGGCCTGCGGTCATCGTCGCGCACGGCGACGTCGACGCGCAGGCCGTCCGGCAGCTGGCGCCCACCTACTCCTGAGCCGAATGCCCCCCGTCGGGGGTCGAGTCCAGCGCAGGGCCCTTCGCCGCGGCCCGCACGGCCGCGGCGACCGCGGGGGAGACCCGCGAGTCGAACACGCTCGGCACGATGACCGTCGGGTTGAGCTTGTCCTCGCCGACCGTGTCCGCGATCGCCTGCGCGGCCGCGAGGGCCATCGCGTCGGTGAACTCGCGGGCCTGGGCGTCGAGCATGCCCCGGAACACGCCGGGGAACGCGAGCACGTTGTTGATCTGGTTCGGCTGGTCGGAGCGGCCGGTGGCGACGATCGCGGCGTGCTCGCGGGCCGCCCGCGGGTCGACCTCGGGGTCGGGGTTGGCCAGCGCGAAGACGATCGAGTCCTTGGCCATCGTGGCGATGTCGTCGCCGGTGAGCAGGTTCGGCGCGCTCACCCCGATGAACACGTCGGCGCCGCGCAGGGCCCCGCGCAGGTCACCCGCGTAGTTCTCCCGGTTGGTGTGCTCGGCGAGCCACTGCCACGAGCCCGACAGGCCGGTCATGCCGCGGTGCAGGGCACCGGGCCGGTCGGTCGCGATCACGTCGCCGACGCCCTGGCGGAGCAGGAGCTTCATGATGGCGGTACCGGCGGCGCCCGCCCCGCTCACCACGACCTTCACCTGGCCGATCGGCTTGCCCACCACGCGCAGCGCGTTCGTCAGCGCGGCCAGCACGCAGATGGCCGTGCCGTGCTGGTCGTCGTGGAAGACGGGGATGTCGAGCTGCTCGCGGAGCCGCTCCTCGATCTCGAAACAGCGCGGGGCGGCGATGTCCTCGAGGTTGATCCCGCCGTAGGCGGGGGCGATCGCCTTCACGATGGCGATGATCTCGTCGGTGTTCTGGGTGTCGAGCACGACCGGCCAGGCGTCGACCCCGCCGAAGCGCTTGAACAGCGCGGCCTTGCCCTCCATGACCGGCATCGCGGCATAGGGCCCGATGTTGCCGAGGCCGAGCACGGCCGAGCCGTCGGTGACCACGGCGACGGTGTTGCGCTTGATCGTGAGGCGGCGCGCGTCCTCGGGGTTCTCCGCGATGGCCAGGCACACCCGGGCGACCCCGGGGGTGTAGGCGCGGGAGAGCTCGTCGCGGTTGCGCAGCGCGACCTTGGGCGCGACCTCGATCTTGCCGCCCAGGTGCAGCAGGAACGTGCGGTCGGAGACCTTGCGCACGTCGACCCCGTCGAGCTTCTCGAGGTCGGCCACGACCTGTTCGGCGTGGGCGGAGTCGGCGGTGTCGCAGGTGAGGTCGACGACCACGTTGGCGCTGTCGGAGTCGACGACGTCCACGGCGGTGACGATCCCGCCCGACTCGCCGACCGAGGTGGTCAGGCGGCCGATGGCGGAGGCGTCGGCGATCACGGAGACACGGACGGTGATGGAGAACCCGGCGCTGGGTAATCTGTGTGTGGCTGGTGTCACCGGTCCATTCTCACCCTCCGCATCGCCCGGCGTTCGCACCGGGTGCGGATATCAAGTGCCGTCTTGCCCCCGCAGGTGTCACGATTGACGGGTCGAGTGCCAGATCATCGAGGAGAGTTTGCTTTGCGCGCACGAACGAGCTTTTCCGCAGACGCCTACGACGCGGACGCCGAGGAGTTCGAGGACTTCGTTGACGACGGCGATCTCGAACTCGAGGAGCGGCACGCCCTGCGGCGCGTCGCCGGGCTGTCCACCGAGCTCTCGGACGTCACCGAGGTCGAATACCGCCAGCTGCGCCTCGAGCGCGTCGTGCTGGTCGGGGTCTGGACCGAGGGCACCGTCACCGACGCCGAGAACTCCCTCACCGAGCTGGCCGCGCTCGCCGAGACCGCCGGCTCCCAGGTCCTCGACGGGCTCATCCAGCGCCGCAGCCGGCCCGACTCGGCCACCTTCATCGGCCGGGGCAAGGTCGACGAGGTGCGCTCGGTGGTGCAGAGCAGCGGGGCCGACACCGTCATCTGCGACGGCGAGCTGTCCCCGTCGCAGCTGCGGCAGCTGGAGTCGCGGGTCAACGTCAAGGTCATCGACCGCACGGCGCTGATCCTCGACATCTTCGCCCAGCACGCCAAGAGCAAGGAGGGCAAGGCCCAGGTCGAGCTGGCGCAGCTGCAGTACTTCCTGCCGCGCCTGCGAGGCTGGGGTGAGGCGCTCAGCCGGCAGGCGGGTGGCTCGGCCAGCGGCAACGGCGGCGTGGGCCTGCGCGGCCCGGGTGAGACCAAGCTGGAGATCGACCGGCGGCGCATCCGCACGCGCATCTCGCGGCTCAAGCGGGAGATCGCGGCGATGGCGACCATCCGCGACACCAAGCGGGCGACGCGGCGGCGCAACCGGGTGCCCGCGGTGGCGATCGCCGGCTACACCAACGCCGGCAAGTCCAGCCTGCTCAACCGCCTCACCGGGGCGGGCGTGCTGGTCGAGGACGCGCTGTTCGCCACCTTGGACACCACCACGCGCCGGGCGCGGGCCGCCGACGGGCGGATCTACACGCTCTCGGACACCGTCGGGTTCGTCCGGCACCTGCCGCACCAGCTGGTCGAGGCCTTCCGCTCCACGCTGGAGGAGGTCGCCGAGGCCGACCTGGTCCTGCACGTGGTCGACGGCTCCCACCCCGACCCCGAGTCGCAGGTCCGGGCCGTGCGCGAGGTGCTCGCCGAGGTCGGCGCGGACGCGGTGCCGGAGCTGCTGGTCATCAACAAGGTCGACATGGCCGACGAGGAGACCCAGCTGCGGCTCAAGGGTCTGTGGCCCGCGGCCGTCTTCGCCTCCGCCCGCACCGGCGCCGGCATCGACGACGTGCGCGCGGCGATCGAGGCGGGGCTGCCGTGGCCGGCCATCGAGCTGACGGCCGTGGTGCCGTACGAGCGCGGCGACCTGGTCGCCCGCGTCCACTCGATCGGCGAGGTCCTCGAGACCGCCCACCTGGCCGAGGGCACCCGCATCCGGGCACGGGTCACCGAGGGCCTGGCCGCGGAGCTCGCCCCCTACGCCATGTCCTCGTGATTACGCTGCGTCGCTGACGCCAGTCACCTGGAGTGACAGCCGGACCGGGCAACCCCAAAGCCGGTCCGGCTCTGCCAGACTTGCGGGATGCGACGACGGGTGGTGCTCAGTTCGGCTGCGGTGATCTGTCTCTCCGCCGGCGTCTCCGCACCGGCCGCGGCCTATGCGCCGTCGCCAACCGCGGCGGCCGGAGCGGGCACCACCGTCTGCACCCCGAACCCGAAGGACGTGAACGAGGTCTCCGGCCTCGTCGCCATCCCCGACGGCGGCTACTACGCCATCCAGGACAGCCAGCCCGAGCCGGCCCGGTCCAAGATCTTTGTGCTCGACGGCAGCTGCAAGGTCACCAAGACGATCAAATACGACCCGGGCCGGGCGCTCGACCCCGAGGACGCCGCCCTGGACAAGAACGGCACGCTCTATGTCGCCGACATCGGCGACAACGACGAGTCCTCGGGCGGCTCGAAGACGGCGCGGCCGACGGTGGCGATCTGGACCCTGACGGCCGGCTCCACGACCCCCGTGATCAACCGCCTGACCTACCCGGACGGCAAGAAGCACGACGCCGAGGCCCTGCTGCTCACCGGCGACAACCTGCCGATCATCATCACCAAGGCGGCGCCCAACGAGATCTACGTCGCCGAGAGCGCGCTCGTGCCCAACACCAAGGAGGGCGTGAAGCTGCGCAAGGCCGGCGACTTCAAGGCGCTGGTCGACACCAAGACCGCCAACCCGCTCGGGCTGCTCGGCTGGAAGCTCATCACGGGCGCGGCGGCCTCGCCCGACGGCTCCAAGGTCGTCGTGCGCACGCTGTCGGACGCCTACGAGTTCGACGTTCCCGGCGGCGACGTCATCAAGGCCCTGACCACGGGCAAGCCGCGCATCACGCCGCTGCCCAACGAGCCGCAGGGCGAGGCGATCACCTACACGCCGGACGGCAAGAACTACGTGACCGCCTCCGACCAGGACTCGTCGAAGAAGTCGGCGCTGCTGAAGTACACGCCGACGGACATCTCGGTCGCGGCCGGCAGCGGCGGGAACGTGCCCTCGCCGAAGGCCAAGGAGCAGTCGTTGCTGCAGTCGATCACCCTCCAGGACATCACCTACGCGGTCGCCGCGATCGGCATCGTCGGCCTCGGCCTCGTCATCGTGGGCGTGGTGGGCATCCGCCGCTCCCGCGCGGCCCGGCGCGCCGCGGGACCGGGCAACGGCCGTGGGGACGGACCCGACGACGACTTCGCGGTGCCGGCCGCGGTCGGTGGCGGTGCTCCCGGGGTCTACGGCGGCGGTGGCGGTCCGGGCGGCGGGCCCGGTGGCCCTGGCGGCCCCGGTGTCTACGGTGGCGGTGGCCAGGGCGGTCCGGGCGGCGGCCGTGGTGGCCCCGGCGGCGGCGTCTATGGCGGCGGTGGCGGTGGCGGCGGCCGGGATGGCGGCGGCAACGTCTACGGCGGCGGTGGCGGCGGCGGCCAGGGTGGCGGCGGTGTCTACGGCGGCGGTGGCGGTTCCGAGCGGCCGGGCAATCGCCAGGGCGGCGGCGTCTATGGCGGCGGTGGCGGTGGCGGCGGTGGCGGCGGCCGGGACGGCGGCGGCAACGTCTACGGCGGCGGCGGTGGAGGCGGCCAGGGTGGCGGTGGCGGCGCATACGGCGGCGGCGACCAGCGCGGCTTCGCGCAGGGCCCCCCGCCGCGCGACGGCCGCGGCGGCTACGGTCCCGGGGACCAGGGTGGCTACGACCGCGGCTACGCCCCGCACCGCTGACGGACCCGGGCCGGAAGGCTCCCGCCGGTGCTGAGGCGGAAGCCTTCCGGATCGTGTTCAGGTCACGAGTTCGGCGACAGGTGGCCGCACGTGCCGAAGCCGTCGTCCCAGACGAACGCGCGGCGGGTGTTGGGCCCGTAGACGCCGTCGGCGGCCGCAGCAGAACGTCAACGCCTGCTACCGGGACCCGAGCAACGACATCTCGGCCGACGGCAACTTCGGGCCGCAGACCAAGAGCGCGCTGCAGGCCGCCCAGCGCATCGCCGGCACTGGAACGTGAGCACCGCGTTGCTGGAGTAGCCGTGCTGCAGGTGGCAGTTGGTCGAACCGGCGGCGGTGGCGGGAACCTCGGCCCGGCCACGACGAGCCCGCGAGGCCGACGCGGGTCCAGCCGGTGCATGCCGACTGGTCTCCGTGTTGTCGCCCGCGCTGCTGCTGCTCACCGCGCTGGCCGTCCCGGCGTCGGCGGCCCCGACGGCGGCCCTGGCGACCGCGTAGCCCGTCCTCCCCGTCAGGCCGCGCACGCTACCCGTGGTGCGCGCTATCGGCATTGATCGACGGACGTCAACGTAAGCCTGCCCGGGCAGACGGGAACCGCCGCTCGGTGTGGTGGCACGAGCGGCGGTCGGCGTGGGCACTGGCCGGGGCGGGCCGCAGGTCAGATGCGGCGGACCACCGTCACGACGCGGCCCAGGATCGTCGCCTGGTCGCCCTGGATCGGGTCGAAAGCGGCGTTCTGCGGCATGAGCCAGACGTGGCCGTCGCGGTTGCGGTAGGTCTTCACCGTCGCCTCGCCGTCGAGCATGGCGGCCACGATGTCGCCGTTGTTGGCGTTGGGCTGCTGGCGCACGACCACCCAGTCGCCGTCGCAGATGGCCGCGTCCAGCATCGAGTCGCCCTTGACCTGGAGCATGAAGAGCGTGCCCTCGCCGACGAGCTCGCGGGGCAGCGGGAAGACGTCCTCCACCGCCTGCTCGGCCAGGATCGGCCCACCGGCGGCGATGCGGCCGAGGACGGGCACGTAGGCGGGCGCGGGGCGCGCGGCGCGGGCGGCCTCCTCGTCGACCGTCACGAGCTCGCTCGGCGGCCGGACGTCCACGGCCCGGGGACGGTTGGGGTCGCGGCGCAGGTAGCCCTTCCGCTCCAGCTCCTTGAGCTGGTAGGCCACGCTGGAGGGCGACACCAGGCCGACGGCCTCGCCGATCTCGCGCACGCTCGGCGGGTAGCCGTTGCGCTCCACGGCGGCGCGGATGAACTCGAGGATGCGGCGCTGGCGGACGGTCAGGTCGGCCGCGAAGAGGTCGGGGAAGGCGCTGACCACGGCGGTGACCGCGCGCATCTCCGGCTCACCGCCGCGGCGGCGGGTGGCGCGCTTGGCGCCCGCGCGGCCGGCGATGGCGGTGACCTCGGCGCCGGGGCCGTCGATGAGCTCGTCCGGCTCGCTCGCGGGTGCGTCGGTGCGGTCGTCGGCTGACACGTCGTCCTCCCTCGTGTTGGCAGTCGCGGGGCGTTCGCCGCGCCTGCTGACGAGCCGTGGGGTGGCCCGTCACCCGGGGGCCGCGCGGGTTGCGGTCCCGGTTGTCGCATCGGTGGCTCCCGCGCGCGCGGAAACCGGGGGTGTGGCGGCTCCCGCGGGTGCGGAGGCCCGGATGTCGCGTAGATCCGGTAATCCCGATCGAAAGCCGATCGTGTGTGGATCACCGTAACGCCGGGGTCGGGCAGTTTCAAACATCTGTACTACGTGGCGCGCCGATTTTTCGGCGAGTTGGCTCGACACGGGTCTTCTCCCTCTGATAAACCATCGTACGGCTGTTCGATCGAACGCGTGTACGCAAAAGGGGGCCGACATGGGACGGCGGGCCAAAAACGGGCACACAAGCGCGCCGATTCGCCTCACCGGACGGGGCCGGGTCGTGGTGTTCTGCTTCCTGCTGGCGGTCGCCGGTGGTCTCGTGGCGCTCGTCTCCGAGCCCGGGCAGGCGGCCGATCCGCCGTCGGGGCCGCCGCCGACGGTCATCGTGCAGCCGGGTGACACGCTGTGGGACATCGCGACGCGCACCAAGGGCCGCGAGGGCCGCGACGCGACGGTGGAGGAGATCCGCCGCCTCAACAATCTCGGCGGCTACGACATCGACGCCGGGCAGCGGCTCGTCCTGCCCCGCCGCCGCTGATCGTTCCGGAAAATCGTTCGCAATCACCCTTTGCCGGATATTTCGCCCGACGAGGTATAAAACCGAAACGTCAAGGCGCGCACGGTCCGGCTCCTGAGACTCGCGACACAAAAGGGTCGGGATCCTCGTTTGACTTGCGTCGACGTAGGCATCGGCATAGCGTCTACCCCTAGATGTAGTAGTTACAGGGGTGTAAGTCGTCCACAGGTTGTGGATTCGGCAGCCACTGTTCACTGACCGTAATGAGCCGGCGGGTAGGCCTCACGAGGGCGCTCGTCCGGTTTGGCGTGCCCGTTTGTCCGGACTGTCCGGCGTAGTGTTGAGAGAGGTCCATCGACATGCGGTGCCCGTACTGCCGGCACGCCGACTCGCGGGTGGTCGACTCCCGGGAGGCCGAGGACGGTCAGATCATCCGGCGCCGCCGGTCCTGCCCGGAGTGCGGCCGGCGGTTCACCACCGTCGAGGAGGCGGTGCTCGCCGTGGTCAAGCGCAGCGGGGTCACCGAGCCGTTCAGCCGGACGAAGATCATCGCCGGGGTGCGCAAGGCGTGCCAGGGCCGGCCCGTCGACGAGGACGCCATCGCGGTGCTCGCGCAGAAGGTCGAGGAGACGGTCCGGGCCCGGGGCGCGGCGGAGCTGCCCAGCCACGAGGTCGGGCTGGCCATCCTCGCGCCGCTGCGGGACCTCGACGAGGTGGCCTATCTGCGCTTCGCGAGCGTGTACCGGTCGTTCGACTCGCTCGGCGACTTCGAGCGGGAGATCGCGGCGCTGCGGGCGGGGGCGGAGGCGCCGGTCCGGGAGCACGAGTCAACGGGGGACGGCTCCTCGGTGCCGGCCGCGCGCGTCGGCTGACAGCAACGCATAGCACGGCACATGGGCCGAGTAGGCCCGGTAAAGCGGACAAAAAGCACAAAACACCAACCGGTACGCACATGCGGTACCGATGATGACGCTGACTGAGGGGGCCGCGCATGGCGGGGGAGACGAAGACGAAGGCAACAGCGCGCAAGGACCAGCGGGAGGGGCTGCGGGTCGAGCGCGTCTGGACGACCGAGGGGGTGCACCCCTATGACGAGGTGACGTGGGAGCGTCGCGACATCGTCATGACGAACTGGCGGGACGGCTCGATCAACTTCGAGCAGCGGGGCGTCGAGTTCCCGGCGTCGTGGAGCGTCAACGCCGCCAACATCGTCACCACCAAGTACTTCCGCGGCGCCGTCGGCACCCCGCAGCGCGAGCAGTCGCTGCGCCAGCTGATCGACCGCGTCGTGACGACCTACACGAAGGCCGGCCGGGAGCACGCCTACTTCGCGACCGAGCGCGATGCCGAGATCTTCGGCCACGAGCTGACCTGGATGCTGCTGCACCAGGTGTTCAGCTTCAACTCGCCGGTCTGGTTCAACGTCGGCACCACGTCGCCGCAGCAGGTCAGCGCCTGCTTCATCCTCTCGGTCGACGACTCGATGGACTCGATCCTCGACTGGTACAAGGAGGAGGGGCTGATCTTCAAGGGCGGCTCCGGCTCCGGCGTGAACCTGTCCCGGATCCGCTCCTCCAAGGAGCTGCTGACCAGCGGCGGCACGGCCAGCGGCCCGGTGTCGTTCATGCGCGGCGCGGACGCCTCGGCGGGGACGATCAAGAGCGGCGGCGCCACCCGCCGCGCGGCCAAGATGGTCATCCTCGACGTCGACCACCCCGACGTGGAGGAGTTCATCGAGACCAAGGCCCGCGAAGAGGACAAGATCCGGGCCCTGCGCGACGCCGGCTTCGACATGGACCTCGGCGGCCGCGACATCGTGAGCGTGCAGTACCAGAACGCCAACAACTCGGTGCGCGTCTCGGCCGAGTTCATGCAGTCCGTCGAGGACGACACCGAGTTCGGGCTGCGCTCGCGCCTCGACAACAGCGTCATCTCCACCGTCAAGGGCAAGGAGCTGTTCCACAAGCTCGCCCAGGCCGCGTGGGAGTGCGCCGACCCCGGCATCCAGTACGACGACACGATCAACGCCTGGCACACGTGCCCCGAGACCGGGCGGATCACCGCGTCGAACCCCTGCAGCGAGTACATGCACCTGGACAACTCCAGCTGCAACCTGGCCTCGCTGAACCTGCTCAAGTACCTCAACGCCGACGGCACGTTCGCCGTCGAGCAGTTCGTGAAGTCGGTCGAGCTGGTCATCACCGCGATGGACATCTCCATCTCCTTCGCCGACTTCCCGACCGACAAGATCGGCGAGACCAGCCGCGCGTACCGCCAGCTCGGTATCGGCTACGCGAACCTGGGCGCGCTGCTCATGGCCAGCGGCCTCGCGTACGACTCCGAGGGCGGCCGGGCCGTCGCGGCGTCGATCAGCAGCCTCATGACGGGCACCGCGTACCGGCGCTCGGCCGAGCTGGCCGGGGTCGTCGGCGCCTACGACGGCTACGCCCGCAACGCGACCGCGCACGCCCGCGTCATGCACAAGCACGCCGAGGCCAACGCCGTCATCGGTACCGTCGGCGCCGTCGACGCCGCCATCAAGGACGCGGCCACGGCCCAGTGGGCGCTCGGCAACGAGATCGGCGCCAAGAACGGCTGGCGCAACTCGCAGGCCAGCGTCCTCGCCCCGACCGGCACCATCGGCCTGATGATGGACTGCGACACCACCGGCGTCGAGCCCGACCTGGCCCTGGTCAAGTTCAAGAAGCTCGTCGGCGGCGGCTCGATGCAGATCGTCAACCAGACCGTGCCGCGCGCCCTGCGCACCCTCGGGTACCAGGAGGAGCAGGTCGAGGCGATCGTCGAGCACATCTCGGCGCACGGCCACGTCGTCGACGCTCCCGGGCTCAAGCTCGAGCACTACAGCATCTTCGACTGCGCCATGGGCGAGCGGACCATCGCGCCCATGGGCCACGTGCGGATGATGGCGGCCATCCAGCCGTTCATCTCCGGCGCCATCTCCAAGACGGTCAACATGCCGGAGGCGGCGAGCGTCGAGGACGTCGAGGAGATCTACTACCAGGGCTGGAAGCTCGGCCTCAAGGCGCTGGCGATCTACCGCGACAACTGCAAGGTCGGCCAGCCGCTCTCCGCCGTCTCCTCGTCGAAGAAGGAAGAACCGGCGCCGGTCGTCCAGGAGGTCGTGAAGACTGAGAAGGTGATCGAGTACCGTCCGGTCCGCAAGCGGCTGCCGAAGAAGCGGCCGAGCTCGACCGTGTCGTTCTCCGTCGCCGGCGCCGAGGGCTACCTGACCGCCTCGTCCTACCCCGACGACGGTCTCGGCGAGGTCTTCCTCAAGATGTCGAAGCAGGGCTCGACCCTGGCCGGCGTCATGGACGCGTTCTCGGTCGCCATCTCGATCGGCCTGCAGTACGGCGTGCCGCTGGAGACCTACGTCTCGAAGTTCGTGAACATGCGCTTCGAGCCGGCGGGCATGACCGACGACCCGGACATCCGCCTCGCCTCGTCGGTGATGGACTACATCTTCCGCCGCCTGGCGCTGGACTTCCTCGACTTCGACACCCGCTCGGAGCTGGGCATCCTGACCTCGTCCGAGCGCGCGGCCCAGCTGCGCGCCGAGGCCGCGGGCAACGGCGGCGACTCGGACGTGGACCTCACCGAGATGCGCAACTCGGCCCCGGTGGAGAAGCCGGCGGCCGCCGAGAAGGCCAAGCCGGCCGAGGTCGAGCCGCCGCGGCGGATCGGCTCCTCGACCGAGCTGCTGGAGCTGGTCCAGGGCAAGGCGGCCGACGCGCCGCTGTGCTTCACCTGCGGGACGAAGATGCGCCCCGCGGGCAGCTGCTACGTCTGCGAGGGCTGCGGCTCCACGAGCGGCTGCAGCTGACGTACGCCTGACGGTGCCCGGGTCCGCGCGGACCCGGGCACTGCCGTGTTCAGGACCAGGCGGTCGCGAGGCGGTCGAGGTCGGTGCGGTACTCGATCCGCTCGTACCAGTCCGCGGGGAAGCCCGCCTCGCCGTGGACCGCGCCGGCGAAGGCGCCCGCCAGGCAGGCGATCGAGTCCGAGTCGCCCGAGGAGGCGGCGCCGCGCGCGACCACGTCGACCGGGGAGCCGGGGAAGAGCAGCAGGCAGTACACGGCCGTGGCCAGGGCCTCCTCGGCGATCCAGCCCGCCCCGCCGGCCGTGCACGGGTCGGCGTCCGGGCCGACGAAGCGCACGGCGTCCTCCAGGCCGGTCAGCGCCGCCTTGCACTCGTCCCAGCCGGTCGCGATGAAGGCCTCCGGCGAGCCGGCCGTCGAGCGCCGCCAGAGCTGGTCGCCGAGCCAGTCGCCGCGGTACACCTGCCGCTGCGAGTCACAGCGGGCGCGCAGGGCCGCCGGGAGCTCGGCCACGGCGAGGCCGTCGAGCAGCCAGCGCACCGCGAGGGCGGTCAGCTCGGACGCGGCCAGGCCGGTCGGGTGGCCGTGGGTGAGCGCGGCCTGCAGCTGGGACGCGCCCGCGCGCTCGTCCTCGGACAGGCCCGGCACCAGGCCCACCGGCGTGACGCGCATGTTCGCGCCGCAGCCCTTGGAGCCGGCCACCGTCGCCTCCCACCACGGCTTGCCGCGGGCGAGGTCGGCGCACGCCTGCATGCACGTGTTGCCGGGCGCCCGGTTGTTCTCGGGGCTGCGCGCCCACGCGACGAACAGCCGGTTCAGGTGCGGCTCGAGCCGGTCGGCGCTCAGCGGGCCCTCGGCGAGCGCGAGCTCGAGGGCGTCGCCGACGGCCAGGGCCATCTGGGTGTCGTCGGTGACCAGGGCGCCCGGCGGCAGGTCGCGGGGGCCGCGCGGGCCGAAGGTGGCCACGATGTCCTCGTAGGACCGGAACTCCGTGGGTTTGCCGAGCGCGTCGCCGAACGCGAGACCGAACAGGGAAGCCTTCACTGACATGCGCCGAAGCTATACCCGCACGACCACCACGCGGGCCGCCGGGTGGCGGGCGCACACCGCGCGGGCGCGCTCCTCGGCCGCGTCGGACAGGGCCAGGAGGCGCACCGGGCCCGGCATCGACGCGACCGAGGCGTCGAGGCGGTCCGGGGCGGTCACCGGCAGGTGGTTGTAGATCGCGCCCGCGGTCGCGCCGGACGTGCGCTGGATCGTGGAGAGGAAGAGCGTCATCCGGTACGACTCGTAGCCCGTGTCATCCCCGACGACGAGCACGGGGGCGTCGCCGGGCAGCCGCGCGGACGCGCGCAGGAGCAGCCGGGCCTGGTCCGTGCGGGCCGCGACCGGGCCGGCCAGCCAGGCGCGCCCCCAGGAGCCGCCCGGCTGGGGCTGGTACGGCGTGTCGCCCCGCCCGGCCCCGGTGAGCGCCACGATCGCGACGAGGGCCGGCACCGCCGCCGGCAGCGAGCGGTGGCGCCGGGACACGGCCGGCGGCGGCAGGTGCAGCGCGACCGCGCCCGCGCCCACGAGCAGCAGGGCGAAGACGAGGTAGAGCGCCTTGTTCGCGTAGTACCCGCTGCCGACCCCGAACATCCGCTGCCCGGCCAGCAGCACCCCGGCGAACGCGGCGACGGGGACGAACGCGAGCGCGTAACGCCGCCAGATCCGGCTGTGCCGCCCGCGCCGGGTCAGCAGCCCGGTCGCGACCAGCGCGGCGAGGGCGGTCAGGGCGTCGCGGCTCAGCACCAGGTACCCGATCGTGAACAGCGCGCCGGCCTGGTCGGCGAAGAGCAGCCCGTACGCCATCGGCGCGGCCGCGGCCACCCCGCACAGCGCGGCCAGGGCGAGCGCGACCGGGCGGCGGGCGGCCCGGCGCCAGTGCGTGCCCAGCCAGATCAGCGCGGCCAGCCCGACCGGCGGCAGGTAGAGGTAGTAGGTGAAGCCGACCGCGGTGAGCAGCGCGGCGACGAGCAGCAGCTGGTCGCGCACGCGCGGGAGCGGCCGAACCAGCAGCGCCAGCAGCAGGACGGCCTCGGCCAGGCCCAGCACCTGGCTCGGGTAGCCGAAGCTCAGCAGTTCCAGCATCTCCCCGGCCGCGCAGACGGCGGCGATGAGCGCGGCGAGCGGCAGGCACCGGGCCGGGGTCAGCGCGCCCGCGGCGACCCACTGGGCCGCCCAGAGCAGAGCCAGGGCCAGGAAGGTGTACCCGGCGATCGTGAACCACAGATAGTGGGTCAGCATGGCGGTACCGCTGCCGAAATCGGAGCCCGAGGACCGGACGAACCCGTCGAGCAGCCCGGCCAGCAGGTGCGAGCCCTGCGGATAGTCGATCATGCCGCCGTAGACGTAGCGCCCGGCCCGCGCGTGGTCGGCGAACAGGTAGCCGCCGGTGCGCCGGATCGCGTCGAAGACCGCCGCGTGCCGGCCCAGGTCCTCGCCGTCGAGCATGATCGCCAGGCGCCGGTCGGCCCCCGCGTGCCACACCGGCCACGCCGCGACCAGGCCCACGACGCCGGCCGCGGCGAGCGCGACCGCGTCGGACCAGCGCGGCCGGGGCAGGCTCGGGCGCCGCCCGGACGCGGCGGCGAGCAGGATCAGCGCGGTCGCGGCCGTCCCGCCCACCGCGACCGGGTGCAGCCCCCACGGCCAGACCGAGAACCCCAGCCCGGCCGCGCAGGTGGCGCCGAGCAGCAGGGCGGCCGCGAGCATCAGCCGATCGAGGAGGCTGCGGCCGCCGCGCAGCAGCGACGCCGTCGCGAGCAGCAGCAGGGGCGGCACGACGGCCGCCGCGCGGGCCGCGACGAGGGCCGTGACCAGCAGCCACGCGGCCGCGACCAGGGCGGCGACGCGCAGTTGAACACGCCGGGGGGAGGGGTTCGGCACGTACATGTAACGATTTATCGGGAAACTTCGTGTCTGCCCGGTTCGTTGGTCCAACGTGACGACGCTGCGCGAGCGGTACGACCCCAAGGCCAACGGCCTCGGCCTGCTGCGGCTCACCCTGGCCCTGTCGGTGCTGGTCGCCCACGCCTGGCCGCTCGGCCTCGGCCGCCCCAACCCCGGCCAGGGCCTCACCCGCGGCCAGACCGACCTCGGCACCCTCGCCGTCGACGGGTTCTTCGTGCTCTCCGGGTTCCTCGTCGCCGCGTCCGCGCGCCGGGGCGGGGCGCTGCGCTTCGCATGGCACCGCTTCCTGCGCATCTTCCCGGGCCTGTGGGTGTGCCTGGCCGCGACCGCGCTCGCCGCCGCCGTCACCGGGCACGCGGGCGGCCTCGGCTTCGTCCGCGGCAACGCCTTCGGCGCCGTGCACCAGTGGGGGATCGGCACCCTGTTCCTCGACACCCCCTACGGCCGGCTCGTGCAGGGCAGCGTCGCCAACGGGTCGCTGTGGAGCCTGGTGTACGAGCTGCTGTGCTACACCGGCCTCACCGTGCTCATCGCCGCCGGGCTGCCGCGCCGCGCCCCGTGGGCCGTCCCGGCGCTCGCCGCCGTCGCCTACCTCGTCATCGTCGTCGACGCGTGGCGGAACCCGACGACGCCGCAGTACCGCGGCGGGCTCGGCCCGTTCCCGCTGTGGGGCTACGTCGACCTGCAGCTCGCCTGCTACCTGGGGTTCCTGTTCCTGCTCGGCGCCTCCGCGCAGCTGTACGCGCACCGCGTCCCGCTGACGTGGCCGATCGCCGCCGCGGCCGGCCTCGTGCTGGTGGCGAGCCTCGTCTACGGGGGCTTCTTCGTCGCCGGGTACCCGGCGTTCGCCTACCTGATGCTCTACGCCGCGTGTGCCGTCCCGCCCCGGCTGCACACGATCGGCCGGGAGCACGACTACTCGTACGGCATCTACATCTACGCGTTCCCGGTCCAGCAGGCCGTCGCGCACCTCGGCGGCGCGGCCTGGGGGCTGGTGCCATACGTGGCGCTGTGCGTGCCCGCGGTGCTCCTCGTGGCCGCCGGCTCCTGGCACCTGGTCGAGCGGCCCGCCCTGGCCCTCAAGCACCGCGCGTTCCCGGCGCGGCACCTAACCTTGGCCCGGTGACGCTGACCTTCTCCTGGCGGGGCGCCTTCACCTCGGCCGAGGTGTCCGCCCTGCACGCCCACTGCTTCTCGGCGCCGGGCGAGGCCGACTGGTGGGCCCGGGTCCAGGCCCACAGCCTCGGCTGGGTCGTCGCCCGCGACGGGACCGCGCTCGCGGGCTTCGTGAACGTCGCGTGGGACGGCGGCGAGCACGCCTTCATCCTCGACACGATGGTCGCCGCGCCCTACCGCCGCACGGGCGCCGGGACGCGACTGGTGGCCCTGGCCGCCGAGGAGGCCAGGGCCACCGGATGCCGCTGGCTCCACGTCGACTTCGAACCCCACCTCGCGAAGTTCTACCTGGAGTCCTGCGGCTTCACCCCGACGCCGGCCGGGGTCGTCTCACTGGTGCTTCCGTAGCGCCTTCAGGTCCTTGTGCGCGGTCTTGGCGGCCTCGCGGACCGGGGCCACCGCGGCCTTGATCGCGTCGCCGTCCGGCCCCGGCCGGATCGCCAGCAGCGCGTCGGCCTTCCCCGCGAGCGACTTCTGCACGGCGTCGGAGCCCGGCGTCCTGCCCGCCACCGCGAGCTCGGTGTCGATGGCGGCCGTCAGGCGCACCTTCGGCCCGGTGAGAATGAAGACGCGGTAGTCGTACACCATGCTCTGCGCGTCGGCCTTGACCCCGGCGGCCGTCGTCTCGCCCTGGACCTTGGTCTTGAGCGCGGTCAGGCCGCCGCGCTGGTCGGCGACGAGCTTGGTGAGCGTGTCCTTGTGCGCGGCGGTGAGCTTCCCGGCACCGGCGATCGTGCCGTCGAGCTGCTTGAGCGCGTCGAGCCGCTTGTCGATCCGCGCCGCGATCGCCTGCTTCGCCTGATCGAGGGTGGGGGCCGCGGCCGCGGGTGCGGCGAGCGCGAGCGTGGCCCCGGCGGCGACGGCCGAGGCGAGCAGGGTCTTGACGATCCGGTGCATCAGTCCTCATCCTCCGGAGCCTGGGCGTCCTTGCTGAGCTGCTGCCCGACCTGGTCGAGCAGCCGGTCCACGTCCTCGTCGCCGTTGCCCGGGGCCTGCTGCCCGGCCGGCGCCGTGGTCGCGGTCGTCGCCGGCGGGGGCGCGGTCGCGGGCTGGTGCGTGCGGCCCCTGCCGCAGCCGCCCAGGAACAGCAGCCCCGCCGCCAGCGCGATGGCGAGCGTTCGTCTCATGACGGACATGGTGCGGGCCGCGGGTAAGCGAAACCCGCGGCCCGATGTAAGCGTTTCGTCAGCGGCGTGCGGCCGCGGTGATTGTGAGCGTTTCGTCAGCGGCGTGGGGCCGCGGTGATCTAGGCGTTTTGCCGGCGGCGCACGGCCGCGGTGATCTGGGCGTTTTGCCGGCTGCGCACGGCCGCGGTGACCTCCACCTCGAGGAGCGCGCCCGGCCGGAACAGCCTCGACACCTCGACCGTGGTGCTGGCCGGGGGCGTGCCGGGGAACAGCTCGCGCCGCACGGTCCCGTACGCCGGCAGCATCCCCAGATCGGTCACGAACGTCCGGATGTGCGCGACGTCGGCGAACCCGGCGCCGTGCGCCTCGAGGATGCCGAGGACGACGCGGAAGATGTGCCGCGCCTGGGCCGCCATGTCCTCCTCCCCGACGAGCACCCCATCGTCGTCGACCGCGATCTGCCCGGCGAGGAACAGCAGCGTTGCGTCGCCGGTGTCGACGCGCGCGACGTGCGAGTAGGGCCCGGCGGGCGGCGTCACACCCGCGGGGCTGTCCAGCATCATGACCATGGTTCACGCCTCTCTGACAAGAACGGAAAGATCCGCATCCGGTACCGCCCGAGCCCCGCCCCGTTCCCGGGCGGCCTCGGCGAGCTTCAGCCGCGCGCCCTCCACGACGGGCACGTCCGTCTGCGCGCCCTCCACGACGGGCACGTCCGTCTGCGCGTCCTCCGCGACGGGCACCTCCGTCTGTGCGCCCTCCACGACGGGCACCTCCGTCTGTGCGCCCGCGTGGTGCCGTGTGGCATTCGCGACGGGGACGTTCGTCTGCGCGTCCGCGCGGGGCCGCGTGGCGGCGATGGCCAGGCCGAGGTCCTTGGCGGCCAGCGCGACCGGGAAATGCGCGGCCCGGGCCGGCGCTCCGGCGCGTTCGACGGCGGCCCCGAGCGGCCCGCCGCGCAGCAGCTCGAGCGCGTCCGCGCGGGCGAGCCCGGCCGCCCCGGCGATCGTGAGCACGTCGGCGAGCGCCGCGACCGCGGTGATCATGGCCGCGTTGAGCACCACCTTGGCCGCCGCGCCCGCGCCGAGGGGGCCGCGGTGCTGGACGGTGCCCAGCGCGTCGAGCACCGGCCGCACCCGCGCCACGTCCGCCGCGTCCCCGCCCGCGAGGATGCGCAACGTCCCCGCGGCCGCGGCCCCGACGCTGCCGCCGATCGGCGCGTCCACGAGCGCGACACCGGCGGGAAGGAGGGCCGCGACCGCGCGTACCGAATCCGGTCCGATCGTCGACATCTCCACGACCACCGTCCCGCGCCCGAGCGGCACGCGCCCGAGCACGTCGAGGACCGCCGCCCCGTCGGTGAGCATGGTGATCACGACCCCGGCATCGGCCACGGCCGCCGCGAGATCGCCGGCGACGGCGACGCCCGGAAGCGTCCCGCGGGGCGTGCGATTCCAGCCGGTGACGCTCCACCCGGCGCCGGCGAGCCGCACGGCGATCGCGGCCCCCATCCGCCCGAGCCCGAGCACGGCGACGTTCAGGTTCATGGGCCCGACACTATGGATCTCTCTCATATGCCACCAGCGAATGTCTGGCATCGCGGCCATGCGCTGTGAGAATGTCTGGTTCGTGCAGACCGAGATGCTCGAGGTGTTCCGCGAGGTCGCGCGGCAGCGATCGATCACCGGGGCGGCGGCGACGCTGCGGTACACGCAGTCGGCGGTGTCGCGGCAGATGGCCGCGCTGGAGGCCGAGTTCGGGGCGCGGCTGTTCGACCGGCTCCCGCGCGGGGTGGAGCTGACGGCGGAGGGGCGGTGCCTGCTGGAGCACGCGTCGGCGGTGCTCGACCGCCTGGGCGCGGCCCGCCGCGAGGTCCGGGCGGTCCGCGACGCCGAGACGGGCCGCCTGCGCGTGGGCGCCTTCGCGACGGCCGACGCGGCGGTCGTGCCACGGGCCATGGCGCGGTTGCGCTCGTCCCACCCGAACGTGGAGGTCTCGCTGGTGGAGGGCGTCACGGCTCGGCTGCTGTCGGCGCTGCTGGTGGGGGACGCGGACGTGGTGCTGGTGAACGCCGGCGCGGATCGGCCGTTCGCGGACGAGCGGTTTCGGCTGCATCATCTGGTGGACGAGCCGTTGTTGCTGGGTGTCGGGGGCTCGCATTGGCTGGCTGGTGGTCGCGGGGGAGTCGTACCCGGTCCGACATCCTGGCGGATGTCGGATATGTCGCCGCCGGTACCTGATTTCGGGCGGTTGCCGACAGGCGTGTCTCGGCCGGGCGCCGCCGCTTCGCCGGTCGAATCCGGTAACGGCCCGGCCGGCGAGGGCCTCGCCGCGACGGGGGACAGGCCTGCCGCTACCGGGGAGGGGATTGCCGTGGCAGGTGGAGGGCTTGCCGCGACATCCGTGCGGATGTCGGAAATGTCGCCGGGGGATGGCGAAATCGGGCGGCGGGTCGTTCGGCTACGGGAGGTGGCCGGCGAGGCGTGGGTCGCCGGGTCGGCGCGGGCGGAGGAGACGCTGCTCGGGGCGAGTGCGCGGCTCGGGTTCCGGCCGCGGATCGAGTTCGTGGTGCAGGAGTGGACGGCGAAGTTCGGGTTCGTGGCGGCCGGGCTCGGGGTGACGCTCGTGCCGGGGCTCGCCGCCCGGACCGCGCCGGCCGATGTCGTGCTCCTGCCGCTCGATCCCGCCGAGGTGCCGCCGCGAACCGTAATGGCGGCGACGTTGGCGGGGCGCACGGTGCCGCCGGTCGTCGAGGCGTTCCTCGAGACCCTGCGGGACGAGGTGGCGGCCGCGCTGCGGGACATTCCCCGGGCAGAGGTGCGATCGCGCTGACGGGTTGCGGAACGTGCCGGGTGTGCGAGTCGCGGGTTGAGCACCGCCCGGCCTGGCGAGCGCGCGGCCGGGAAGTCGTGGCGCGGGAGGCGGTCAGGCCTCCTCGGCCGGTGCCGGCTCCGGGAGCGGGGACGGGGTGTGGCGGATGCGCCGCAGGCCCACCGCGGCCGAGACCCCCGCCGCCGCCACGTCCGCGAGGGTGAACAGCAGGCGGGAGACGAGCGTGAGGGCCCATGCCGTCGGCCACGGTACGCCCAGGCCGGCCAGGGCGATCGCCATCAGGAACTCGCGGGCGCCGAGGCCCGACGGGGCGACGATCACGAAGGTGCTGATGCTCATGGCCAGGGCCATGGCGAAGACGGAGCCGACCAGGCCGTGCACGCCGGGGAGGTGGGCGCGGACCAGGAACCAGATGTGCACGCCCGCGGCCAGGTAGCCCACGGCGCACCAGGCGCTGCTCACCAGGACCGCGCGCCAGGTGATCGGGCGGTCCAGGGCCGGGCGGCGCAGGATGCGCATGGCGCGGCCGACCAGGTACGTCAGCAGCGGCGGGTAACAGCACACCAGGCCGAACGGGAGCAGGATCACCGCGCACCAGACGGCCACGGCGGCGAAGGTCTGGTGCTTCGTCGCGTCGGCGCCGTCGAAGGCCACGCCGAAGCCGGGGGCGGTCAGCACCAGGCCGACCGTCACGCCCAGGCCGGTGACCACGGCCGAGCCGATGAAGACCTTCGCGCGCGAGACGCCGACGCGGCGGCCGAGTTCCATCTGGACCACGTACGCCCACACGGTGCCCGGCAGATACTTGCCCAGAGCGCCGATGAGCTGGATGGGCGCGGCGTCGCGGATGCGCAGGGGGTGGTCGAGACTGCCGACCATCGAGCGCCAGGCCATCATCGTGGCCCACAGGCACGCCACGGCGGCGGCCAGGGACGCGGCCAGCGACGGCCACGACAGGCTCCGGAACGTCGCCGAGACCGAGGACCACTGCTGGACCGTTGTGGCGACGATGAAGTACGCGATCGCGAGCGCCGCGAGGATGCGTACCACCAGAATCACGCGGGCGCGCCACGGGCGGGCCGGTTTCGCGGGAGCCGCCGGGGCCTGCGTGCCGTCGTCCATTGCCACCCCACTCACGGTCGGTCACGCTAGCACGCCATCTGAGACCCCTAAGATGGCGCGATCCGAGGTGAAGGAGTCTGCCGTGCGGTACGTCGTCATCGGAGGAGGCATCGTCGGACTGGCGACCGCCCATCGGCTGGTCCAGGACCGGCCCGACGCCCGGGTGACCGTGGTGGAGAAGGAGCCGGGCTGGGGTGCCCACCAGACCGGGCACAACTCCGGGGTGATCCACGCCGGGGTGTACTACAAGCCCGGTAGCCTCAAGGCCACGCTCTGCAAGGCCGGCAGCGCCTCGATGGTCGAGTTCTGCGCCGAGCACGGGATCGCCCACAAGGTCACCGGCAAGCTCATCGTCGCGACCGGGGCGGACGAGCTGCCGCGGTTACGGGCGCTGTACGAGCGGGCCCTGGCCAACGGGCTCCCGGTGCGCATGGTGAGCCAGGGGGAGGCGCGGGAGTACGAGCCGGAAGTCGCCTGCGTCGAGGGCATCCACGTGGCCTCGACGGGGATCGCCGACTACAAGGCCGTGTGCGTGAAGCTCGCCGAGCTCGCCGAGACGGCGGGCGCGACGCTGCGGCTCAACACCGCCGTGGTCGGCATCCGGGCCAACGGTCGCGAGGTCGTGGTACGCACGACGACCGGCGACATCACCGCCGACGTGCTCGTGAACTGCGCGGGCCTGCACGCCGACCGGGTCGCCCGGATGGCCGGGATCAGCCCGCCGGCGCGCATCATCCCGTTCCGCGGGGAGTACTACGAACTGCGTCCCGACCGCCGCCATCTCGTCAACGGCCTCATCTATCCGGTGCCGGACCCGCAGTTCCCGTTTCTGGGAGTACACCTGACGAAAATGGTCGACGGGAGCGTGCACGCGGGACCGAACGCGGTGCTGGCGATGGCCCGCGAGGGCTACACGTGGGGGCGGATCCGGCCCCGGGACGTGGCCGACGCCGCCACCTATCGCGGGTTGTGGGCGCTGGGGCGCAAGCATCTGCGGTACGGCCTCACCGAGGTCCGCCGCTCCCTGTCCAAGCGGCGCTTCGCCGAGAGCCTGGCCCGGCTCGTGCCTGCGGTGACCGCGGCGGACCTGGTGCCGGCCGAGGCCGGGGTCCGCGCCCAGGCGATCACGCCGGCCGGCGACCTGGTCGACGACTTCCTCATCGTGACCGAGGGGCGGCAGGTGCACGTGCTCAACGCCCCGTCCCCGGCGGCGACGAGCTCGCTGGAGATCGCCAAGTACATCACCGCGCGTCTGCCGGTATAGGGTGCCCGCTGTGCGAAGGGTGCTGATGGCCGTCGTTGCCCTCTCCGCCACGTTTGTCGCCGGGTGCGACGACGCCGGCGCGAGTCCGGCCGCCCCGCCTTCGACCGCCCCGGCGGCGGCCGCGGGCGGCGCGTGCCAGCTGCTGGACTTCGGCATGGTGAACGCGAAGCTCGGCCTGAACCTGAGCGTGGCCGCGGGCGCGTCGATGGACAACTCGTTCAGCTGCGTGCTGCAGACGGCGGCCGGCAGCTATCCGGACCTGGTGCTGTCGGTGACCACGACGACCATCGCGGCCGACGTGTTCAGCTCCAGCATCGCGCCCAAGGGCGCGCAGGCGGTGGAGGGGCTGGGGCTGGTCGGGTACCAGCGGCCGACGCCCGCCGCGGAGAACGCCGGCCCCGGCACGGAGAAGGCCGGCCCCGGCGTGGAGGTGGGCTGGCTGGCCGGCAACAAGCGGATCATCAAGCTGTCGCTGCGGCTGGCTCCCGAGGCCGGGGACGACAAGGCCGCGGAGGAGATGCCCAAGATGGTTGAGCTGGCAAAACTCATCGACCTGAGCAGTCTGTGACGCTGATTTCACTGTGAGTTCGCGGTTTTTCGGTGCATGCTAGCGTTGAATTGAGCTGAACGGCCGACGCCGGTCAGCGGTGTGCCCGACGGAATTGCTCCTCCGGATCGCCGAAGTATCGCCACGGCCAGATCGCCGGACGGTCGCCCCCGAGCTCGAGGTGCGTGCGCAGGCGCTCGGGTTCGCCGGCCTGGTGGTAGAGGGCCGCGAATGCCTGGTGCGCGCTCATCGTCCACGGGTGCGTGGCGAAGTCGTCGTAGCCGGCGACGAGGCGGTCGGCGGCGGCGTCGGTCTCGCGGCGGACCTTGGTGTCGGCGAAGTACCGCCAGGCGCGCCAGAATCGGCCGACGACGTTGCCGCGCAGCATCCCGTCGACGTAGCCCTCGATGTGCGCAAGGGCAACGAGCGCGTGCAGCGGGTGACCGTCGGGGCGCTCGGCGCTTCGGGTCTGGGCGAAGGCGATAACCTTGTCCTGGCTGCCGTACCAGCGCCGGGTGAGGCCGGTCAGGTGCCGGGTGTGGGCCGCGTAGAGGTCGGACTGCAGCACGCACGCCCGCTTGAACGCGTCGGCCACCTCGGTCCTGTGTAGCGGGGCGCAGACGACGGCGCCGGCGAGCTCGCTCCACGGCACCGGGTCCTCCCGCGAGAGCGCGGCGGCCTGGCGGAGCGCGGTTCTGGCCTCGGCCACGAGGACCTGCTGCTCCTGGATCAGGCGGTCGGTCGCCCGCGGGCCGGTGTGGTTGTCCTCGCGGGCGGCCCAGGCGGCGGCGGAGAGCGCGGCGCCGAGGAGGAGCCAGCGTTCCGGGCGATACGCCTGCTGCGCCGCCAACTCGCGGAGCCGGTCCAGGCGCTGGGTGCCGGCGGCGCCGAGGATCGCCACGACGTGTTCGCGGTGGGCCGGGTCGTCGGTGTCGGCGATCAGTTCCAGGGCCGGGGTCGGGTCGGCGTCGTCTGCCAGGGCCCAGTGGGCCTTCTCTAGGGGTTCGTCGAAGAAGGCCTGATCGAATGCCACGTGCTCAGGTTAGGTGCGGGAATATCGGACTTGTGGGCTTGAGTGCGGATATCACCCGAGACTGAGGGATTAGCCCGCTTTGGGCGATATGTAAAGGTCGAAGTCGACGGGTTTGGGCGTGATGTCGCTATGTGCGCATGGTGAAAGATTAGAGCGCGCGCTCGTCGTAGCGGGCCCTCGACGCCGCTACGTCGGCTCGGTGGCGTTCGGCCCATGTCGTCAACGCTGACAGGGCGGCCTGGAGCTCCAGGGCCATCGGGGTCAGTGAATACTCCACCCGTGGCGGCACCGTCGGGTAGCTCGTGCGCAGGACCAGGCCGTCGCGTTCCAGGTTGCGCAGGGTCAGGGTCAGCATGCGCCGGCTGATGCCGGGAATCGTCCGCTCCAGGGCCGAGAAGCGGATCGGGCCGGGAGCCGCCGCCACCAGGATCGACACGCTCCACTTGGAGCCGACCCGGTCCAGCACGTCCTCGACGGAGCAGGGGCCGCACTCGGGGGAGGAGAAGGGCGGTGGTGGGTGTTGCGACATGCGCGGTCCCACCACCCCTCCGAAGAACCGAAGAAGAACCGAAACGGAACAGGACCGGGGTCAGGCCGCCGCGACGAAGACTCGCGACGCCACCTCGCGCGGCAGGCGGATGCGCTCGCCCTCGCGGTCGATGGACACGCCGTCGCGCTCCTGGGCGACGGTGACCGTCGCGCCCGGGTCGATGCCCGCGGTGTGCAGCTGGCGCAGCACGTCGGCGTCCGTCTGGACCGACTCGCAGATGCGGCTCACGACCACGGAGCCGGCCAGGCCGGGGAAGGCCAGGTTGCGCTCCGGGTCGGCGTGCTCGCCGGGGGCCTCGCCCCGCAGGCCGTCCAGGCCGGGGATCGGGTTGCCGTAGGGCGAGCGCGTCGGCCGGCCGAGGAGCTCGTAGACCCGCTGCTCGACGGCGTCGCTCATCACGTGCTCCCAGCGGCACGCCTCCTCGTGGGCCTCCTCGTAGGGCAGGCCGATCACGTTGACGAGCAGCAGCTCGGCGAGGCGGTGCTTGCGCATGACGGCGACCGCGTGCTCGCGGCCCTGGTCGGTGAGTGCCAGGTGGCGGTCGCCCTCGACGATGAGCAGGCCGTCACGCTCCATGCGGGCGACCGTCTGGCTCACGGTCGGGCCGCTCTGGTGCAGCCGCTCCGCGATGCGCGCACGCTTGGGGACGACACCCTCCTCTTCGAGCTCGAGGATCGTCTTCAAATACATCTCGGTGGTGTCGACTAGGTCGTTCACTGCCGTTGCCCTCCCGGTACGCGATGGTACTCGCTGCGTACGACAAGATTGGAGCGTGACAGCCAACCGGGCGATCTTGAACGTCGCCGCTCTCGCCGAGCTGGTGCGGTCCGCCCAACCGCCGACTCTTCTCGATGTGCGCTGGACCCTCGCGAAGGACGGCCGGGCCGCCTATGCGGCCGGTCATCTGCCTGGCGCGGTCTTCGTCGATCTCGACGAGGACCTCTGTGGGCCGCCGGGCGCCGGTGGGCGCCATCCGCTGCCCGATCCCGCCGCGCTGGAGGCCGCGCTGCGGAGACTTGGGGTCCGCGCCGAGCACCCGGTGGTGGTGTACGACGCAGGCGGGAGCAATCCTACCGGTGCCGCGGCGCGCGCCTGGTGGACGCTGCGCTGGGCGGGCATCGATGACGTGCGGGTGCTCGACGGCGGTTACGCGGCGTGGGTCAGATCCGGACTCCCCGTGACGACCGAGGTGCTGGAACCGGACGAAGGCGACGTAACGGTGACAGCCGGAGGGATGACGGTCTGGACCGAGGCCGAGGCGAGCGATCCGCGTAACACTTTGCTGGATGCCCGGGTCGAACAGCGGTATCGCGGCGAGGTCGAGCCGGTGGATCCGGTCGCCGGGCACATCCCCGGCGCGATCAACCTGCCGGCCGCGCGGACCGTCGACGAGGACGGGCTCCTGAAGGCCGTCGCCGCGCCGGCCGGGGCGGGCGCCTACTGCGGCTCCGGGGTCACGGCGGCGCAGCTGGTCCTCGCGCTGCACGAGCAGCACCAGGAGGCGCCGCTCTACGTGGGATCCTGGAGCCACTGGATCACCGATCCCGAGCGCCCCATCGCGAAGGAGAACCCATGAACACGCTGGTCGTGTGGGATGAGCGGCTCCTGCGGTACAACATGGGCGATCATCCCCTCGACCCCGTCCGGGTCGAGCTGACCATGGACCTCGCCCGCCGCCTCGGCGTCCTCGACCGCCCCGGCGTCGTGCTCGAGCGGGCGGAGCCGGCCACCGACGCCATGCTCGCCACCGTGCACGACCCCGACTACATCGCGGTGGTGAAGGCGGCCTCGACGGGCCGGCGGATCAATCTCATGGGCCTCGGTACCACCGACAACCCCACCTTCGCCGGCATGCACGACGCGAGCGCCCTGATCACGGGCGCGACCCGGCGCGCGGCCGAGGCGGTGTGGACCGGCGAGGCCGAGCGCGCGGTCAGCGTCTCCGGCGGCCTGCACCACGCGATGCCGGACCGGGCCGCGGGCTTCTGCGTCTACAACGACCCCGCCGTCGCGATCAAGCGGGTGCTCGAGCTCGGGGCGGAGCGGGTGGCGTACGTCGACATCGACGTCCACCACGGCGACGGCGTGCAGGAGGTGTTCTGGAACGACCCCCGCGTGCTCACCGTCAGCCTCCACGAGTCGCCGCGCACGCTGTTCCCCGGCACCGGCTTCCCCGACGAGACCGGCGGCCCCGACGCGCCCGGCTCCGCCGTGAACGTCGCGCTGCCGCCCGGCACCGGCGACAGCGAGTGGCTGCGGGCCTTCCACGCCGTCGTGCCCGGGGTGCTGCGCGCGTTCCAGCCGCAGCTGCTCTTCACGCAGTGCGGCGCGGACACGTACCGCCACGACCCCCTCGCCAACCTCCGGCTCACCGTGGACGGGCAGCGGGCGGCGTACCTCGCGCTGCGCGACCTCGCCGCGGAGGTCGCCGGCGGCCGGTGGGTCGCGAGCGGGGGCGGCGGCTACGCGCTGGTCGAGTGCGTGCCCCGGGCCTGGACGCACCTGCTCGCGGTGATGACCGGCGAGGCCCTCGAACCGGCGCTGGAGCTGCCCGCGGCGTGGCGCGAGCTCGCCGCGCAGCGCCGACCCGGCCATCCGCTGCCGGAGACGATGACCGACGGCGGCGTCACGAGCTACGAGCCGTGGGTGCCGGGCGAGTCGCCGGACGCGGTCGACCGCACGATCATGGCGACCCGGCGCACGGTGTACCCCTTCTTCGGCCTCGATCCGCACGACCCTCGTGACTAGTGGCGGACCGCGGCCTCGAGCCGGGTCAGGCGTTGCTTGATGCGGTCCAGCTCGGCGAGCATCTCCGTCTCGGCGGCGGCGGAGGTGCCGTAGGACGTGTCCGGCGACGCGCTCGCCCGCAGCGTGGCGAGCTCGTCCTGCAGCGCGATCAGCGTCTGCGCGACCACGTCGAGGAACTGGTCGACCTCGTCCTCGTCGTAGCCACGCTTGCCGAACGGCGCTTTGGCGAACCGCAGCGCCTGCACGTCCGCCGGGGTCAGCATCATGGCAGACACGGTAACCCAGACGGGTGGAAACTATGCGGGTGAACGACGTTTCGGCCACGCGGGCCGCGGATGTGCTGCTCTCGGACGGGACCACCGTCCACTTGCGACCGATCCGGCCCGACGACGCGGAGCGGATCGTGGCGCTGCACTCGCGGTTCTCGGAGCGGACGCGATACCTGCGGTACTTCTCGGCGTACCCGCGCATCCCGCAGCGCGATCTGGACCGGTTCGTCAACGTCGACCATCACGACCGCGAGGCGTTCGTGGTCGAGCACTCGGGCGAATTGATCGCGGTGGGCCGGTACGACCGCCTCGGCACCGGCTCCCACCAGGCCGAGGTCGCCTTCGTGGTCGAGGACGCGCACCAGGGCCGGGGCATCGGCTCGGTGCTCATCGAGCACCTCGTCGCCGCGGCCGGCACCGAGGGCATCACCGAGTTCGAGGCCGACGTGCTGCCGGTGAACCAGGCGATGCTGCGCGTGTTCATGGCGGCCGGCTTCCACATCGAGCGCGAGTTCGCCGACGGCGTCGTGCACCTGTGGTTCCCGATCAAGGCGACCCCCGACTCCCTGCGCGTGCAGCAGGCCCGCGAGCAGCGCGCCGAGGCCCGCTCGATCGCCCGGCTGCTCAACCCGCGCGCGGTCGCGGTCTACGGCGCGCGCTCGGGCGGCTCGGGCATCGGCGCGGCCCTCCTGGCCCACCTCAAGGGCGCCGGCTTCGCCGGAGAGCTGGTGCCGGTTCACCCGTCCGCGACGGTCGTCGGGGGCCTTCCCGCAAAACCGAGCCTCATCGGTACCGCCAATGCCGACCTCGCCGTCATCGCCGTACCCGTGGAGTCCGTGCCCGACGTGGTGGCCGACTGCGCCGCGGCCGGGGTGCACGGCCTGGTCATCGTCTCGGCCGGCTTCGCCGAGGCCGGCCCGGCCGGGGCGCGGGCCCAGGCCGCCCTGCTGCGGGCGGTGCGCGACCACGGGATGCGCCTGGTCGGGCCCAACTGCCTCGGGGTGGCGAACACCGATCCGGGGGTACGGCTCAATGCCACGCTCGCCCCCCTGCTGCCCCGCGCCGGGCGGGTCGGCTTCTTCAGCCAGTCCGCGGCGCTGGGCACGGCGCTGCTGGCCGAGGCCGACCGGCGCGGGCTGGGCCTGTCGACGTTCATCTCGGCCGGCAACCGGGCCGACGTGTCCGGCAACGACGCGTTGCAGTACTGGCGCGAGGACCCGCACACCGACGCCGTCCTGCTCTACCTGGAGACCTTCGGCAACCCGCGCAAGTTCGCCCGCATCGCCCGCGAGCTGGCCCGCCGCAAGCCGGTCGTGGCGGTGGCGAGCCCGGTGCGCCCGCCGGCCCTCGACGCGGTGACCGTCGGCCCCGACGCCCGCGGGGTGGCCGCGCTCTTCGCGAGCTCCGGCGTCATCCGCGTCGACACCGTCGGCGAGCTGTTCGACGTGGGCCTGCTCATCGCGGCGCGCCCGCTGCCGACCGGCGACCGCGTCGCCGTGGTCACCAACGCGGCCGCGCTCGGCGTGCTCACGGTCGCGAAGGCGCCGGCCGCGGGGCTGCGCATCGCCGAGGGGTACCCGCGCGACCTCGGCCCCGCCGTGAGCGACGTCGACTTCGTGCGGGCCGTGCACGCCGCCCTCGACGACGAGCGGGTGGACGCCGTCGTGGCCGCGTACGCCCCGGCGCTCGCCGAGCGCGACCAGCTCGGCGTGGCCGAGCTCCTGCGCGTGTCGACGGCCGGCGCGCCGCGCCCGCTCGCCGTGGTCATGCCGGCCGACCCGTCGTTCACGGTCGCGCCCGCGTACAGCGACGAGGACCCGCCCGCCCTGCCGATGTTCCCGGCGATCGAGGAGGCGGTGCGCGCCCTGGGCCGGGTCGCCCGCTACGCCGCGTGGCGCCGCGAGCCGATCGGCACGCTGCCCGACCTGCCCGGCGTCGACTCCGCGCGGGGCACCGACGTCGCGACCGCCCTCGCGCTGCGTGCCGCCGGCGACCGGGGCGAGGCCGACGAGCTGCTGGCCGCCTACGGCATCCCGGTCGTGCCGAGCCGCTGGGCCTCCGGCGAGCGGGTGCCCGACGTCGCGGTCGCGGTGGGCCTGCCGGTCGCCCTCAAGGTGGCGACGAAGCCGTGGCGGCACCGGATCGACCTGGGGGCGGTACGGCTGAATCTCACCTCCCCGGCCGCCGTCGCGGAGGCCTATGCCGAGCTCGAACGCCTCTTCGGCCGCGGGGTGGAGGTCGTCGTCCAGCCGATGGTCGCCCCCGGCGTCGCGTGCGTCGTGGAGGTCGTCGACGACCCGTCGTTCGGCCCGGTCGTCGGCTTCGGCCTCGGCGGCGAGGCGGCCGACCTGCTCGGCGACCGCGCGTGGCGCCCGGTCCCGCTGACCGACCGCGACGCGGCCGCCCTGGTCCGGGCCCCGCGGGCGGCGCCGCTGCTGACCGGCTACCGCGGCGCGGACCCGGTGGACCTGGACGCGCTGGCCGACCTGCTGGTGCGGGTCGGGCGCCTCGTGGACGAGCAGCCGGCCCTGTCGTCGCTGACCCTGAACCCGGTCCTGGCGCGCCCGTCGGGCCTGGCGGTGCTGCACGCGAGCGCCGAGTTCGCGCCGCACCAGCCCCGCCCCGACAGCGGCCCGCGCCGCCTCTGACCGCTCCCGCGCGGCCCGTCCTCAGCGGCGATGGCGCATGCCGGTGCCGGCCCCGGTGACCACGACGGCGTACGCGACAGGGCCGCCCCGGAGATCCGGGGCGGCCCTGTGTTCAGCAGTTTCAGGAGGCGTACGCCTCGAGGCGCTTCGCGCGCGACGGGTGGCGCAGCTTCAGCAGCGTCACCTTCTCGATCTGGCGGATGCGCTCGCGGGACAGGCCGAACTCGCGGCCCACCTCGTCCAGGGTGCGCTGGCGGCCGTCGTCCAGGCCGAAGCGCAGCCGGATGACCGCCTGCTCACGCTGCGACAGCGTCGAGAGCACGATCTCGACCTCGGAGCGCAGCATGCCCTGCGACACGCTGTCGGCCGGCTCCTCGCGCGGGTCGATGCGCGCCACGAAGTCGCCCAGGGCGCTCTCGCCGTCCTCGCCCACGGCCTGGTCCAGGCTCACCGGCTCGCGGTCGTAGGAGATCAGCTCGATGACCTGGTACTCCTCGACGCCCAGGGCCGCGGCGATCTCGGCCACGACGGGCTCGCGGCCCAGCGAGGCGGAGAGGTCCCGGCGGACCCGGACCATGCGGTTGACCTGCTCGACCATGTGCACCGGGATGCGGATGGTGCGGGCCTGGTCGGCCATGGCGCGGGTGATGGCCTGGCGGATCCACCAGGTGGCGTAGGTGGAGAACTTGTAGCCCTTGGTGTAGTCGAACTTCTCGACGGCGCGGATGAGGCCGAGGTTGCCTTCCTGGATGAGGTCCAGGAAGGCCATGCCGCGGCCGGTGTACCGCTTGGCGATGCTCACGACCAGGCGCAGGTTGGCCTCGAGCAGGTGGGCCTTGGCGGCGCGCCCCTCGCGGACCACGATCTCGTAGGTGTTCATCCACGCCGGGTGGACCGCGCCGCTCGAGAGCTTCTCGTCGGCGTACAGGCCGGCCTCGATCTTCTTGGAGAGATCGACCTCCTGCTCGGCGGTGAGGAGCTTGGTGCGGCCGATCGTGTTGAGGTACGCGCGAACCAGATCCGCTGAGACGCCCGTGTTGTCGAGCGCGTGCTCCTGCTCGTGCTGTTCGTCGGTCTCAACGTCGACGGCGTTGAACTCCGTGTTCTCACTCAGCGGCTGGGCCACTTCGCTCGCCTCCCGTGTGGATTGACAAGTGGCGCGATCATTCCTGCGAGAAATAGCTTCGCTGAGCGGGCGTGAAGTGACGGTGAGGCGGCGCAGCCGTGGCACGAATCCGTGAGTCTCAGACCTCCAGCAATACGGTCCGCGGTCCGACGTTCACACTTTCGACGAGCATGTGCGTGCGGAATCGCCCGGTTTCCACGGTTGCGCCCCGGTTTCGCAGGGCGGCGCAGAAGGCCTCGATGAGCGGCTCGGCGGCCTCCGGGCGGGCCGCGGCGATCCAGGTCGGGCGCCGGCCCTTGCGCGCGTCGCCGTACAGGGTGAACTGCGAGACAACGAGCAGTGGCGCGCCGGTGTCGGCCGCGGACCGTTCGTCGTCGAGGATCCGCAGCTCGTGCACCTTGCGGGCCAGCGTTTCGGAGATGTCGGACGTGTCCGAATGGGTCACGCCGACGAGCACCAGCAGCCCGTCGGCGATCGAGCCGACGACCGTGTCCCCGACGGTGACGCTGGCCCGGCTGACGGTCTGGACTAGGGCGCGCACGGCAGCAGGACCCCCCGCTCGACCAGATGCGACACCAGGGGGACGGCCACGTCGGCGAGCACCTCGGCCGGGACACCGTGGGCGGCCGCCAGCAGGTCGACCTGATCCTGCAGGGTCACCGACCCGTCGCACGCGCCCACGAGGGTCAGCGCGACCGGGTCCACCTCCTCGACCCACCGCAGCCCGTCGGGCAGGACGAGCAGCTGCTGCCCGACCTCCCAGCCGTCGGCCCCGAGCGCGGCCTCCTGGCGCAGCGTCAGCCCGGGCGCGGCGACGAGGCGGCTGCGCAGCAGGTCGGCGTGGCGCAGGAAGTCCTGGCGGTCGAACCAGTCGCCGATGAGCGGGCCGAGGTCGCCGCCGACGGTGTGCCGGAGGTCCTCGATGCGCACGGTCGGGTCGTCGTGCCCGCCGGCGCGCAGGGTGATCAGGCCGAAGCCGACCGCGTCGACGCGCTGGGCGTCGAACCAGTCGAGCCAGGCCGCGGCCAGGGCGGGCTGCCGCGACGGGTCCTCGGAGGCGTCGGCGAGCCACAGGTTGACGTACGCCAGCGGATCCGAGACCTCGCGCTGGATGACCCAGGCGTCCAGCCCGGTGCCGGCCAGCCAGTCGTTGACGCGCTCGGTCCAGTCCTCGCCCGCGACGTGCAGCCAGTTGGCCAGGAACTGCATGTGCCCGCCGTCGGCGAGCAGGCCCGGGGCGGCGGCGACGAGCTCGGCGCAGACGGCGTCGCCGGGGCGGCCGGAGTCGCGGTAGGTGTGCGCGGTGCTCCCGGGGCCGGCCACGAACGGCGGGTTGCTGACCACGAGGTCGAAGCGGCGGCCGGCGACCGGGCGGGTGAGGTCGCCCTCGAGCAGCTCCCACTCCAGGCCGTTGAGGGCCGCGGTGGTGGCCGCGAAGCGCAGGGCCCGCGGCAGCACGTCGGTCGCGGTGACCCGGCTCGCGTGGGTCGACAGGTGCAGCGCCTGCACGCCGCAGCCGGTGCCGAGGTCGAGCGCGGTGCCAACCGGGCGGCGCAGGGTGGCGGCGGCCAGGGTGCTCGACGCGCCGCCGATGCCGAGCACGTGGTCGCCGGGCAGCGGGCGGCCGGGGCGCATGCCGGCGGAGAGGTCGGCGACGACCCACCAGTCGCCGTACGGCTCCAGCTCCAGGGCGGCCCGGACGCCGTCCGGCTCGGCGGACAGCAGCGGCGCGGCCGACTCCAGGGGCAGCGGGGCGAGCGCGGCCGCGACCCGGTCGAGCGGCTCGGTCTGGCCGCAGATGAACAGCCGGATCAGGGTGTCGAGCCGGCCCCCGGCCTCGGTGACGCGCAGCGCGGCCCGGAAGTCGTTGCGCGCGCACGCGGCCGAGGCGTCCTCGCCGAGATGCCTGCGAATGCCGTCGGAGGTGTACCCGGCCGAGCCGAGCGCCTCGCGCAGCTGTGCCATGGCGGTGTTGTCCAGCAGAGCGTCCACCCTGCCATCCTGGTACGTCAGCGTTGATCGATGCTTATGCAGGCCACGACTCGCGACGCGTCCTCGGTGAGGAACAGCTGGAAGTGGGTCGGCGGGTTCTCGATCTTCGCCTCGCCGACCCGCAGCGGCTTGTCGCCCGAGGTCTGCAGCACGCCGATGGCCTCGGCGCTGCCGAGCATCGGGTTGCCGATCCGCTCCATGTGCTGGGCCCGCCGGGAGTAGCTGCGCGCGAGCTGGTCGGCGGGCAGGGTGTGGTCCCACACCACGTATTCGGCGCCGGCTCGGATCGCGGCGCGGCACGCCTCGAAGGCCGCTCCCGGCTCCTCGGCGAGGAGCCGGAGCAGTGCTTCACGCTCCATGAGCAATATGACCATAAAGCATGGAATTTGACCAGGTTCCTAACCGCAGTTCTTGAGCTCTTGACGGATCTCGGCCGGGGCCTTGTCGCACGCGTTCTTGGCGCCGGCCGCGACCGCGACCCACATCGCCTTGGCGTCGTCGAAGTGGAACAGGACCGTCGCGCGGTCGCCCTCGGTGCGGGCGGTGGCGTACTGCGCCACGCAGCTGACGTCCGTGAGTCCCTTGCCGAGCTGCACGGCCGCGGCGACCGTGGGGTCGGCGGCGAGGGCCTTCTCCAGCGCGGGCGCGTCGACGGGGCACCCGTTCGGCGCGCTGACACCGGGCTTGAGCGGCGCGGGGCCGGTCTGCGGCAGCAGGGAGGTCTGGTCGGGGGTCGGGAAGGCGGGGGACTGCGACTGGTCCGACCCGCCGGAGCAGGCCGCAAGGGTGACGGCCGCTCCGGCGAAGACAGCGAGGAGTGTGTATCTCACCCCGGCAATTTACGACACTCGATCGGGTTAGTTCTGGCAACCCTTGAGGTGTGTCGCGACATCCTCGGGCACGGTCTCCCGGCAGACGCCGTCGGTGCCGCCGATGACCGCGGCCCATGTCTTCTTCGCGGCGTCGTACTTGAACAGCACGACGGCCGGGTCCAGGTTCGTCGGCTGCGTGACGGCGGTGGCCCAGCCGGCGTAGCAGCTGATGTCCTTGAGCCCCTTGCCGAGCACGAGGGCCCCGGCGACCTCGGCGTTGCCCTGGAACGCCTTCTGCAGCACGGCGGCCGTGACCGGGCAGCCGGAGGCCGCGCCGCTCGCGCCGGCCGCCGGCGCCTTGCTGCTCGCCCCGGCGCTCGGGGCCGGCGACGTGTACGTCGGCACCACGGGCGCGTTCGAGGCGGGCGGCGCCGCGGACTCGGCGGCGTTGCCGTCGGAACAGCCGGCCAGTCCGGCCGCCGCGAGCAAGAAGACCGGCAACCAGACGGGTAATGCGAATCGAATATTCACACGCGGCATGGTGGGGCCTGGCCGCCCGCCCCCGCGCGTCGGCTTTACGACACTTGGGCGAGGAAGCGCTCGAGCACCTCGACGACCAGCGCGTGATCGTCCGCCTGGGGGAGCCCGGAGACGGTCACGACGCCGACCACGCCCACATTGCGGACACGGACGGGGAAGGCGCCGCCGTGGGTGGCGTAGTCCGCCGGGTCGACCCCGTACGCGGCGTCGAAGGTCTTGTCCCGGGCCGCGAGCCGGCGCCCCACGAGGTAGGAGGAGGCGTGCAGCCGCTCCACCACCCGGATCTTGCGCTCGATCCACCGGTCGTTGTCCGGCGCGGTGCCGGGCAGGGCGGCGTGGAAGAGCTGCTGGCCGCCGCGGCGGATGTCGATCGTGATGCCGAGGGAGCGCTCCTTGGCCGTCTCCACCAGCAGGCAGCCGAGCGCCCAGGCGTCGTCGTTGTCGAACCGGTCGAACAGCAGCCGGGCCTCCTGGGCCTCCAGCTCCTTGATCAAGTCTTCCATGGGGACGAGCCTAGGCCCCGGGGGTGAACGAGGTGAACGTCGCCACGACGGTGCCGTCGGGGGCGAGCGCGTCGAGCCGGCCGTGGGCCAGGCTGGCGCTGCGGAACGAGAACGCCCGCGCCCCCGCCGCCGAGGTCAGCAGCGGGACGGTGCGGGCCGCGCCGCCCGGGGCCGAGGACCAGCGCAGCGCGGCCACCCCGTCCGCCACGACGCCGTTGACGCGGGTCTTCGTCTTCTCGCGGCGGACCTGGAAGTCGACGGGCAGGCCGAGGCGGGCGCCGGCCGGGGTGTAGTAGAAGTACCGCGGGTTGGCGAGGTCGGCCGCGGTGTACGCCTTGAACGTCGGGTCCGCCCCGGCCGGCAGCGGCGTCAGGGCCAGCACCACCAGCCCGGCCGCCACCGCGACCGCCGGCCGCGTCCAGGCCCGCCGCCGCACGGTGACCACGGCGCCGCCGAAGCCCGCGAGGCAGACGGCCACGACGCCGAGACTGCGGGCGTTCTCGAGCAGGAACTGCCATCCGGTGTACGGCGAGAGCCCCCGCAGCACCACGCCCAGCGACAGCGTCATGACGACCAGGAGCACGGCCCCGGCCGCCCGCCGCCAGGCGCCCTCGGCCGCCACGAGCAGCATCGCCGCGAGCACCGTCCACACCTGGTGGTGCGTCCACGACACCGGCGAGGCCGCGACCGTCGCGCAGCCCACGAGCACCGCCGCCCGCACCCGCTCCCCGTGCGCGTCCAGCGTCCGCGCCCGCCACAGCGCCGCGGCGCACACGGCGGCGATGAGGACGGCCCAGACCAGCGGCAGCGCCGCGGCGGAGAGGCCGGCCCGCATGAGCATGCCCTGCACCGACTGGTTGCCCAGCGACGCGAGGTCGCCGATGCGCGACGTCTGCAGCATGGTGCCGGTCCAGTAGCGCAGGCTGTCACCCGGGAGCACCAGCGCGCCGAGGGCCGCGGCCGCCGCGAACGCGCCGAGCGCCCGGGCGGCGTCCTTCCACCGGCCGGTCACGAGGAAGTAGACGACGAAGAGCAGCGGGGTCAGCTTGATCGCGGCGGCGAGGCCGACGAGCACCCCGCGGTACCGCCGCGGCACCAGACCCATGGCGTCGACCAGCGCCAGCAGCACGATGAAGATGCTCACCTGGCCGAAGCGAAGGTTGCTCTGCACGGGCGCGGACACGAGCAGGCCGCAGGCGATGGCCGCCACGGCGAGGCGGGACGCGGACAGCCCCCGGCCGACCGCGACGGCCAGCGCGACGACGGCCGCGCAGGTCAGGGCCAGCCAGGCGACCTGCAGCGCGGTCTCGGGCAGCAGCGTGAGGGGGCGGAACAGCAGCACCGCGAACGGCGGGTAGGTGAACGGGCCGCCGTTTTCCGCGACGTAGTCGTAGAGTGGCCGGCCCTCGCGCACCGCCTCGGCCGCGCCGTAGTAGATGTGCAGGTCGGAGAGGCGCTGGCCGGCGGGGCGCAGCCAGACGAGCACGGCCGAGACGACCGCGGCGATCCCGAACACCGACCAGAGGCCGGCCACCCTGCGCTGCGACATCGGCCCAGGGTAGGAACGCGTGTCTAGCCGGCCCAGCCGATCTAGCCGACCCAGCCGACGAAGGCGCCCTTCGAGGCGCGCGGCGCGGGCGGCTGCGCGGGCTCGCCGGCGACGACCGCGGACAGGGTGCGGGTCAGCCACGCGTTGACCGACAGGCCGTCGCGCGCGGCCGCCTCCTCGATGCGCTGCTTGAGCTGCTCCGGCGGGCGGAAGTTGATCCGGCCCACGGGGCCCTCCGGCGACGGCTCGGGCGCGCTCGCGGGCGCCGGCGGGGGCGCGGGCTCGCCGTCCGGGGTGGTGACCACGAAGTACGGGTTGCGGTCGCGCACCCGCACCTCGACGGAGCCGGGGGCCAGGTCGCGGGTGATCTCGTCGGCCGCGTCCGACAGCACGTCGAACATGGCCAGCCGGGTCGCCGAGGCCACCGCGGCGGCGAGCCGCTCGGCCAGCGCGGCCTCCTCGGGACCCGCGGCCGCGAGCAGTTCGGCGCGCAGGCCGTCGACGTAGCGGGTCAGGTCCATGCCCGCCAGTATCGCGCAACTATGGGAAATTCCATGGCGCCATCGGCGCCATCGACCGGCCCGCGCACGGCAGGATGAGGAGGGCACCCCCAGGCCATCCACGGGAGACGCACATGATCCAGTTGCTGGCGCCCGACGGGACGCTGCGCTCGGACCCGGAAGCACCCCTCGACGTGACCCCGCAACTGTGCCGCGACCTGCTGCGGGACATGGTGCTGGCGCGCCGGTTCGACGAGGAGGCGCACGCGCTGCAGCGCCAGGGCGAGCTCGGGCTGTGGCTCATGGCGCTCGGTCAGGAGGCGGCCCAGGTCGGCTCGATGCGGGCCCTCGACCCGGCCGACTACGTGTTCCCCAGCTACCGCGAGCAGGCCGCCGCCCGCTGCCGCGGCATCACCCCGGCCGAGCTCATGGCGCAGTGGCGCGGGGTGGCGCACTCGGGGTGGGACCCGCGGCGGTACCGCTTCCACATCTACAGCCTCGTCCTGGGCACGCAGGCGCTGCACGCGACGGGGTACGCGGTCGGCGTACGGATGGACGGCTCCGACGAGGTGGTGCTCGCGTACTTCGGCGACGGAGCCAGCAGCCAGGGCGACGTGAACGAGGCGCTGAACTGGGCGGCGGTCGCGCACGCCCCGATCGTGTTCTTCTGCCAGAACAACCAGTGGGCGATCTCCACCGCGGTCGGCCGGCAGATGGGCGCCCCGCTGCACCGGCGGGCGGTCGGCTTCGGCCTCGAGTCGTTCCACGTCGACGGCAACGACGTGCTCGCGGTGCACGCCGTCACGGCCCGGGCCGCCGAGTCGGTGCGCCGCGGCGGGTCCCCGGTGCTCATCGAGGCGATGACGTACCGCATGGCCGGCCACAGCACCTCCGACGACCCGCGCCGGTATCGCTCCGACGCCGAGGTGCAGATGTGGCGCCAGCGGGACCCGATCGCCCGCCTCGAACGACTCGTGCGCGAGCGCGGGTGGGCCGGCGACGACTGGTTCGCGGCCCTGGCCGCGGAGTCCGACGCGCTCGCCGCCGAGACCCGCGAGGCCTGCCTGTCGATGCCGGAGCCGCACGTCGGGGACATGTTCGCGCACGTGCTGCACGAGGAGACCGCGCTGGTGCAGGCGCAGCGCGAGTGGATGGACGCCTACCAGAAGACCTTGGCGCCATAGCGCCTTGAAATGGCGCCATTGATGGTGCCATAGTGATGCCATGACTGACTCGGGCATCACGGTTTCCGGGCTGCGCAAGTCCTACGGCGATCGGGTCGTCCTCGACGGCATCGACCTCACCGTCCCGGCCGGCGCCATCTTCGCGCTGCTCGGCCCCAACGGCGCCGGCAAGACCACGATGGTGCACATCCTGGCCACGCTCATCCCGCCGGACGCGGGTGGCGCCACCGTGGCCGGGCACGACCTCGCGACCGGGGCCGCGAAGGTCCGGGCCGCGATCGGCGTCACCGGCCAGTTCTCCGCCGTGGACAACCTGCTCACCGGCGAGGAGAACCTGCTGCTCATGGCCGACCTGCTGCACCTGCCGCGGCGGGCCGGCCGGCGGCGCGCGGCGGAGTTGCTGGAGCGCTTCGAGCTCACCGAGGCGGCGCGGCGCACCCCGCTGACGTACTCCGGCGGCATGAAGCGCCGCCTCGACCTGGCCATGACGCTGGTCGGCGAGCCGCGCGTGATCTTCCTGGACGAGCCGACGACCGGCCTGGACCCGCGCAGCCGCCGCACCGTGTGGGAGCTGGTGCGCGGGCTCGCGGCGGGCGGGGTGACGATCTTCCTGACCACGCAGTACCTGGACGAGGCCGACCAGCTCGCCGGGCGCGTCGCCGTGCTCGACCAGGGCCGGCTCGTCGCCGAGGGCCGCCCCGACGAGCTCAAGCGCCGCGTGCCCGGCGCGCACGTCCGGCTCGGCTTCACCGCCCCGGAGCCGCTCGCCGCCGCGGCCGCCCTGCTGCCCGCGGCGACCCCGGACGAGGAGGCGCTCGCGCTTCGGGTGCCGGGGGACGGTACCGCCGCGGATCTGCGCGCCCTGCTGGACCGCCTCGAGTCCGGCGGGGTCGAGCCCGACACCCTGACCGTGCACACCCCGGACCTGGACGACGTGTTCTTCGCCCTGACCGGCCACGCAGCCGCCACGAAGGAGCCGGTGCGATGAGCGACGCCCTGACCATGCTGCGGCGCGACCTGCTGCACAGCCGCCGCAACCCGTCCACCTTGGTGAGCGCGCTGATCGCCCCGATCCTGATGCTGCTCATGTTCGTCTACATCTTCGGCGCCGCCACCGACCTCGGCGAGGACTACCTCGGCTACGTGGTGCCGGGCATCCTGGTGCTCTGCATCGGCTACAGCGTCGGGCAGACCGCCGTCGCCGTGGCCACGGACATGAACGAGGGCATCATCAACCGGTTCCGCACGATGGGCATCTCCCGCGCGGCGGTGCTGACCGGCCGCGTCCTCGGCACGGTGCTGCGCACGCTGCTGTGCGTGGCGATCATCCTCGGCCTGACCGTGGCCATGGGCTACCGTCCGCACGCCGGGCTCACCGGCTGGCTGGTCGTGGCCGCGATCGTGGCCCTGGCCGCGTTCGCCGGGGCCTGGCTGACCACGGCGATGGGCCTGTCCGTGCGCACCGTGGTGGCCGCGAGCTACGCATCCCTGCCGGTGACCCTGCTGCCGATCCTGAGCAGCGCGTTCTCGCCCACGGCGCGGATGTCGCCGGGCGTGCGGGCCTTCACGGAGCACCAGCCCTTCACGCCGATCATCGAGACGCTGCGGGGCGCGCTGAACGGCACCCCGATCGGCGGGCACCTCTGGTGGGCGGCCGGCTGGTCGGCGGCGATGGCCCTGGGCGGATATCTGTGGGCCCGGGCGCGCTTCACGCGTCCACCAACCCCGCGGTGAGGCGGCGTGCGCGCGATTCGCCTCTAGTGGCCACACGGCCTATAGTTGGGTCCGCTCGGAAGCCCCGGAAAGCGGACGGAGACTCATGGTCGACCATGCGGGCGAGATCATTCTCTATCGGGGTGAGGACGGCGGCTCGGTCGTGCAGCTGCGTGCCGTCGACGGCACGATCTGGCTGACGCAGCTGGAGATCGCCGACCTGTACGGGACCTCGAAACAGAACATCCAGCAGGTGATCGCTCGTGTCCTGGCCGACGGCGAGGTCGGTGAGGCAACTGTCAACGCTGAGTTGACAGTTCGCATCGAGGGCTCGCGCAGGGTGCGGCGCGAGGTCAAGATCTACAACCTCGACATGATCCTGGCGGTCGGGTACCGGGTGACCACCCCGCGCGCCGTGCAGTTTCGGCAGTGGGCCACCACGGTGCTCACGGAGTATCTGGTCAAGGGCTTCGCGCTGCAGGACGAGCGTCTCAAGGGCGCGCAGACGGCCGACTACTTCGAAGAGCTGCTGGCGCGCATCCGGGACATCCGCGCCTCGGAGAAGCGGTTCTATCAGAAAGTGCGAGACATCTTCGCCGCCACCAGCGCCGACTACACACCCTCCAGCACCATCGCCAAGACGTTCTTCGCCACGATCCAGAACAAGCTCTTGTACGCGGTTACCGGCCGAACCGCCGGCGAGCTCATCGTGGCTCGGGCCGACGTCGCCGCACCGTCGATGGGGCTGACCACCTGGCACGGCCGGCAGGTGCGAAAGTCGGACGTCACCGTTGCGAAGAACTACCTGACCGAGGACGAGGTCACCGAGCTGAACCGGCTCACGACGATGTTCCTGGACTTCGCTGAAGACCGGGCGCGCAGGCGCCAGCAGATCCTGATGGCGGAGTGGATCGAACGTACGAACGCGTTCCTCAAGTTCAACGAGCGTGAGGTGCTGGCTGACGCCGGTCGCGTCTCGACGGTGGACGCCGAAGCGCGGAGCCGGTCAGGTCTATGCCGATTTCGACGATCGCCGGCGCAAACGCGAGGCGTTACAGGCCCGCGAGGAGGAGCAGCAGGACCTGGCCGTGCTCATCGAGATCGAGCACAGACGCGAAGGGGCGGCGGGAGCTGACTGAGTAGGGCGGAGGGTGGCGAACCCGCCTGCGCGATCGCCTCGGCGCGGTGCAGGATGTGCGCATGGCCATCACGCTGCCGATCGACGACGCCGCGAACGAGTACCTCACCCGCAGCCCCCTCGCGCTGCTCGTCGGCATGACGCTCGACCAGCAGATCCCGCTCGAGAAGGCGTTCTCCTCGCCGTACGTGCTGGCCCAGCGCCTCGGGCACGAGCCCACCGCGCACGAGCTGGCCGAGTTCGACCCCGAGGCGCTGATCGCGATCTTCGCCACGCCGCCGGCGTTGCACCGGTTCCCCAAGGCGATGGCCGCGCGGGTGCAGGAGGTGTGCCGCGCGCTCGCCGAGCGCTACGACGGCGACCCGGCCGGGCTGTGGGACGGCGTCGCGGACGGCGGCGAGCTGCTGCGCCGGGTGCAGGGGCTGCCCGGGTTCGGCAAGCAGAAGGCGCAGATCTTCGTGGCGCTGCTCGGCAAGCAGTACGGCGTGCGGCCCGACGGCTGGCGCGCGGCCGCGGGCGGGTACGGCGAGGACGGCTCGCACCGCTCCGTCGCCGACATCGTGGACGGGCCTTCGCTGGTGAAGGTGCGTGAGTACAAGAAGCAGGTCAAGGCCGAAGCCAAGGCGGCTAAAGGGAACTAGGCAGATGTAGCGCGGCAACGGATGCGGATGGCGCCGACCGGCCGTAAGGTGCATCCGTGCTCAAGGGATTCCGGGATTTCATCTCTCGTGGCAACGTCATCGAGCTGGCCGTGGCCGTCGTCATCGGTGCCTCGTTCAACAACGTCGTCACCGCGTTCACGGACGGCTTCCTCAAACCGCTGATCAGCCTGACCGGCGGCATCGGTGTCGACGACAAGCAGGGCCTGCACATCGGCAAGCAGGTGCTCGCCTGGCCCAGCTTCGTCAACGCGGTCATCACGTTCCTGCTGACCGCCGCCACCGTGTACTTCCTGGTCGTACTGCCCATGAACAAGCTCGCCGAGCGGCGCAAGCGGGGCCTCGCGCCCGAGCCGGCGGCGCCCAGCGACGAGATCCGGCTCCTCACCGAGATCCGCGACCTGCTGGCCACCGGCACCACCGAGCGCGAGCAGGCCACGGTCGGCGGGGTGAACCCCGGCGCGCCGGTCAAGCCCACCGACCTCTGATGCGACGTCTGTCACGCGTACGTGGCAGACTCGAACCAATGGCCCGCAGGGATCGCCCACAGCTGATCACCGACGCGCCGCGGAGTCCCGAGCAGGAGCTTCGCGCCCGCGAGGTGCGCTACGTCCTGATGATGCTCCTGCGCGCCGCGTGCGTCGTGGTCGCCGCCATCCTGGTGGCGACCCGCCCGCCGCTGACGTGGCTGTGGCTCTCGCTGTGCGTCGCCGGCGGGGTCTTCCTGCCGATGATCGCGGTCCTGCTCGCCAATGACGCTCCCGTACGTCCCGAGAACCGCTTCCGCAACCGCTTCAAGCGGCGGCAGACCTCGCACCCGGACCCGGGGCACGCGCTGACCGAACGCGAGCACAAGGTCATCGACGCCGACTCGGAGCAGAAGAGCTAAGGGCGCGCGCCCAGCTTGGTGACCGCTCGGGCGCCCAGTTCGTTGCCCGCCTCGAGCGAGGCCCGGGGCCCGTGCCCGGCCAGCCACGCCGTGAGGAAGCCCGCCGCGAACGCGTCACCGGCCCCCGTCGGGTCCACGATGCCACCGACCCGCATGCCGGGCACCCGCGCGGTGCCGTCCGCGTCCGCCCACGCCGCGCCGGCCGCACCCGACTTCACCACCACCCCGTCCGCGTGGGCCAGGAGCTCCGCGGGGTTGTCCGAGCCGAGGACCCCGGCCTCGTCGCGGTTGGCGAACAGCAGGTTCGGGCGCGGTACCGCGGCCAGGAAGCCGGCCCCGCCACGCTCCCGCAGCGGGGCCGCCGACGCCGCGTCGAGGCTCGTGGTCAGCCCCCGGCGGCGGGCCTCGGCCAGCGCGAACCGCCCGGCCGGCGCGCAGTCGGCGTCGAAGAGCACGTAGGCCGACAGGTGCAGGTGGCGCAGGCCCGGCAGCGCGAGCGCCCGCTCCACGTCGGCCCGCTCCAGCAGCCGGTTGGCGCCGCGGTCGGTGAACATCGTGCGCTCGGCGTCGGAGGTCAGCACCACCACGGTGCCCGTCGCCACCCCCGGCACCCGGCGCACGCTGGTGGTCACCCCGGCCTCGGCCAGCTCGGCGACGCGCGCGTCCCCGGGCTCGTCGAGCCCCGCGACCCCCGCGAACGCGACCGGGCAGCCGGCGGCGGCGAGCCAGACCGCGGTGTTCGCGGCCGACCCGCCGCCGGCGATGCGCACCGCGGCGATCGTGTCCGAGCCGATGGCGAGCGGCCCCTCGTGCACGGTGAGGATGTCGGTGACCACGTCACCGATGACGAGGACCGTCATCTAGATCGCGGCGGCGATGCGGGCCGCGAGCTCGGCGTTGCGCAGGATGATGCGCACGTTGACGTCGAGGCTCTTGCCCTCGGTCGCGGTGTGGAAGTGCGAGAGCAGGTACGGCGTGACGTCCTTGCCCGTGACGCCCTCCCGCTCGAGCCCGGCCAGCCCCTCGGCCAGCACCCGGTCGTGCAGCGCCGGGTCCAGCTGCTCCTCGGCGGGCAGCGGGTTGGCCACCACCAGCGCCCCGCGGTGCACGTCGTGCCCGCGAGCGGCCCGGATGATCTCGGCGACGGCGCCCGGGTCGCCGGCCGACCAGTCGAGGTCGAACCCGGCGTCGGTGAGGTAGAACCCCGGGAAGCGGCGGGTGCCGTAGCCGACGACCCCGACCCCGAGCGTCTCGAGCCGCTCGAGCGTGGCGCCCACGTCGAGAATCGACTTCACGCCCGCGCAGACGATCGCGATCGGCAGGCGCGACAGCGCGGTCAGGTCCGCGGACTCGTCGAAGGTCGTGGCGGCGCCCCGGTGCACGCCCCCGAGCCCGCCGGTCGCGAACACCGAGATGCCGGCGCGCACCGCGATCGCCGAGGTGGCCGCGACGGTCGTGGCCCCGTCGGCCCGGGCGGCGGCGGCCGGAGCGAGGTCGCGCACGGACAGCTTGACGACGTCATCGCGCTCGGCCAGGTGCCGGATCTCGTCCTCGGACAGCCCGACGACGATCTCGCCGCCGATCATCCCGATGGTGGCCGGCACGCCACCGGCCGCCCGGACGGTGGCTTCGATCTCCTTGGCGACGGTGAGGTTGGCCGGCCGCGGGAGCCCGTGCGAGATGATGGTGCTTTCGAGCGCGACGATGGGCGCACCGCTGCGGCGGGCGCTGTCGACCTCGCTTCCGAACCGAATGGCATGGTTGATCACCAGCTCACGATAGCCGTTGCGGTTCGCGGCATTTCCCGTGCTCGTTCGCCCCTTTCGTCCCCCGCGCGCGCCGCCGCCCACCCGGCCGCCGGAGGTGGGTTGTCCACAGGGCGACGGCGATGCGCGCTTATTCCGGGCGGGCCTGGCAGACTGGGGGTTGTGACGACCACTCCCGAGAACGGTGGCGGGACTCTCACCGACGAGCGCGTCGACGAGCAGACCAGCACCGATTACCGCTACGACGCCGGCGACCACGAGAAGTTCTCGCACTACGCGCCGAAGGACAAGATCATGCAGGCCATGATCGAGGGCACGCCGGTGCGGGCGCTCTGCGGGAAGCTCTGGGTGCCATCGCGCGACCCGAGCCGGTTCCCCGTGTGCCCGGTGTGCAAGGACATCTACGAGAACGTCGTGCAGAACGACGACCCGAGTTCGTGACGTTCGGCTCGGTTCGGCGCATCGCCGGCCGATGCCCGCTAGGCTGTCAACGCCTTCGCGGTCCGCGCTGACGCGAGGGCGTTTTCATGCGCCTGGCTGGGTGCACCGGGCCGTCCCCCTCCTGCTGGGTGCATCGCCGCGCCGGTAGCTCGTTGGCCCGGCGCCGCTGCGGCGTGAGCGTGACGGTGGAAGGCGGCCCGGGGGAGTGCCCCGGGACGTGAGGTCCGTATCGGGGAGGGGTGCCGCATGCCGCCGCGTCCGGTGGTGCAGCAAGGTCAGTCGCTTCGGGTGTGGCAGCGCAAGGCGCTCATGGAGTATTTGCGGGGCAAGCGCGAGGACTTTCTCGCGGTCGCCACGCCCGGCGCCGGGAAGACCACGTTCGCGCTGCGCGTGGCGTTGGAGCTGTTCGGCGACGGCACCATCGACAACCTGACCGTGGTCACGCCGACCGAGCATCTCAAGACGCAGTGGGCGCAGGCGGCCGCGCGGGTCGGGATCGACCTCGACGCCGGGTTCCGCAACTCCGACGTGCACACGTCGAGCGACTTCCACGGCACCGTGGTGACCTACGCGCAGGTGGGGATCGCTCCTGCCGTACACAAGCGGCGCACCGTGACGCGAAGGACCCTCGTGGTGCTGGACGAGATCCACCACGCGGGAGACTCGAAGTCCTGGGGCGACGGGGTCAAGGCGGCGTTCGAGCCTGCCGTGCGGCGCCTGATGCTCACCGGCACGCCGTTTCGCTCCGACGAGAATCCGATCCCGTTCGTCGAGTACGAGCGCGGGTCCGACGGCATCCAGCGATCGCGCTCCGACACCGTGTACGGCTACTCCGACGCCCTCCGCGACGGCGTCGTGCGCCCGGTGATCTTCCTGGCGTACTCCGGGGAGACCCGCTGGCGCACCTCTGCCGGCGACGAGCTGTCCGCCCGGCTCGGCGAGCCGATGACGCAGGACCTCATCTCCCAGGCCTGGCGCACGGCCCTGGACCCCAAGGGCGACTGGATGCCGCAGGTCCTGCGGGCCGCCGACGCGCGCCTCAACAAGTTGCGGGCCGGGGGCATGGCGGACGCGGGCGGCCTCGTGATCGCCAGCGACCAGCAGAACGCGCGCGCGTACGCGAAGGTGCTCGGCGAGCTCACGGGCGAGAAGGCCGTCGTCGTGCTCTCCGACGACGTGGGGGCGTCGGGCCGGATCGCCGCGTTCTCCGCGTCGCAGGACAAGTGGATGGTCGCGGTGCGCATGGTGTCCGAGGGGGTGGACATTCCGCGGCTCGCCGTGGGGGTGTACGCCACCAGCGCCTCCACCCCGCTGTTCTTCGCCCAGGCCATCGGCCGCTTCGTGCGCGCGCGCCGCACCGGCGAGACGGCCACCGTCTTCGTGCCGAGCGTCCCGCACCTGCTGGAGCTGGCCAGCGAGATGGAGGCCCAGCGCAACCACGTCCTCGGCGAGCCCAAGACCAAGGACGGCTACGACGACGACGAGATGGAGCGGGCGAACCGCGAGGAGAAGGCCAGCGGCGAGCTCGAGGGCGCCTTCGAGGCCCTGGGCGCCACCGCGGAGCTGGACCAGATCATCTTCGACGGCGCGACCTTCGGCATGCCGGCGGCAACCGGGACCGCGGAGGAGGAGGAGTACCTCGGGCTGCCCGGCCTGCTCACCCCCGACCAGGTCACCGCGCTGCTGAACAAGCGCCAGGCGGAGCAGATGGCGGCCGAGAAGCGTCGCTCCGCCGTCGCTCCCGCGGGTCCGGCCGCGCCGGAGATCCCGGCTCAGCCGCGTACGGCCGGCGAGAAGCGCATCGTCCTGCGCCGCCAGCTCAACACCCTGGTCGCGGCGCACCACCACCGCACCGGCCTCCCGCACGGCAAAATCCATGCGGAGCTGCGCCGGCTGTGCGGGGGACCGCCCAGCGCCCAGGCGACGATCGAGCAGCTCGAGGAGCGGATCGCGACCATCCAGACCCTCTGACGCGCTCTGAGAGTCCCTCCCGCACCCGCCCTGGCCAACTCTGGCCAGCCGCGGCGTCGAGTCGCTCCAGCGGGGCTCTGACGCCTGTCCCCGGGTCGCGGCGTTCGGGCGGGTGTCGGTCGCCGCGGCTCATCCGGTCGCAGCCCTCGGTGTGCATGTGCCTGAGGGCTGTGGGGCTCGCTCGGGGGTCGCGCTGTGAACTTCGAGTCCCGCTCCGCCTCCAAGCCGGCGACGACCCGAGGCTCGTGAATGCCGGGCGGGCCGCAAAGCCCTGAGCTGACGTGTGGCGGGGTTGGTGGTCGCGGACCGGTGTGGGGTCGTGTGGGCACTTGCCCGGCGGCTGCAGCGCGCCGTGCGGGCCCGAGCCGACGTGCGGCGTGCCGGGCCACCGCAGGGGGAGTCGCGACCGCCTGGCGGTGTGGATCAGCCCGCCGGTCGGGGCGAAACGGCGGTCGCGGACCGGCCCGGGGTCGTGTGGGCAGTTGCCCGGCGGCTGCAGCGCGCCGTGCGGGCCCGAGCTGACGTGCGGCGTGGTTGGTGGTCGCGGACCGGTGTGGGGTCGTGTGAGCAGTTGCTCGACGGCTGCAGCGCGCCGTGCGGGCCCGAGCTGACGTGCGGCGGGGTTGGCGGTCGCGGACCGGCCCCGGGCCGTGCGAGCAGTTGCCCGGCGGCTGCAGCGCGCCGTGCGGGCCCGAGCCGACGTCCGGCGTGCGGTCCGAGGCTGTGCGAGCGGCTGCCCAACGGCCGTGCGACGCGCCCGGTGGCGGCCCACAAAATCCGGCCAATCGGATTTGTCGCCTGGCAGGTCATAAATCCGATATGTCGTGGCGCGCCAGCGCCCGACATATCGCGTCCAACCGGCCTCCGGGCACAAAAATGACCGCAGGGGACCCCGGAGGGTCGCCCTGCGGTCAGGCGTATTGGTCTCAGCCGGCCGAGAGTTCGGAGCCGCGCCACGAGAAGTCCGGGGCCACGGCGTACTCGACAGCGATCTTGACCAGCTGGTCGGCGTACTTGTTGGCGTGATGTCCACAGAAGATCAGATCGCCGCCTTCGGCGAGCCGAACTCGAAGTTTCCCTGCCGCGTTGCAGCGGTCGCACCGTTCCTCGGCGGCGGGGGGCGCCGCCGTCTCCGGCGGCGGCGTGAGGGTCGGGGTCATCGCCTTCCTCCTCTGATCGTCACCGACGAACGCTTCCTTGCGTCGTTCCACAGATGGTTCAACACCGTCTTGCCCGAACTCGTTCCCACTTTATCGGCGGGACCGATGTCACATTTGCGTCGTACTTCGCGGGCCGGTCCGGCTACGAACCGAATACCCGCTACGTGCTTCCTATCGCGCCAGGCTTGCGATCACAAGTGGGTTGGCGCGCCGCCACGGGTCTGTAATGCCCTCGGTGACCCGAAACACACCCGGGCCGCCCCGTTTGGGACGGCCCGGTTCGCGCAGAGCGAAAAACGATCGTTCAGTCCAAGTAGTCCCGCAGGACCTGGGAACGCGACGGGTGGCGCAGCTTCGACATCGTCTTGGACTCGATCTGCCGGATGCGCTCGCGGGTCACGCCGTAGACCTGGCCGATCTCGTCCAGGGTGCGCGGCTGGCCGTCGGTGAGGCCGAAGCGCAGCCGCACCACGCCCGCCTCGCGCTCGGACAGGGTCTGCAGCACCTGCTGGAGCTGGTCCTGCAGCAGCGAGAAGGAGACCGCGTCGACGGCCACGACCGCCTCGGAGTCCTCGATGAAGTCGCCGAGCTGGCTGTCGCCCTCGTCGCCGATGGTCTGGTCGAGGGAGATGGGCTCACGCGCATACTGCTGGATCTCCAGCACCTTCTCCGGCGTGATGTCCATTTCCTTGGCCAGTTCCTCCGGGGTGGGCTCGCGGCCCAGGTCCTGGAGCAGCTCGCGCTGGATGCGGCCGAGCTTGTTGATGACCTCGACCATGTGCACCGGGATGCGGATGGTGCGGGCCTGGTCGGCCATGGCGCGGGTGATGGCCTGGCGGATCCACCAGGTGGCGTAGGTGGAGAACTTGTAGCCCTTGGTGTAGTCGAACTTCTCGACGGCGCGGATGAGGCCGAGGTTGCCTTCCTGGATGAGGTCCAGGAAGGCCATGCCGCGGCCGGTGTACCGCTTGGCGAGCGACACGACCAGGCGCAGGTTGGCCTCGAGCAGGTGGTTCTTGGCCCGCTCGCCGTCGCGCGAGATCCACAGGAAGTCGCGGCGGCCCGGCATCTGCATCGGCTCGCCGGCGTCCTCGGCCGCGCGCAGGCGCTCGGCCGCGTAGAGCCCGGCCTCGATGCGCTTGGCCAGCTCGACCTCCTGCTCCGCGTTGAGCAGCGGAACCTTGCCGATCTGCTTGAGGTAGGCGCGGACCGAGTCGGCCGAGGCGGTGAGCTCGGCGTCGCGCCGGGCCTGCTTGAGCGCCTCGGACTCGTCGTCGTCCCACGCGAAGTCGTCGTCGGTGGCGGTCGCCTCCGCGTCGGCCTCGGCCGCCTGGGTCTCCTCGACCGGCTCGTCGACGACGACGTCCTCGATCTCGGCGGCCAGGGCCGCGTCGTCGATCTCCTCGAGCTCGGGATCGCCCTCGCCCGGCGTGCCGGTCGGGTTTGCCGGGTCGGCGGCGGTGCCGGGCGCCGCCTTGGCGCCCGGTGCGGCCTTCTTCGCCGCCTTCTTGACCGGCGCGGCCTTCTTGGCCGGTGCCGTGGCCGAGGCGGCGGGCGCGGCGGCAGCCGCGGCGGATGCGGTGGGCGCCGATGGCGCGGCCTTCTTCACGGGGACCTTCTTCGCCGCCGCCGGCTCCGGTGAAGCGGATTCGACGGCTGTGAGCGGCTTGGCAACGGGTGCCTTGCGGGCCGGCGCGGCCTTGGCGGTGGCCGCCTTGGACGCTGGAGTGGCGGAGCGGGCGGCGGCGACGCGGCGGCGGCTGTTCGCGGAGTCGTCGACCACGACGGTCACGCCCGCCTCGGCCAGGCTCCTCAGCAGCTTCTTGGCGTGCGCCGGTGTTACGTCTGCGGTGTCGACCGCCTGCGCGACCTCCGCCGACGTCAGGTGCCCGCCGTTGGCGGCGGCACGCGCGATCAGCGTGTCGGCGAGGGAACGTACGTCAACGCTGGGCTGGTGAGCTGCTGTCACGAACGACCTTCCGGTGCGATGAGCGAGCGACGGCCGATGCGGCCGGGTTCGCGCACGGCGCGGCCGTGCTGAGTGGCCGGGTTGCTTGTTTGGTGGCGCCCGTGTGGGTCGTGGCTCCGGGCGGATTCACGAACGACAGCGGGCAGCGCGTGAATTGTAACGCTCTCTCGCCCCAACATCCCCTCTTGAGGGGGCGGGACGCGCGTCTTGTGACCGAACGGATGGGCTGTGCGGTGCTTTCCCGGGCTTTGCCAGGATGGTGACCATGGACCAACCGGCCGAACTTCTGGCTCTCGCCGTCTCCGTCGCCCGTTCCGCGGGCGACCTGGCCAACCGCATGCGAGCCGAGGGCGTCGACGTCGCGGCGACCAAGTCGACCGCGACCGATGTGGTCACCGCGGCCGATCGCGCGGTCGAGCAGCACGTCCGCGACGAGCTGCACAAGGCGCGCCCGGGCGACGCCGTGCTCGGGGAGGAGTACGGCGGCGGCCAGGCCCGCTCCGCCGTGCGCTGGATCCTCGATCCGATCGACGGGACCGTGAACTACCTGTACGACCTGCCGCAGTACGCGGTGTCGCTGGCCGCCGAGGTCGACGGGGTGGTCGTGGCCGGGGTGGTGCGCAACGCCGCGACCGGCCGCGAGTGGACCGCGACCCTGGGCGGGGGCGCCTTCTGCGACGGGCGGCGGCTGCGGGTCTCCGGGGAGACCGAGCTCGGCCAGGCCCTCGTCGGCACCGGGTTCGGCTACGCGGCCGAGCGCCGGCTGCACCAGGCCCGCGTGCTGGCGGGGCTGATCGGGCACATCCGCGACATCCGCCGGCTCGGGGCCGCCTCGCTCGACCTGTGCCTGGTCGCGGAGGGGGTCCTGGACGCGTACTACGAGAAGGGCCTCAACCCCTGGGACCGCGCGGCCGGCGGGCTCGTCGCCGCCGAGGCGGGCGCGCTGGTGACCGGGCTGGACGGCAACCCGCCGGGCCTCGACATGGTCATCGCCGCGCCGCCGGCCCTGCACCCGCGGCTGCATCAGCTCCTCAGCGACCTGGACGCGGCCGGGGGCCCGTGAGAGCAGCGCCGACAGCGTCATGGCCGGGAGCCGTAAGGCTTCCGGCCTCAGGAAACCGTGACCGTACTGGTACCTCAGCCCTCGTCCTTGGCGCAGGTGCCCTCGGGCAGCTCCGGGTTGCCCAGCGCCGCGATCGCCTGGTTGACCTCGGTCGTCGTCGGCAGCTGGCGGAACCTCCCGCCGAGGATGATCTCGACCTTGTCGTCCTGCCGCGCCTTGTCGAACTCCGGGCGGGCCTGGTCCAGGAAGTACGCCCGCACGAGCCAGGCCGCGCCGACCGTCGAGGGGCCGTAGCGGATGATCGCGACGACGTCGTTGGGCTTGTTCGCCGGCGGGTTGGGCGCGGCGGTGACCACCTTCGCCTCCTTGAACCGGCGGCTCAGGAAGTCGTTCGCGACGTCGGAGGCCGCGCCGGGCCGGTTGGTCGCGTTGAAGATGGTGACCTTCACGTCTTCCTGCGTGGGCAGCTTCGCGTTGGCCATCACGGATCCCGCGGCGCACTGCTTGGCGTCACCGGCGGGGCCGGTCTGATGATCCTTGACGACGGCGACGATCACGAACACCGCCGCGGCGACGATGAGGACGCCGACCACCGCGAGTGCTCTCACCCGCGCAAAACTCATGGCTCGCTCCCCGCGCCCGCTCTTGCTGTCACCAGAGAAGACGCTCTGGCTGCCGGAGAGGTTAGCGCCTGGGCCGAAGAAGCGCTGAAGTCCCCACCGGACATACCACAAAGTTCCTCCTCGCCGTTGCGGTACGACTCCCGGCGGGATGCAGCGCCGGAAGGTATCGTTCCATCGCCGCGGGGCGGGTCTGCGGGCGCGTTCGACCCGCGCGAGGCATGATCGTTGTGTCGCCTCGGTCACAGTGGGAACAACTTTCCGCGAGCGGGCGTACAACTAGCGCACAAGAGCGGTAAGGTACGCCGCCCTTGGACGTTGAAGACGACGTCGCTTCGGGCGCCCTACCTGCCCGGCGACATGAAATTGGGAGTGTGAACACCGATGGCCACCGACTACGACGCGCCACGTCGCGACGAGGTCGACCTCGGCGAGGACAGCCTCGAGGAGCTCAAGTCCCGCCGCACCGACGCGCAGTCCGCGACCGTCGATGTCGACGAGACCGACCTCTCCGAGAACTTCGAGCTGCCGGGTGGCGACCTCGCCGACGAGGACCTGACGGTGAAGGTCCTGCCGATGCAGTCCGACGAGTTCCGCTGCTCGCGGTGCTTCCTGGTGCACCACCGCAGCCAGCTCGCGACCGAGCGCAACGGGGAGCTGATCTGCCGCGAGTGTGCGTGACCGCGGTCACGCATGCCCGCGGCGTGAAACGGGCATGAACACGGCGGGCCCGCGCGACGCGAGTCGATCACGCGGTACTGGCGCCGGCGTGCTGCAGTGGTGAACGTGCTGCAGTGGTGAAGCGGCCGAACACGGCGTGGACCAACATGGAGGTTCCCATGGTCGAGCAGCCGGTGCCCGCCGACGAGGCGGCCGAGAACGCGCCCGTCCAGCCGGAGGGGCAGGCCGGGCCAGGTTCACTGGCCGGCCCGGCGGACGACGCGGAGCTTTCCCAGGCCGTGGTCGCGCTGACCGGCGACGACGTGCCGGTCAAGGACCGCCGCCGCCTGCTCGGGCGCCTGGTGCGCCTCGAGGTCGGCGAGCGCGGCGTGAGGGACCTGTTCCAGCCGCGCAAGGCGATCGGCTGGGTCACCGACGCGGTGACCAGGGTCGCGCCGCACATCCCCGTGCGCGACCTGGACACCCTGCGCGCCCATTACCCCGGCCTCGAGGGCGACGCGCTGGCCGAGCGGCTCATCCGCAACGCGTCGATGGTCACGGCCGGCATCGGCGCGGCCGGCGGCGGCGTCGCCGCGGTCGAGTGGGTCGCGACCCCGAGCCTGCTCTCGGCGCCCGTCCTGCTGGCGGCCGAGACGGTCGCGGTCGTCGCGGTGGAGATGAAGCTGATCGGGGAGCTGCACGCGGTGTACGACCGCCCGATCTCCGGCTCCGGCACCCAGCGCGCGTTCGCGCTCATCCAGGCCTGGGCCGAGCGGCGGGGCGTCAACCCGCTGCGGGTCGGCGGCAGCGTGGCGGCGGCGATGGGCACCGCGCTGCGCAAGGAGCTGCGTGACCGGCTCCTCAAGCGCTTCGGGCGCAATCTGAGCACCATGGGACCGTTCCTCACCGGCGCGGCCGTGGGCGGCTTCCTGAACCGGCGGGCCACGCTGTCCCTGGGCGACGAGGTCCGCAAGGACCTCAAGAAGGGCCCCGGCGGGGGCGATCAGCGCGCGATCGAGGCCTGAGCGGCCTCGCGCAGCGCCGCGGCGAACTCGTCCGGGTGGCGGGTGCTGATCAGCCAGTACGGCGTCGGGTCGGCCTCGTCGCGGACCTCCACCCGCACGGCCGGGCCGATCCAGGGCCGCTGGATCACGAACGCCTCCGGATCCGCATACGGCCCCAGCAGGTCGTGCTTGTCCGACGGGCTCACCGTCGTCACCTCACCGACGTACCGCAGCGGGATCCGCGCGTCGTCGACCCGCAGCTCCCCGTTGGACACCTCGATGCGGATGCGGCCCAGCCACCAGAGCCCGGCGACGGTCAGCGGCAGCAGCACCAGGTAGGCGACCCAGGTCGCCGCGCCCGGGGCGCCCAGCTTGACCTCGGCGGCGAGCGCCGCGGCGACGGCCACGGCGGGCAGCCACAGCCACCACGACAGGCTGAGCCGCTCGCGGTACGGGTTCGGTGCTGCCACACAGCCGAGGGTACGTGAACGCGCCCGCACACGACCCGGCAGGATGGAGGCATGGGGATGGACGTGCTCGTGCGGCAACTCGACCCGGGCCTGCCGCTGCCCGCCTACGCGCACCCCGGCGACGCCGGCGCCGACCTCTACGCGGCGCAGGACGTGGAGCTGGGGCCGGGTGAGCGGGCGCTGGTGCGCACCGGGATCGCGATCGCGCTCCCGGAGGGGTACGTCGGCCTGGTGCACCCGCGCTCCGGGCTCGCCGCGAAGATGGGCGTGACCGTCGTCAACGCCCCCGGCACCGTGGACGCGGGCTACCGGGGCGAAATCCTGGTGAACCTCATCAATCACGATCGAGTGATATCGGCGAAGATATCCCGTGGTGACCGAATTGCGCAGCTTGTGATCCAGCGCGTGGAGCGGGCACACTTCCACGTCGTCGAGGACCTTCCCGATACTGTGCGCGGGGCCGGCGGCCACGGGTCGACCGGCGGGCATGCCGGGCTCGTCCCGGCAGCGAACTTGGAGGCAGAGCAGTGATCTTCTCGCGCAAGGGCGGCAGCGGCCGGCACGCCAAGTCGGACCCGCGCGGCTCGGCCGACCGGGAGTCGTTCGACCTCGACGATCTCGACGACGGCCCGGACGCGGCCGAGGACGGCGAGCCGCGCACCGGCAAGTCGAACCGGATCGAGGGGCCGTACGACATCAGCGAGGCGCCCGAGGGCATCGCCCAGCTCGACCTCGGCTCCCTCAAGGTGCCCGCGGTCGAGGGCGTCGAGGTGCGGGTCCAGGCCGACAACGACGGCAAGATCCAGCAGATCGTCCTCGTCTCCGAGGACAGCGCGCTGCAGCTGGGCGTGTTCGCCGCGCCGCGCAGCGAGGGCATCTGGGGCGAGGTCCGCGCCGAGATCCGCAAGCAGCTGTTCACCGACGGCGTCGCGGCCGAGGAGGCCGAGGGCGACTACGGCACCGAGCTGCGCGCCCGGGTCCGGACCCCGGAGGGGCTGACCGACATCCGCTTCGTCGGCGTCGACGGGCCCCGCTGGCTGGTGCGCGCGGTGTTCCAGGGCCCGGCCGCGGTCGACCCGGAGGTCGCCCCGCCGCTGCTGGAGTGCCTGCGCAACCTGGTCGTCGATCGGGGCAACGAGGCCATGCCGGTGCGCGAGCCGCTGCCGCTGCACCTGCCCAAGGAGGTCACCGAGGGCGGCGAGGCGGCGCAGGCCGAGCCGGCCGCCGCCGGGGCCAGCGGAGCGAACGGGGCGAACGGGGCCGACGGCGGGGCCCCGCCGCGCCGGCGGCCGTCGCCGCGTCCGCGCAAGTAGGTCGGGGAAGCGGGCGGCATGGTAGCGCGTGAGCGCGCCGAAAGCCGTCACCGAGGCCACGTAGCCAGCGGCGAAAAAGCGCGTACCGTTTTTGATGAAGGTGTCATGGCAGCCGAAAGGGAGGGTGGCACCGTCATCATGGCCACGGACAGTGAGAGCGCGGTCGGGGAACGCGGCGGCCTGCGAAAGTTTCTTCGCCGGCTCACCGCGAGCGACTCCGAGCTCGACGCGGAGGAACTCCAACGCGACGCTAAGCAGTGCGGCAGCATGCCGGCCCTGCGGTGCCAGCGCGGACAGATCGTTCGGCTCAAGGGGCGGCTGCGCACGGTGGTCTACACCCCGCGCACCAACCTGCCCACGCTCGAGGCCGAGCTCTTCGACGGCAGCGACCTGGTCACCCTGGTGTGGCTCGGGCGGCGGCACATCGCGGGCATCGAGCCGGGTCGAGCAATCACCGCGAAGGGGCGCATCGCCCTGCGGGATGGTCGTAAGGTGCTCTACAACCCGTACTACGAGCTCGACACGCCACGTTGAGCCTCGACACACCACGATGAGGGCGGATGCAGCCAGGACACCCAGGTAGCCGGACCACCCCCGCGGCCGAGACGGACGAGGAGGAGCCGCTTCCCCCGTTCTCGGTGCAGATGGCGCAGCAGCTCGGCGGCGTGCGCGGGCTCGTGGAGTCCAGCATCCCGATCACGCTGTTCATCGTGGTCAACTTCCTGGGCGACCACTTCAAGTGGTGGTCGCTGCAGACGTCGCTCATCATCGCCGTGGGCGCGGCGCTGTCCATGGCCGTGTACCGCCTCACGCGGCGCGAGTCCGTGCGGCACGCGCTCAACGGCGTCTTCGGCATCGCGCTGGGCGCCTACATCGCCTGGAAGAGCGGCGACGCCAAGGACGTGTACCTGCCCGGCATGCTGCTCACCGTCGGCTACGTCCTCGGCATGCTCGTCTCGGTGCTGATCCGCCGCCCGCTCGTGGGCTGGCTGTGGTCGGTGACCCTCGACGGGGGCACCACCCGGTGGTACGACAACCTGCGCCTGCGCCGCGCCTTCATGTGGCTGACGGTGCTGTGGGCGGTGGTCTACGCGCTCAAGCTCGGCGTGCAGATCCTCATCTACCGCGACACCAGCGCCGACTCCGACGACCTGCTCGGCATCGCGCGGCTGGCGCTGGGCTGGCCGCCCTACGCGCTGCTGGCCGCGCTCACCGTCTGGCGGGCCCGCCGCATCCTGCGCGACGAGCCCGAGCCGGACGGCGACGAGGTGCCGTCGACGAGCTGACATCCGGAAAAGGGTGACCAGCCGCGGACCTGGCAGCGACGGCGCGCAGCGCCTAGCGGTGTCTGGCGGGAGCAACGGTCCGCCACCCCGGCGGACCCGAGTCCCGCGCCTAGAGAATCTTGCCCCGCGTCTTCTCGACGCTGTCCTCGCCGAGGATCACGGCGCGGACCGTGTCCTCCATCTCCGACGTGACGACGAACACCAGCTCGTCGCCGGCCTCCAGCGGATCGTCGGGGGTCGGCACGAGCACCCGGCGGCCGCGCAGCACCGCCACCAGGGCGGCGTCGTGCGGCAGCGGGACGTCGCGCACGGGGTGGCCGACGTACGGCGCGGTCTCCGGCAGCGTGATCTCGACCAGGTTGGCCTCGGACTGCCGGAACGTCATCAGGCGGACGAGGTCGCCGACCGACACCGCCTCCTCGACCAGCGCCGCCATGAGCCGCGGCTTGCTGACCGAGACGTCCACGCCCCACTGCTCGTTGAAGAGCCACTCGTTCTCGGCCCGGTTGATGCGGGCCACCACCCGCGGCACCGCGAACTCGGTCTTGGCCAGCAGCGACACGACCAGGTTGACCTTGTCGTCGCCGGTGGCCGCGACCACCACGTCGCAGGAGGACAGGTCGGCCTCCTGCAGGCTGGTCAGCTCGCAGGCGTCGGCCAGGATCCACTCGGCGGCGGGCACCCGCTCGGGGCGCACCATCTTCGGCACGCGCTCGATCAGCATGACCTGGTGGCCGTTGTCGACGAGCTCCTTGGCGATGGAGCGGCCCACGTTGCCGGCCCCGGCGATCGCGATGCGCATGGTCAGTGTCCCCCTTCGGGCGCCGAGCCGGTGACCTTCGTCACGGGTGCGGCCAGCTCGTCCGTCAGCAGCATGAAGGCCAGGTCACCGTCCTGGATCACGGTCGACTCGGTCGGCAGCATCGCCAGGCCGAAGCGCATGAGGTAGGCCAGCCGCGCGCCGCTGCGCGCCTCGAGCTGGCCGACGGAGTGGCCGATCCAGTCCGGGTGCATCGGCACCTCGACGATCGACACGGTGCTGGTCGGGTCGCGCCAGATCTCGACGTTGCCCTCGGGGACCAGGTGGCGCAGCATCCGGTCGGCGGTCCAGCGCACGGTCGCCACGGTCGGTATGCCGAGGCGCTCGTAGACCTCCGCGCGCTTCGGGTCGTAGATGCGGGCCACGACCCGGTCCACGCCGAAGGTCTCCCGGGCCACCCGGGCGGAGATGATGTTCGAGTTGTCGCCCGAGGAGACGGCGGCGAAGGCGTCGGCCCGCTCGATGCCGGCCTGCAACAGCACATCGCGGTCGAAACCCACCCCGGTGACCGTGGTGCCGTGGAACTCGCCGCCGAGCCGGCGGAACGCGTCCGCGTCGACGTCGATCACCGCAACCGTGTGTCCGCGCTGCTCGAGACTCTGCGCCAGCGTGGAACCCACGCGGCCGCAGCCCATGATCACGACGTGCACGTCCCCGCCTTTCGAGTCCTCATGCATTTCGTCATGAGGATGTCATGTGCGGCCCCGACCGGTGCAACGGGAGGAGGGCCGACCCGTACGCTTAGGCGTCGTGGCCAGTCCCACCTCCCTCATGAAGCGGCTGCTCCTGGGCCGACCGTTCCGCTCGGACCGGCTGAAACACACGCTGCTGCCCAAGCGCATCGCGCTGCCGGTGTTCGCCTCCGACGCGCTGTCGTCGGTCGCCTACGCCCCCGACGAGATCCTGCTGACCCTGTCCATCGCCGGCGTCTCGGCCCTGACGATCTCCCCGTGGATCGGTCTCGCCGTCGCCGTGGTGATGCTCACAGTCGTCGCCAGCTACCGGCAGAACGTGCACGCCTACCCGTCCGGCGGCGGCGACTACGAGGTGGCCTCGGTCAATCTCGGCCCCCGCTTCGGCGTCGCGGTGGCCAGCGCCCTGCTCGTCGACTACGTGCTCACCGTGGCGGTGTCGACCGCGTCCGGCGTGGCCAACCTCGGCTCCGTCGTGCCCTGGGTCGCCACCCACAAGGTCGCGATCTCGATCATCGCCATCGCCGTGCTCACGGCGATGAACCTGCGCGGCATCCGGGAGTCCGGGGGCGCGTTCGCGATCCCGACGTACGGGTTCATGATCGTCATGATCGGGATGGTGCTCACCGGCTTCTTCAAGATCTTCGTGCTCGGCGAGGACCTGCGGGCCCCGAGCGCGGGGCTGGTCATCCACGCCGAGCACACCAACATGACCGGCGCGGCCATGGCGTTCCTGCTCTTGCGGACGTTCTCGTCGGGCTGCGCGGCACTGACCGGCGTCGAGGCCATCTCCAACGGCGTGCCGGCGTTCAAGGAGCCCAAGAGCAGGAACGCGGCCACCACGCTGCTGCTGCTCGGCTCGATCTCGATCACGATGCTGCTCGGCATCATCCTGCTGGCCAACAAGACCGGGCTGAAGTTCGTCGAGAACCCGAGCCAGATCGAGAGCGGGCCGGCCAACTACGTGCAGAAGACGGTGACCACCCAGCTCGGCGAGACCGTCTTCGGGTCCGGGTCGGTGCTGCTCTTCGTGGTGGCCGTGATCACCGCGCTGATCCTCTTCCTCGCCGCGAACACCGCGTTCAACGGGTTCCCGGTGCTGGGCTCGATCCTCGCGCAGGACCGGTACCTGCCGCGGCAACTGCACACCCGCGGCGACCGGCTCGCCTTCTCCAACGGGATCATCCTGCTCGCCCTGGCCGCGATGGTGCTCATCATCGGGTTCAACGGCGAGGTGACGCGGCTCATCCAGCTGTACATCGTCGGCGTCTTCGTGTCCTTCACGCTCTCCCAGGCCGGCATGATCCGGCACTGGAACCGGCTGCTGCGCACCGTGCGCGACAAGCCGACCCGCAACCGGATGATCCGCTCGCGGACGATCAACATGATCGGCCTGACCCTCACCGGCGCCGTGCTCGTCGTGGTGCTCATCACCAAGTTCCTGCTCGGGGCGTACATCGCCATCATCGCGATGATCGTCATCTACTTCCTGATGGTCGGCATCAAGAAGCACTACGACACGGTGGCCCGCGAGCTGGAGCCCTCCGAGGTCCGGCCGGTGCTCCCGGCGCGCAACCACGCGGTGGTGCTCGTGTCCAAGGTGCACCGCCCGACCCTGCGCGCGGTGGCGTACGCCCAGGCCACGCGGCCCGACTCGCTGACCGCGCTCACCGTGAACGTCGACGACCACGACACCCGGGCGCTGCAGGAGGAGTGGGAGCGGCGCGGGATTCCGGTGGCGCTGACCGTGGTCGACAGCCCGTACCGCGAGATCAACCGGCCCATCCTCGACTTCGTGCGCACCAAGCGGCAGGACTCGCCGCGCGACGTCGTGACGGTGTTCATCCCCGAGTACGTGGTCGGCAAGTGGTGGGAGCACCTGCTGCACAACCAGAGCGCGCTGCGGCTCAAGGGCCGGCTGCTGTTCGAGCCCGGCGTGATGGTGACCTCGGTGCCGTGGCAGCTCAGCTCGATCGAAGGGGTGGACATCGACCGGCTCGACGCGACGCTGAGCCGCGGCCCGAAGCGGGGGCCGCGCTCCTCGGCCGGCACCGACTCGTGACGGCGCCCGCGGAGTCGCTCGAGCTCGAGGTCGGGGCGGTCGCCCACGGCGGGTTCTGCGTCGCCCGGCACGACGGGCAGGCGGTGTTCGTCCGGCACGCGCTGCCGGGGGAGCGGGTGCGGGCGGTGGTCACCGAGCGGCGCAAGGGCTTCCTGCGCGCGGACGCGGTCGAGATCCTGCTGCCCTCGCCGGACCGCGTGATCCCGCCGTGCCCGTTCGCCGGCCCGGGGGCCTGCGGCGGCTGTGACTGGCAGCACGCCTCCTGGGACGCCCAGCGCCGGATGAAGGCGCAGGTCCTGGCCGAGCAGCTGACCCGCCTCGGCGGCCTGACCGATCTTTCGGACCTTCCGGACATCACCGTGGAGGCCCTGCCCGGCGGGCCGTTGTCGTGGCGGACGCGCGTGCAGTACGCGGTCGACGGCGCCGGGCACGCGGGCTTCCACCGGCACCGGTCCTCCGAGGTGCTGCCCGTGGACCGGTGCCGCATCGCCCACCCCGCGATCCAGGCGCTGCCGCTGCTGGAGCGGCAGTGGCCGCCCGGCTCGGTGATCGAGGCGGCCGCGGCGTCCACGGGCGAGACCGCGGTGCTGACCCGCGGCTCCCGCACCGGCCCGCCGTCCGGGCCGGTGCCGAAGCTGCGCGAGCGGGCCGCCGGGCACGAGTGGACCCTCGACGCCGGCGGCTTCTGGCAGGTGCACCCGCACGCGGTCGAGGCGTTCACCGGCACCGTCGTCGAGCAGCTCGCGCCCGAGCCGGGCGAGCGGGCATGGGACCTCTACGGCGGCGCGGGCGTGTTCGCGGCCGCCCTGGCCCCGCACTGCGGCCCGGTGACCGTGGTCGAGTCCGACCACCGCGCGGTCGCGGCCGGGCGCCGGGCGCTGTCCGACCTGACGAACGTGACCTTCGCCCGCGGCGACGTGGCCCAGGTGCTGGGCAACCCGCGCTGGCGGCGGGTCGACCTGGTGGTCCTGGACCCGCCGCGCTCGGGCGCGGGCCGCGCCGTGGTGGAGGCGATCGCCGCGCGGGCGCCGCGGGCCGTGTCCTACGTGGCCTGCGACCCGGCCGCCTTCGCCCGCGACGTGCGGACGTTCGGCGAGCTCGGCTTCGGCCTCACCGGGCTGCGCGCGTTCGACAGCTTCCCCATGACCCAGCACTTCGAGACGATCGGGCTGTTCACCTCGCGGTAGGGCGCCGCTTCGCGGTGCGGGCGTAGTCCTGGAAGCGGGCCTTGGCGATCACCTTGCGATCCGGCGCGCGGAAGACGATGCCCTCGGCCCGGCCCTTCGCGCCGTCGAGGCCGACCAGGGTCTCGGGCAGGCGCTCGGCCAGCAGCGCCCGCATGCCCGCGATCGGCTCCGGCAGGGAGTCGGTGCGGAAAAGACGCGGCGTCAGCTCGACGTCCGCGTCCGCCGCGAGCGCGACCAGCTGCTCCTCGGTCGCGAAGGGCTGGCCGCCGGACTCGCGCCACGCCGAGATCGCGGGCGGGGCCCAGGTCAGCGCGGTCGCCCAGTCGTCGAGGAGGACCACGTCGAAGAGGCGCCGGCCGAAGCGGGCCGGGTCCGCGGTGTACTGCCGCGCCGCGCCGCCGATCTTGCCGCCGTAGAGCTCGAGGTAGTACACGCGCAGCGAGCCGCGGGACGCCAGCCGCTCGGCCAGCGGGCGCAGCTGTTCCACGATGCCCAGGGCCGGGTTGGCGACGATGTCGCCGCGGGCGTGCAGGAACTCCTCGCGCGAGCCGATGAGGTAGCCGCCGTCGGGGAGCAGGACGATGCGGCTGTTGGTGCCGTCGACCTTCTCGGTGGCGATGACGTCGCCCGGGAACGCGGTCGCGGACTCCAGCAGGACACCGTCGCGCGGGTCGAGCTCGTGGTAGGTGGGGATCGACGGGTACTTCGTCAGCGAGTTGAGCGCCCGCAGATCCGCCGTGCGCAGGTCGAAGCGAGTCATCGGGCCAGGATGGGGCACGAGAAAACATCGGTCATCGCATTTTGCCGCGGCGTACCGTCCCGGCCCATGGCGAAGCTCAACGTTGCGAAGGTACGCGCCGCGATCGGACGGGGTCCGGTCGCCGGCCCGAGCCAGGTGGCCGGGCCGACCCACGAGGGTGGCGCCGGATACGCCCGCGACCTCAAGTCGGAGCTGTTCCTGCTGGCCGTGACGAACATGGTCGGCGAGCAGACGTTCTACGAGGCGGCGGGCGAGCGCGACGAGCGCTACTCCCGCCTGGTGCGCGCGGCCGCGGTCGCCGACCCGGCGTGGACGGAGCGCTTCCTGGGGTGGCTGCGCACGGGCGCGAACCTGCGCACCGCGGCGATCGTGGGCGCGGCCGAGTTCGTGGCCGGGCGGCTGGCCGCGAACGCGGTGTGGACGGCGAGAACCGCCGGGTGGTCGCCGGGGTGCTGCAGCGCGCCGACGAGCCGGGGGAGCTGCTGGCGTACTGGATCTCCCGCCACGGCCGCGCGATCCCGAAGCCGGTCAAGCGCGGCATCGCCGACGCGGTGCGGCGGCTCTACACCGAGCGGAACCTGCTCAAGTACGACACCGCGAGCCACGCGTTCCGCTTCGGCGACGTCATCGACCTCACCCACCCGAGCCCGGCCGCGCCGTGGCAGGGCGACCTGTTCGCCTACGCGCTCGGCCGCCGCCACGGCCGCGAGGACCTGACGGTGCCGGCGTCGCTGCCCGTGCTGGCCGCCAACGAGCGGCTGCGCGCGGACGCGGCCGCCGACCCGGGCGTGCTGCTCGACCCCGAGCGGCTCCGGGCCGCGGGCATGACGTGGGAGGACGCGCTGTCGATGAGCGGCGGCACCGGCCTTGCCAAGAATGCGCTGTGGACCGCGCTCCTGCCGTCGATGGGCTACATGGCGCGGCTGCGCAACCTGCGCAACCTCGACCAGGCCGGGGTGTCCGACGACGCCGCGGCGGGGGTCGCGGCCGCCCTGGCCGACCCGGACGAGGTGGCCCGCTCGCGGCAGCTGCCGATGCGGTTCCTCTCGGCGTACCGGGCCGCGCCCTCGCTGCGCTGGTCGTGGGCGCTGGAGCGGGCGCTGACGCTGAGCCTGGCCAACGTGCCGGCCCTCGCCGGGCGGACGCTGGTGCTCATCGACACCTCCGGCTCGATGCACGCCGGCTTCTCGCGCGACGGCACGCTGATGCGCTGGGACGCGGCCGTGGTCTTCGGCGTGGCCCTGGCCACCCGGTGCGCGGACGCGGACGTGGTGTCGTTCTCGACGGGCTCGACGGTGTTCAAGCTCCGGCCGGGCGAGTCGGTGCTGAAGGCGATCGAGCGGTTCCGGGCCGAGGGGCACTTCCACGGGGGCGGTACCAACACCGCCACGGCGGCGCGCAAGCACTTCAAGCGCCATGACCGGGTGGTGATCCTGACCGACGAGCAGGCGTCCTACCAGGGCGCGGTGTCGGAGTCGGTCCCCGCGCACGTGCCGATCTTCACGTGGAACCTGGCCGGCTACCGCCTCGGCCACACGCCGTCGACGGCGAACCGCTGGACGTTCGGGGGCCTGTCCGACGCGGGCTTCGGGATGATCCCGCTGCTCGAGGCCGGGCGCGCCGGAGCCTGGCCGTTCTGAGCCCGTAGACTCCCCCTGTCCGATCCGGCAGGGGGAGTCCCATTGGCAACGCAGACGCTGCGGGAGCGGCTTTCCGGCGGGGCGCCGCTGGTCGCGGTGAGCTTCGGCGACGAGGACCCCGCGGGGGACGCCGCGCGCGCCCGCGACCTCGGTGTCGACCTGGCCGAGCTGCGCATCGACTGGAACCGCAGCGCCGAGCCGGCCGACGTGCTGGCCGCCATCGAGCCCTTCCGCGCGGCCGGGCTGCGCATCCTGGCCACCATCCGCTCCCGCGCCGAGGGCGGGCGCTGGGCCCACGACGAGGACGCGCGGCTGCGGCTGTTCGAGGCGATCCTGCCCGCGGTCGACGCGGTCGACGTCGAGCTGTCAGCGGCCGGGATCCTGCCCGGGGTGATCGCGGCCGCGCGCGCGGCGGACCGGCCGGTCGTGGTGTCGTACCACGACTTCGACAAGACCCCCGGCGAGGAGTCCCTGGCCGGGACCGTCGAGGCCGCGAAGGCCGCCGGCGCCGACGTGGTGAAGATCAGCACCATGGCGCACGGGCCCGAGGACCTGCGGCGGCTGGCGGGGCTGCTGCTGCGGTACGAGTCGCTGATCGTGATCGGGATGGGCACGGAGGGGTCCGCGACACGCGTGTTCTTCCCGGTGCTCGGCTCCCGGGTCACCTACTCGGCCGACGGGGACCGGCCCTCCGCCCCCGGGCAGCTGCCCTTCGAGGAGACGGTGCGGCTGCTGGAGACGTTCTCGCCCGCGTACGCCGCGGCCCGCGGGGCCGGCGCATGAGCGGTCCGGAGCGAAGCGGAGGGGCCGCTCATCATGGGCACAGTTTCCTCATGCCGGCGCCGGAGCTTGCGGAGGTGACGGCATGAGCG
>NZ_JBEPEH010000041.1:0-116766 GCF_040300725.1 Dactylosporangium sp. NPDC000244
CGGCCGCCGAGCGCGAGGCGGCGGCGGAGCGCTCCCGCTCGGCGGCGGCCGCGGCGGACCGGGCGGCGTCGGCGGACCGGGCGGCCGACACACTGGCCGCGACGGATGCCGAGACCGATGCCGAAGCAGAGGCTGAGACCGAGGCCGAGACCGAGGCCGAGACGGAGGGGCCCGGGGCGGCGCGGTCGCCGGAGCCCGAGCCGGTGAACTGGCAGTAGGCCAGCAGGGCAAGCAGCATCACGATGAGCGCGGCGCCCCCGGCCGCGACCGCGGTGCGGTTGTCGCGGGCGGACAGCCGCCGGCTTCCCGGTTCGGTCATCGCACCGTCCCCTTCCGCGAGAGACCGCGAAGGCCCTGGTCGGTTCGAGTGTGGTACCCAGGCAGCACAGGTCCGTAACGATCAATGCCCCGGACGGGGTGGTGCGGGCCCCGGCGGTACCGTCGATGGCTTTTGCGGTTGATGAGTGCAAGTATTTCCGTCTTTCGTTGGCATCTTGCGCAGAGATGTCGGTCGCGTTACGGTGCTGTCCCGATCGACGCTCTTCGACCCCCCTCTCTGGAGCCGTCATGGCCGCACGCCGGTTGGCCGCCGCCCTCCTGCCACCCCTCCTCGCGCTCGGCACCGCCGCCGTGCTCGCCCCGCCCGCCGCCGCCGATGTCACGACGGTCTCCGTCGACACCCTGCGCACCGCCTGGGACCCGAACGAGGCCGCCCTCGGCCCGTCCGCGGTCTCCGCCGCCGACTTCGGCCAGCTCTTCGCCACCGACCTCAACGGCCAGATCTACGCCCAGCCGATCGTCGCCGCGGGCACCCTGATCGCCGCGACCGAGAACAACTGGGTGTACGGCCTCAACCCGCAGACCGGCGCCATCGTCTGGTCCCGCAGCGTCGGCCCCGCCTGGCCCGCGTCCGCGATCGGCTGCGGCGACCTGGTGCCGAACATCGGCGTCACGAGCACCCCGGTCTACGACCCGGCGACGAGCTCGGTCTTCTTCACCGCCAAGGTCAACGACGGCGCGGACGCCAACCACCCGCACTTCTACATGCACAAGATCGACCCGGCGACCGGGGCCGAGCGCTCGGGCTGGCCGGTGACGATCCAGGGCTCGCCGACCAACGACCCGGCCAACACCTTCAACCCGAAGACCGCGGCCCAGCGCCCGGGCCTGCTGCTGCTCGACGGCGTCGTCTACGCCGGCTTCGCGAGCCACTGCGACTACGGGCCCTACGTCGGGTACGTCGCCGGCGTCAAGACCGCCACCCCCGCCATGTCGACGCTGTGGTCCACCGAGGCCGGCCGCTCGACCGGGATGGGCGGCATCTGGCAGTCCGGCGGCGGCCTGGTCTCCGACGGGTCCGGCCGGATCTTCGTGGCCACCGGCAACGGCGTGTCCCCGGCGCCCGGCCCGGGCACCAGCCCGCCCGGCACGCTCGCCGAGTCGGTGATCCGGCTGCAGGTCAACGGCGATGGCTCGCTGAGCGCCAAGGACTTCTTCAGCCCGGCCAACAACGGCAAGCTCGACCAGGACGACACCGACTTCGGCTCCGGCGGCCCGGTGGCCCTGCCGGCCTCGTTCGGCACCGCGGCCCACCCGCGCCTGATGGTGCAGGCCGGCAAGGACGGCCGGGTGTTCCTCCTCGACCGCGACAACCTCGGCGGCATGGCCCAGGGCCCGGGCGGCACCGACGCCTCGCTGGTCCCGCCGGCCGGGCCCTACAACGGGGTCTGGGGCCACCCGGCGGTCTGGGGCGGCGACGGCGGCTACGTGTACCAGGTCGAGAACCAGGGCTTCCTGCGCGCGTTCAAGTACGGCGTGAACGGCTCCGGCCTGCCCGTGCTGACCTCGGCCGCGACCAGCCCCTCGACGTTCGGCTACACCTCCGGCTCCCCGGTCGTCACCTCCTCCGGCACGACCTCGGGCTCGGCGATCGTCTGGGCCGTCTACAGCGACGGCTCCACGGGCTCGGGCGGCCAGCTGCGCGCCTACGACGCCCTGCCCACCGGCGGCCAGCTGCACCTGCGGTACTCCGCGCCGATCGGCACCGCCACGAAGTTCGCCGTGCCCGCGACCGACAACGGCCGCGTCTACGTGGGCAACCGCGACGGCCGCATCTTCGGCTTCGGCCGCCCGACCACCGCCGCGCTGAGCGCCCCGCCGACGGACTTCGGCAGCGTCGCCGTCGGCAGCACCGCCAACGCGACGGTGACCGTGACCGCGACCCGGGCCGTGCGCATCACCGCCGTGAGCGCCGCCGCGCCCTTCGGCGTCACCGCGCCCGCGCTGCCGGTGAGCCTCGCCACCGGGCAGACCCTCGCGGTGCCGGTCCGGTTCACGCCCACCGCGGCCGGGGGCGCCGCGGGCAGCCTCACCTTCACCACCGACGCCGGGACCGTCGCGCTGGACCTGCACGGCACCGGCACCAAGCCCGGCCTCGGCGCCACCCCGGCGGCGCTGTCGTTCGGCACGGTGCCGACCGGCGCCAGCAAGACCCTCGGCGTCAGCATCACCAACACCGGCACGAGCGCCGTCACGGTCACCGGCTCGACCGCGCCCGCGGCCCCGTTCAGCGCCACCGGCTTCCCGGCCAACGGCACCACGATCGCGGCCGGGGCGTCCGTGTCGGTCTCGGTGAAGTACGCCCCGACGGCGGCCGGCAACCACACCGGCTCGATCACCGTCACCAGCTCGGCCGGCCCGGTCACAGTCCCGCTCAGCGGCACCGCGGTCACGGGCGCCGCCCACCTGACGATCACGCCGAACCCGGTCGCGTTCGGGTCGGTCGTCGTCGGTACCTCCGCGACCCAGACCTTCGACATCGCCAACACGGGCAACATCACGCTGACCCTGACCAAGGCGGCCCCGCCGGTCGGCGCGTTCAACACCACGACGCCGGTCTCCGAGGGCCAGCAGCTCTCGCCCGGTGACGTCATCCACCAGACCGTCACGTTCACGCCGAGCACCCAGGGCGCGCAGTCCGCGGTGTACTCCATCACCGGCGACGACGGCCAGGGCGCCGTCCTCGTCCAGCTCACCGGCACCGGCGTGCCGCCCTCGAGCACGACGAACCTGGCCGCCGGGCGCCCCGCCACCGCGCAGTCGACGCAGGCCGGCTACCCGGCCGGCAACCTCACCGACGCGGACCCGAACAGCTACTGGGAGAGCGCGAACAACGCGTTCCCGCAGTGGGTGCAGGTCGACCTGGGCTCCTCCGCGAGCGTCGGCAAGGTCACGATGCGCGTGCCACCGGCGTCCGCCTGGGCCGCCCGGCGGCAGACGGTCGCGGTGCTGACGAGCGTGGACGGCACCCAGTGGAGCACCGCCGCGGGCGCCGCCGACTACCTGTTCGACCCGGCCACGGGCAACACCGCGAGTGCCACGTTCCCGGCGGTCACCGCGCGCTATGTCCGCCTGAGCATCACCGCGAACACCGGCTGGCCGGCCGGGCAGCTGTCGTCCCTCGAGGTGTACGGCACCGGCGGCGGCACGGCCACCCTGGCGCTCAGCCCCGCGTCGCTGCAGTTCGAGGACACCGACGTGAACACCAACAGCGACTGGCAGACCGTGACCGTCACCAACACCGGCACCGCCCCGGCGACGGTCCAGTCCGTGACGGCGTCGGGCGACTTCACCGTCACGACCACGTGCGGCACCGCCATCGCGCCGGGCGCCAACTGCACGGCGACGGTCACGTTCCACCCCAGCGCGGCCGGGAACCGGACGGGGACGCTGAGCGTGCGCAGTACCGCCGCCAACGCCGAGGCCACCGTCGCGCTCAGCGGTACCGGGGTGGCCGCGACCGCCACCAACCTGGCCCTGCGCCGGCCGGTCACGCAGTCGTCGAACACGCAGAACTACGCGGCCGGCAACGCCGTCGACGGCAGCGCGGACACCTACTGGGAGAGCGTGAACAACGCGTTCCCGCAGTGGCTGCAGGTGGACCTCGGCGCGACCACCGCCGTGAGCCGCGTGGTGCTGAAACTCCCGCCGGCGACGGCGTGGGCGGCGCGCACCGAGACGGTGACGATCACCGACTTCACCACCGGCGCGGTGCTCGTCGCGAGCCGGGCCTGCGCCTTCGACCCGGCCACCGGCAACGCGGTGACGCTCACGTTCCCCGCGGCCGGGGTGCGCTACCTGCGCGTCACGGTCACCGGGAACACCGGCTGGCCGGCCGGGCAGCTCTCGGAGCTGGAGGTCTACGCCTCCTAGGATGACGGCGGCTCATCCCGGCCCGGCGCACGGTTGCCCCGTGCGCCGAGCCGGGATCGCGTTGCTGTCCGTCTGTGTGCTGGCCGGATGTTCCTCGCCGGCGGGGGCCGAGGGACGGCCGCTGCCGCCGATCAACCCGACCGACTTCCACCGCGGGGCGGCCGACCCGTCCGGCGGCGCGGACGGGCGGGTGAGCGTCTCGACGATCGCGCGGCACCTCGACGTCCCGTGGGGACTGTCGTTCCTGCCCGACGGCAGCGCGCTGGTGACCGAGCGCCGGACCCTGCGCATCCTGCACGTGGCGACCACCGGCGCGGTCACCCCCGTGGCCCGCATCGGCGAGGCGAACTCGGACAACGAGGGCGGGCTGCTGGGCATCGCGGTGTCGCGCGGGTACAAGAAGGACCGGACGGTCTACGTCTACTACACGACGAAGGTCGACAACCGCATCGCGCGGCTCAAGCTCGACGGCCACAGCCGCCCGCAGCCGATCGTGACCGGCATCCCGAGGGGCGGCATCCACGACGGCGGGCGGCTCGCGTTCGGCCCCGACGGCTACCTGTACGCGACCACCGGCGAGGCCTCCCGCACCGAGGCGGCCCAGGACCTCCACATCCTCGGCGGCAAGATCCTGCGGATGACCACCGACGGCAAGCCCCCGCCGGGCAACCCGTTCCCGCGCTCGCTCGTGTGGTCCTACGGCCACCGCAACCCCGAGGGCCTGGCCTGGGACGCGAATGGGGTCATGTACTCGTCCGAGATCGGCCAGGCGGTGTGGGACGAGCTCAACATCATCCGCCCGGGCGGCGACTACGGCTGGCCGGCCGTCGAGGGGATCGGGGGCAACCCGCGCTACGTCGACCCGGTGGTGGTCTGGCACCCGGAGGTCGGGGTGGCCGCGGGCGTGGCGATCACGGGAACCACGGCGGTCGTGACGTGCCTGCGCGGCCAGCGGATCTACCTCGTGCCGCTGGGCCCGTCCCCGGTCGTCGCCTCCTCCTTCTCCGACACGGCTTCGGTGCGGTGGCGCACCGGCTCGGGCGTCGCCGGCCGCCCGGTGGAGGCGCTGACCGAGCGCTACGGGCGCCTGCGCACCGCGGTCACGGCGCCGGACGGCAGCGTGTGGATGACGACCTCGAACCGCGACGGCCGCCGGCCCGGCGGCCCGGTGCCGGACGACGACCGCGTGCTGCGGCTCACCCTGCACTGAGGGGTGGGCCCGGCCCTCTGGGAACCGGGCCCACCGCGGTGCGCTCAGCGCAGGTACGGCCCGTCCGAGCCGACCTTCCCCGGCGCCGGGTTGCCCGGCAGGGACAGCACGTACGCGCGCAGGTCGCCCTTTGCCGCGACCGTCGCCGTCAGGGTGCCGTTGGACACCACCTTGACGTCACCGGTGACGGCGTCGGTGTAGGTGCCGTTCGGGATGCCGGTGAAGGTGGCGCTCGACGAGATGGTCACGAGCACGAAGCTGTCGACCGAGCCGCTGGTGTACCGCCGCTTGAACGCCATCTGGCCGCCCGAGACGCCAGCCGTGGAGTACTGCCCCATCTGCAGGGCCGGGATCGCCCGGCGGATCTGGTTGAGCCGCTGGACGTGTTTGACCAGGGGCTGGGCCAGAGTGGTCGCCACCGCGCCCGAGGACGAGGAGACCACGCCGTAGTCCGAGGCCGTCACCGACCCGGCCAGCTTGTCGCCGTAGTACGCGCGGCCGGTCGTGGCCAGGGGACAGGCCGGGCCGCAGTCGATCTGCTTGCCGGCCTGGAACTCGATCTCCGAGCCGTAGTACAGCACCGGCACGCCCCGGAAGGTCCACATCAGCGCCATGTTCTCGGCCCACGCGTCGGTGCCGCCCGCGTACCGCGTCGAGGACTTGTTCGGCCCGTAGTCGTGCGAGTCCACGTACACCGCGTTGTAGGTGGCGTCGTTGGTGGAGTCGTCCGAGTCCATGCCGTTGCGGAACGCGTTCGGGGCGTCGCCGAAGTTCATGTGCATCCGCATGTCGATGATGTTCATGCCGGAGAACTGGCTGTGGTCCGGCGCGTGGTAGGCGTTGCCGTTCAGGAACGCGTTCGTGGACGCCGGCTGGTTGCCGGTGCCGAGCTGCTCCTCGTAGTTGTACTGGTCGAGCGCGGCCTGGACGTCGTCGTCCACATAGGACCTGCGCTCCTTCCAGGTGAAGAACTGCGCGGAGTGGTTCACCGAGCCGCGGTTCCACTTGTCGTTGACGAACGCGGCCACCTCGCCGAAGACGTAGAAGTCCTGGGCCTTGGCCGCGCCGTACTTCTGCACCAGGTGCTGTTGCAGGGCCGGCAGGAAGCGCCGGTTCCACGTCACCCGCGGGATGTGCACGGCGGTGTCGACGCGGAAGCCGTCCACGCCCATGTCGATGTAGGTGTTGTACGCGTTGATGAGGTACTGCTGCACGACCGGGTTCTCGGTGTTGAGGTCCGCGAGGTCGTCGGCGAGCCAGCAGGAGCGGGAGTCCTCGCCCTCCCAGTTGCCGATCCAGCACTGGTGGTAGAGGTTCGCGGGGAACATCGAGGCCGTCGGGCTGGGCCACTGGCAGGAGTGGATGGTGTACCCCTCCGGGCTCTTCTGCCCGTTCGGCAGGCCGTAGTTCGGGCACGTGTTGCCGGCCGGGGCGGTCGTCGACCACAGGTCCCCGTTGTAGGCGCGGCCGAGCGCGTTCTCCTGCATCGGGTCGTACACGGCGCCGGGGATCTTCTCGCTGTACATCCAGTCCCACTGCCCGTCGCGCGCGCCCCACACGGTCGGCGTGAACAGGCCCTTGGCTCCCCAGCGGGAGCTGTGGTTGTAGACGACGTCCTGGTAGATCTTCAGCCCCTTGGCGTGGGCGGCGTTGATGAGGTCCTGGTAGGTCGCGCCCGGCGACTCCAGCCGCGGGTCGACGCGGTAGAAGTCCCAGCCGTGGTACCCGTGGTAGTCGTAGTCGGACCGGTTCAGCACCACCGGGGTGATCCAGATGGCCGAGAAGCCGAGGCCCTTGATGTAGTCGAGCCGGTCGACGAGCCCCTTGAAGTCCCCGCGGAACATCGGGTCGTTGTTCGCCGCGTTGCCGGAGCTCACGTGCTGGCTGCCGCCGCGGTCGTTGGACGGGTCGCCGTCGTAGAAGCGCGCGGTGAGCACGAAGTAGATGCTCTCCTTGCGCGGGTCGCCGCCGAGCATCGCCCCGCCTTCGGGCAGCGGCGGCGCGTCGCCGGTCGTGGCGGTGACGGTGGCGGACGCGGCCGAGCGGTTCCCGGCCGCGTCCACGGCCCGCACGGTGTACGTGTACGTGGTGCGCGCCGCGAGGCCGCCGTCGATGTAGCCGGGGTACGCGCTGGTGAGCACGGTCCCGCCCGGGTCGCGGGTGATCTGGTAGCCGGTGACGCCCCGGTCGTCGGTGGAGGCGCTCCAGGCCAGGCTCACGGTCACGTGGTCGACGGTCGCGGTGACGTTCGCGGGCGCGGCCGGCGCCGTGGTGTCCGGCGGGACCGCGGTGCACGGGTCGGTCGCGGCGGCGGTGACGCTGCCGCCCGCGACCCGGCTCGTGCCGGCGGCGATGCGGTAGTTGGCGCCGTTGTTGTTGTCCCACGTCCCGGCGCCGTCGTTGAACACCGCCTGCATGCCGGTGGCCGCGCCGAGCTGGACGGTCTTCTTCACCCAGCCGGTGCAGGCGGTCTCGTTCATCGCCACGCCCGGAACCGCCGTCCACGCCTCGCCGTCGGGCGCGTAGTGGATGTTCACGGTGCTCCAGGCCCGGCCGGCGGTCGAGTAGAAGACGGTGGCCGTGTTGCCGCCCGGGGGCGAGGACGACGGCGGGGTGGCGGAGCACGGGTTCGTGGTCGCGATCGCGCCGTTGCTGATCGCGACCAGCCCGGCGGCGACCGAGTAGTTGGCCCCGGAGTGGTTGTCCCAGGTGCCGGCGCCGTTGTTGAAGGTCAGCTGGGCCCCGGCGGCGGAGCCGAGGTCGAGCACCCGGGTGTACCAGCCGGCGCAGCTCGCGGCCGACATGGCCACGCCGGGCACGGCGGTCCAGGCGCCGCCGGTGGGCGCCCAGTGCACGTTCACGGTGCTCCAGCCGCTCGGCGGCTTGTAGTAGACGGTCAGGCTGTTGCCGGCGGCGGCCAGCGCGCGGGCCGGCAGCAGCGCGGCGAGCAGGCACAGCACGAGGATGAGGACGGGTCTGCGACGGGGCATGGGGTGGTCACTCCTTGCGCGATCCGGACGGTGGCGGCCGAACGAAAGCCAAGGCGTTGCAACGCGTGGAGGAAGGTTCGGGCCTGACATTCATCCTTGTCAAGCTTCTTGCAGGAATTCGCGCAGCTCAGCGGCGTGTATGCGGGCTGAGCTGCGCGAATGGATTGGAAGGTCGGCAAGATCTTTCAATGATCAACTCATCGGATCGACGTTCCGGCGCTCATGTCGAGCTCGGCGCCGGTCATCATCCCGGCGTGGTCCGACGCCACGAACGCGGCGAGCTCGCCGACCTCCGCGAGCGTCGCCGTGCGCCCGGTGAGCGTCTGGCCGGTGAGCCATCCGACGAGCTCGTCGCGCCCCTCGAACCCGGCCGGGATCGTCTCGGGCAGCCCGCCGGTGCGCAGCGTGACGACCCGGACCCCGCTCGGCCCGAGCTCGCAGGCGAGCTGCTTGCGCATCGACTCGACCGCGTCGAACGTGACCCCCATCCCGCCCACGCTGAAGCGCCGGGCCACGGACCAGTCGAAGGTGCCCCCGAAGTACAGGATGAGCCCCGAGCGCCGCGGCACCATGACCCGCGCGGCGGCCCGGGCGGTCAGGAACTTCGACGTCACCGCGGTGACGATCGGCCGCAGGTAGTCCGCGGCCGTCATCCGCGCCATCGCGACGCCCTGCACGTCCTGGTCGCTGATCACGTTCACGGACACGTCGAGCCGCCCGCAGCGCTCGGTCACCCGGCCCATGTGCTCGTCGACGGCGTGCTCGTCGAGCGCGTCGACCGCGTCGGCGAAGGCCGTCCCGCCGGCCGCGGTGATCTCGTCCGCCACCGCCCGCACCGTCGCGAGCGTCCGCCCGGCCAGGTGCACGGTGGCCCCGTGGCGCGCGAACGCCCGGGCCATGGCTCCGCCGACGTGGCCGCCGCCCCCGTAGACGACCGCGCTGCGCCCTTGTAGCAACATCTCGTACTCCCTCGTGTCGGCTGCTCCTACCCGTGCAACCCCGAGCGGCCCGCGAACTCATCGGCATGGCAGCGAGCCGCTACCTTGTGTCGCATGGCCGACCCGATGCGCCCCTCGCTCCTGACGAAGATGCGTGCCTCGCTGGCCAAGGAGCGCGACGCGGTGGTGCTGGAGGCCCTGCGCGGCGCGGGCAAGGCCGCCTACGACGAGATGATGGAGGCGGACCGGGCCCGCGACCAGCTCGTCGCCGACGGGCGGACGCTGTGGAACGCACCCCCGGCGACCGGGAGCCTGCTGCTCGCGGCGTGGAACGGCTACATGCTGCAGACCCTCGGCGAGCAGTTCCTCGACGCCGACTACGCGGCCCGCCCCGGCACCGTCGGCTACGTGCCCGCGGTGACCTTCGACCAGGTGTCGGCCTGGCTGGCGGCGGTCGAGGGCTGGGTGTCGCGGGCGCGGCAGGCCCGGGTCAACCCCGACTACGACATCGCCGCCGAGCTTGCCCTGCCCGCGGGCCTGCCGGACTGGGCCGAGGTCCGGCCCTGCCCGCCGGAGCACCTCACCGCGCTGCTCGCCGCCGTGCCGCCGCTGCGCCAGCACATCGACGTCTCCCTCTACGGCCTGGAGCGCGCCGGCGTCCCCGACGAGCACCGCGCCGCGGTGAACCGGCTCAAGCAGCTCAACGCCGAGGCCGCCGCGGCCGCCGACTACGCCGTGGCGCTGCGCACCGAGCGGCACAACGCGCAGCTGCACGAGCTCATCGAGAACAACCTCAAGACCGCCCTCGAGCTGTGGTTCCACGTCGGCCAGCTGGCCGCGATGCCGTCGCTGCTCGGCTCCTACGAGTCGCTGCGCCCGGCCGGGCGCCCCGACGTGCGGGCCCTGCCCGGCGGCGGCCACTTCGACCCGTGGTGCCTGACCGACCCCGTCACGCTCAAGCGCTGGCAGAAGGACCGCCAGGCGAGGGAGGCGATCGCCCTGCTGTGGCGCGAGGACCCCGACCCGGCCGCCACCCTCGCCCTCAAGAGCGAGGTCGACGCCGCCTTCGCGGCCGGCGACATCGTGCCGCTGCACACCCGCGACGGCAGCAGCTGCTACTACGAGTGCCCGTGGTCGCCGCTCTACGAGGTGCGCCGGCCCCTCCGGATCGCCGGGCGCCAGCTGCGGGTGCTCCAGCAGTTCACGCTCCAGGCGATCACCGGGGCCGACGGCACCTTCCGCCGCGGCATCGTCGTCGGCCCGTTCGAGGCGACCAGCGACGTCGAGTACTGAGCGGCCGCGTCACGCCTTGCGGGGAAGCCAGCTCAGCATCGGCACCAGCACGTCGAGGAGGGGCTCACCCCACACCTGGAGGGTCTGCTCCCAGGGGTGACCGCGGGTGCCCAGGGTGAAATCCTCGGTGCCGACGACGTAGTGGTCGCCGTTGGGCACGACCAGCCACGGCGGCGCCTCGGTCTGGCGTTGCGGCCAGAAGCGGTGCGAGGCGTGCTCCCAGGTGAGCACGAGCAGCGGCGTGCCCGGCGGCAGCACCCGGACGAAGGCCAGGTGGGCGAGGCTGTCGACCGCCCGTTCGGCCGCGTTGAACTCGGCCTGGACCTCGGCGGTGAAGAAGCCGGCCAGGTCGAACGTGACCGACGGCCGCGGGTCGGCGGGCACGCGGGCCCACAGTTCGTCGTACGTGTCGAACCCGAGGTCCTCCCACGGCATCACACGCAGCAGGATATCTGCTAACAATGTCGGCATGAATCGACTCGGGTGGGCGGTCACGGCCGCGGCGGCGGTAGTGCTGGTGTGTGGCGGCGGTCCGTTCGCCGTGAGCTTTCCGCAGCGCTCGTCGTTCCTGGCCGACCAGGAGCGGCAGGCCTGCTCCCTGTTTGCCCGCTCGTCGCCGTTCGGCGAGGTGACCAGTTGCATCGACCTGGGCCGCCGCACCCCGCCGATCAGCGGGCCCGGCCACGTGTTCCTGCTGCTGGAGACGGCGCAGGGCCCGACCGTCGTGCGCATCGACTACGAGGGGACCGACAAGCAGCAGTTCACCGCGAGCGCGGTCGAGGTCCCGACGTACGAGTCGCCGGGCATCTCCCACGAGACCGGCGAGCGGCTCAAGACCAGCGTCGACTCGCGGGGCGGCCTGAAGACCAAGCCCTGGGCGGTCTACCCCGTCCCGAGCTGAGCCCTATCCCAGCCAGGACAGGGCCCGGCCGGGGTGGGGCTGCCCCCACCGCCAGGACGCCTGCCCGCGGGCGTGAACCGCCGGCCCCGCGCGCGGTGTGATGGGCGCATGACCGAAGACGTCGTGGCGCTCGAGGGCGTGGGGAAGCGGTTCGGCACCGTGGTCGCGCTCGACTCGGTGACGCTGGGGTTCGCCCGTGCAACGTTCACGGCCGTCATGGGCCCGTCCGGCTCCGGCAAGTCGACGCTGCTGCAGGCGGCCGCGGGGCTGGAGCGGCCCACCGCCGGCCGCGTGTGCGTCGCCGGAACCGACCTGGCCACGCTGAACGAGACCGGGCTCACGCGGCTGCGCCGGGACCGGATCGGCTTCGTGTTCCAGGCCTTCAACCTGCTCTCGTCGCTGACCGCCGAGCAGAACGTGGCCCTGCCGCTGCGCCTGGCCGGCCGCCGGCCGTCCCGCCGCGAGGTGCGCGCGGTGCTCGCGGCCGTCGGGCTCGAGGACCGGGCCCGGCACCGGCCCGCCGAGCTCTCCGGCGGCCAGCAGCAGCGCGTCGCCATCGCGCGGGCCGTCATCACGCGGCCCGACGTGCTCTTCGCCGACGAGCCGACCGGGGCCCTGGACTCGCGGACCGGCCGCGAGGTGCTGGGGCTGCTGCGGAGCACGGTCGAGCGCCAGGGCCAGACGGTCGTCATGGTCACCCACGACCCGGTCGCCGCGGCCCACGCCGACCGCGTCGTCTTCCTGGCCGACGGGCGCGTGGTCGCCGAGATGGCCGCGCCCACGCCGCAGGCCGTCGCCGAGCGGATGACCGCCCTCGAGACGGCGACGCCATGCTGAGCATCGCGCTGCAGACGGTACGCGCGCGCTGGATCTCCTTCGCGGGCGTCTTCATCGCGCTCGGGCTCGGCGTGACGCTGCTCGCGACCACCGGCCTCACGCTCGCCTCCAGCGTCGGCGAGGGCCGGGCGCCCGCGTGGTACGACACCGCCGACGTCGTGGTCGCGGGGCAGAACAGCATCACGGTCGTGGTGGACCCGGGCACCGAGGACGAGTACACCGCCTCCACGACGACGAACCGCGCCCGATCGCTGCCCGCGGACCTGGCCGCGCGGCTGCCCGGGGCGATCGCCGACCGCTGGCTGCCCGGCAACGCCCACCCCTGGTCGGCCGCGGCGCTGCACGGCATCCCGGCCGGCGCCGGCCCGGCCCGCGACGACGAGGTCGTGGCCACCGACGGGCGCGCGGGCGACCGGATCACCGTCGCGGGCCGCGCGTTCACGGTGGCCGGCATCGTCGGCGGGCCGAAGGCCGTGTACCTCACCGACCGCGCCGCCGAGGAGCTCAGCGGCGGACGCATCGACGCGCTCGCGGTGCGGGGCATGACCGCGGCCCAGGTGCGGGCCGCGATCGGCGACGGGCCGCGAGTCCTGACCGGCGACGCGCGCGCCGAGGCGGAGCCGAACCCGGACGGCGACCTGCTCGCCCTCGCCGCCTCGCTCATGGGCACCACGGCGGGCGTGGCGGCGTTCGTCGCGGTGTTCGTGGTCGCGGGCACGTTCGCGTTCGCCGTGGCCCAGCGCCGCCGGGAGCTCGCGCTGCTGCGGGCGGCCGGGGCCACGCCGCGGCAGGTGCGCCGGCTCGTGCTCGGCGAGGCGGTCGTCGTCGGCGTCGTCGCGGGGCTCGCCGGGTGCGGGGCCGGACTCGTCGCGGCGCCGGTGTTCGCGCACTCGATGGCCCGCAACGGCTTCGCCCCGCCCGGGTTCACCGCCGGGTTCGTGTGGTGGCCGCTGCTGGCCGCGTTCGGCGCCGGGCTGCTCGTCGCGCTGGCCGGGGCGATGGTCGCGGCGCGGCGGGCCGGGCGGGTGCGGCCGATCGAGGCGCTGCGGGAGGCCGCCGCCGAGCGGCGCGTCATGACCGCCGGGCGCTGGGTGTGCGGGCTGGCCTGCCTGGGCGGGACGGCGGCGCTGCTCATCTGGGTCCCGGTCGACGGGCCGGAGGCGATCGCCCTCGTGCTGCTCGATGCCCAGCTCGCCATCACCGGCATCGCCCTGTTCGCCCCGCTGCTGGCCCCCGGCGCCGCCTGGCTGGCCGGCCGCCCGATCCCCGGGGTGACCGCCGCCCTCGCGCGCGACGGCGCCCGGATCGCGGTGCGGCGGACCGCGTCGACCGTCGCGCCCATCCTCGTCACCGCCGGCATCGCCGCCACGACCCTGTCCGCCACCGCGACGATCTGGCGGGCCGAGGCCGACGCGAGCGCCGCCCGGCTGAGCGCGACCGGCGTGCTCGTCGGCCCGGCCCGGGTCCCGGCGGGCGGCGTGCCGGTGGCGCGCTCGGTGGTGTACGTGAACCAGTCCGACTACGCCGAGCCGTTCGACGCGCTCTTCGCCGGCCCCGGCCTCGCGAGCGTCATGCGGGTGAGCGCCGAGCCGGTCGACGGCACCGTGGTCGTCGGCCACGGCCTCGCCGCGTCGATGCACTGGACCCCGGGCGCCCCCGCGGACCTCTGGCTCGACGACTCGACCCCGGTGCGGCTGCGCGTCGCCGGTGTCCTCGCGCCCTCCGTCGACCTCGACGACAGCGTGCTGCTGCCCTGGTCGCTCGGGCCCGGCCACGCCGACGCCGTCTACCTGACCGGCCCCCTGACCGGCCCCCTGACCGGCCCGGTCACGGACGCCTCGGGCACGGTGCTCACGCCGGCCGAGTACTTCGCCGGGCTCGAGGCCGGCCAGCGCCGCATGAACGACCTCGCCCTGCTCACGGTGCTCGGGATGGCGCTGCTGTACACCACCATCGCCATCGCCAACACCCTGGTCATGGCCACCGCCGACCGCTCCCGCGACCTCGCCGTGCTGCGGCTGGCCGGCACCACTCCCGGCCAGATCCTCGGCATGGTCGGCATCGAGGCCCTGCTGTCCACGGTCGCCGGCCTGGCGCTGGCCGGGGCGCTCGCCGGCGGGGTCCTGCTGGCGATGGTGCCGCACCTGAGCGCCGGGGGAGCGGCGGTGACCGTGGTGGTGCCGTGGACGCCGGTGCTCGTCGTCGCGGCCGTGTGCGCGGTCGTGGCGGTGGTCGCCGCCCTGGTCCCGGCGGCGTTCGCGCTGCGGACCCCGGCCGCGCGCATGGCGGCGGTGCGCGACTAGACGGGCCCTCAGGCGGGTGCGGCCAGCAGGCCTCCGGTCGGGTCGGCCGCGCCCAGGAGCACCTGCACGGGCACGTCCAAGTCGTCGGCGGCGTCGATCGTGGCCAGGATGGCGCCGACCACGCGCGGGTCGAGGCGGGTCGCGCCGCGCAGGTCGATGACGATCGGGTCGGGGCGGTGGTGCACGAGGGCCGCGACGAGGCTGTGCTGGGCCTCGGCCGCCCACGACGCGTCGATCTCGCCGTGGAAGCTGACGGCTACTGGGCAACTCGGATCGTGGAGCAGGGTGACCGGTGAACGCTCGTGGGGCACGCGAGCCTCCGAGGTGTCGGTGAATGTTGCACCGACGGCCACGGTAACCAATGCCATACCAGTCTGTGAACCGTTGATTTTTCACGAACCTCTGGTAGATACCGCCTGCAACAATTTCATTACGCCGTGATAGAAGGTCCACCGTTCGGCGTGGGTAAGTGTCCGATCGACGCTCGGTAGCGCCTTAAGGTTCCATCTGCAACCGCTGTATACGCGCATACCGTCCCTGGACGACATGCGTGCGCCGCCCCGCCGGATGGAGTCGCCGCGCCGCGTCCTCAATCTGTGGTTGTGGAAGAGGGGTTGGCGTGTGGAAGGGGCGCTTGGCGGTCCTGACGATCGTGGTCGTCTCGCTGGTCTGCGGTCTGTCGATGTTCGCGGTGCGGGGCGCGAGCAACGATCAGCTCGAGGTGTACTCGTGGTGGACCGGCCCCGGTGAGGAGGAGGGCCTGGCCGCCATGGCCAAGTCCTTCGAGAGCTCCAACGCGGGCGTGCGGTTCGTCAACGCGGCCGTCTCCGGCGGCGCCGGCTCCAACGCCAAGGCCATCCTCGCCAGCCGGCTGCTGGCCAACGACCCGCCGGACTCCTACCAGCGCCACGCCGGGCTCGAGCTGCTCGACGACGTGCGCTCGGGCAAGGTGCAGGACATCTCGGACCTGTACCGGCAGGAGGGCTGGGCGAAGGTGTTCCCGAAGGGGCTCGTGGACAACCTCACCATCGACGGGCGGATCTACGCGGTGCCGGTGAACATCCACCGGGCCAATCTCATGTGGTACACCCCGAAGACCCTCCGGGAGCTGGGGCTGGCCGCGCCGCCGAAGACCTGGGCCGAGTTCCTCCAGCAGGCCGAGGTCATCAAGGCCAAGGGCCGGGTGGCCCTCGCGGTCGGGCCCGAGTGGACGCAGAAGCACCTGCTCGAGACGGTGCTGCTCGGGGAGCTGGGGGCGGGCACCTACGAGGGGCTGTGGGCGGGGCGGGTCAGCTGGCAGGCGCCCGAGGTGGCCGCCGCGCTGGACATGTACGCCAAGATCCTCGCGGTCTCCGACGTGAAGTCCGCGGCCGGCGACTGGCAGCCGCAGCTGGACCGGGTGGTGTCGGGCTCCGCGGTGTACGCCGTGATGGGCGACTGGTCCTCGTCGTACCTGGCGCAGACCAAGGGCCTGCAGTGGCAGGACGGCTACGCCGCGGTCGCCTCGCCGGGCAGCACCGGGGTCTACGACTTCCTGTCCGACACGTTCACGCTGCCCACCGGCGCGCGCCGGCCCGACCTGGCCCGCCGGTGGCTGGTCGAGTGCGGCTCCACCGACGGGCAGAACCTGTTCAACCCGCTCAAGGGCTCGATCCCGGCGCGCACCGACGCCGACGCGGGCCTCTACAAGGACTACCTGGGCTGGGCGCTGCAACAGTGGCGCGACCCGAAGACCCGCATCGTCGGGTCGCTGACCCATGGCGTCGTGGCGAACAACGCGTACAACGCGGAGATCGACTCGGCCCTGGGACTGTTCGTCCAGGACGGTGACCAGGGCAAGTTCGCCCGGACCGTCGAGCAGCAGTACCGGGAGACGCAGTGAACCTCCCCGTCCGGCAGGCGCCGGCACCCCCGAACCAGCAGCAGCACCGGGCACGGCACTCCTCGGAGCCGGACCGGCCCGCCTTCGCGATGAAGGAGCGGCGGCCCCGCAAGCAGCACGGCCCCCGCTGGCTGCCCGGGCTCGTGCTGGTCTCCCCGTCGCTGATCCTCATCGGGGTCTTCGTCTACGGGTTCCTCGGCTGGAACGTGCGGGTGTCGTTCACGAACTGGCGCGGGCTCTCCCCGCGGTACCACTTCGTCGGCTTCGACAACTACGCCGCGCTGCTGCGCGACGAGCGCTTCCGGGCCGACATGCGCAACCTGATCATCTTCACCGTCGTGTTCGTCGCGGCCGCGCTGCTGCTCGGGTTCTTCATGGCGATGCTGCTGGACCGGGGCGTGCGCGGCGAGGGCTTCCTGCGCGGCGTGTTCCTGTTCCCGATGGCGATCTCGTTCATCGCCACCGCGATCGTCTGGCGCTGGCTGCTCGACAACGGCTCGGGCAACGACACGGCCGGCATCAACAAGCTGCTCGCCGACGTCGGCCTCGGGTTCCTGCGCAGCGACTGGCACAAGTCCGACTCGGTGTGGGCGATCTCCGCGGTCGCGCTGCCGGCCGGGTGGGCGCTGTCCGGCTACGTGATGGCCCTGTTCCTGGCCGGCATGCGCGGCGTCAACGACACCCTGCGCGAGTCGGCCCGGATGGACGGCGCCAGCGAGACGCAGATCTTCTGGCACGTCGTGCGCCCGGCCCTGCGCCCGGTCACGTTCAGCGCGATGCTCATCATGATCCACATCTCGCTGAAGACGTTCGACCTGCTCTACGCGCTCGACCAGGGCAACCTGCGCATCGACACCCCGTCGCTCTACATGTGGTTCACCACGTTCGACGGCGGGTTCTACGACCGGGGCGCCACCATCGCCACGGTCCTGCTCCTCGGGGTGGCCATCGTGGTCGGCCCCTACGTCTGGTACAGCCTTCGCACGGAACGGCGGTGATCAGTCCATGACCGGACCGATGGTTCGCGCAACCGCCGCCGTGCCGCAGAACACCGCGGCCCAGACCTACCGGCCCACCCGGCTGCCGACGCCGGGCGACGCGCCGGACCCCGACCCGTCGTCGATCCCGCGCTGGCAGCGCCCGGGGCCGGTGCGCACGACGCTGCGCTACGTCATCCTGTGGGCCCTGGCCGCGTTCTTCCTGATGCCGGTGTACGTGCTCATCGTGACCAGCTTCAAGAACCCGGCGGACGTGTCGGTGACCCGGATCTGGGAGCTGCCGACCAGCCTGTCGTTCGACAACTTCGCGGCGGTGCTGCCCAAGCTGTCGTCGGGCTTCCGCAACTCCCTCGCCCTGTCGATCCCGGCCTCGCTCATCTCGGCCCTGCTCGGCTGCGCGAACGGGTTCGTGCTGTCGAAGTTCCGCTTCCCGCTGTCCAATGTGGTCTTCCCGCTGATCCTGTTCGGGATCTTCGTGCCGTACCAGGCCGTGATCATCCCGGTGTCGCAGACCATGACCGCGGTCGGGCTGCGCGGGTCCGGGGACGCGACCGGGGGCCTGCTCGGCCTGATGCTCATCCACATCATCTACGGGCTGCCGATCACGACGCTGATCTTCCGCAACCACTTCGTGTCGATGCCCGACGCGCTGCTGGAGTCGGCCCGCCTGGACGGCGCGGGGGTGCTGCGGACCTGGGTGGATCTGGCCGTGCCGCTGGCCAAGCCCGCCTTCGCCGTCGCCGTCATCTGGCAGTTCACGTCGTCGTGGAACGACTTCATGTTCGGCGCGATGATGACCAGCCGCGACTCGTGGCCGGTGACGATCGCGCTGAACAACGTGGCCGGCGGGCAGTCGGTGCCGTTCGGTCAGGCGATGGCGGGCGCGCTGCTGGTGAGCCTGCCGACGCTGGCGATCTACGTGCTGCTCGGGCGGTTCTTCATGCGCGGGCTGCTGGCGGGCACGCTGCAGGAGCGCTGAACCGGCCGGGCCGCACGGCGCGGCCGACTTATCGGGCAAAAAGGTAACGCGGCACTCGAAACGGCCGATTGGGCTCCGGGGACCACCGGAGGGGGTCGAGTGCTGCTGCGGTCGTATGCCGCCGTCGGCGTGGTGCTGGGCGTCGTGTACTTCCTGACGCCCGACTCGCCCCTGCGCGCCCTGGTCTGGGCCGCCGCCGCGAGCTCGTCGGCCGTGGCCGTGCTGGTCGGCATCGCCGTGCACCGGCCCGCCCGCCCGCTGCCGTGGTGGCTGACGGCCGCCGGCCTCGCGTGCTACAGCGTCGGCGACTGGCTGTTCTACTGGCCGCAGCTCGTCGAGGGCCGGGACGCGCCCGGGCCGGGCGTGGCGGACGTGTGCTACCTGGCGATGTACCCGTGCCTGGCCGGCGCCCTCGCGATCCTGGTGCGCCGCCAGAGCCCGGGCGGCGACCGGGCCGCCCTCATCGACGGCACCATCGTCACCGTCGGCGCCGCGCTGCTCACCTGGGCGTTCCTGATCGAGCCGTACCTCACCCGCCCCACGATCAGCCTGACCGATCGGGTCGTGGCGATCTCCTACCCGTTCGGCGACGTGCTGGTGCTCGCCGTGATGGCCCGCCTCGGCGGCGCCCGGGGCACCACCCGCGCCACCCCGGTCCGGCTGCTCTTCGCCGGCCTCGCCTGCCTGCTCGCGGCCGACGCCGTCTACACCTGGCAGTCGCTGCGCGGGGACTTCCACGCCGGCACCTGGGTCGACGTCGGCTGGATGGGGTTCTACGTGTGCGTCGGGTGCGCCGCGCTCGACCCGCGGATGCGGACCGTCGACGAGCGCCTCCCGCCGGCCGCGCCCCGGCTCTCCAGCGGCCGCGTGGCCGTGCTGCTGGCCGTCGCCGCGCTGCTCATCCCGGTCGTCATCACCGTCAAGGCGGCCGCGTCGCGGGAGCTCGCGGTGTTCCTGACCGCGTCCTGCGTGCTGTTCGTGCTCGTCCTGGTCCGCCTCGCCGACGTGGTCAACGTGCTGCGCGAGGTGCAGCGCCAGCGGGCCGAGGGCCGCTTCCAGCGCCTCACCGAGCAGGTCACCGACCTGTTGTCGATCTGCCGGCCGGACGGGGTGATCCAGTACGTCACGCCGTCGATCGAGTCGCTGCTGGGCCTGCGCCCGGCCGACGTGCTCGGGCGGACGCTGGTCGAGCTGGTACACCCGGACGATCGCGAGCGCGTGGGGCTGCTGCTCGCGACCCGCCCCGCGAACGGGCATGTCGGCCCGGTCGAGTGCCGGCTGCGGCGCGCGGACGGCGGCTTCGTGCTGACCGAGACGATCGGGCGCTCGGTCGACGACGGGGACGGCAGCGGGTACCTCTTCACCACCCGCGACATCACCGAGCGCAAGGCCCTGGAGGAGCAGCTCACCCACCAGGCGTTCCATGACGGGCTCACCGGCCTGGCCAACCGGGCCCTGCTCGCCGACCGCATCCACCACGCGCTGGAGCGGCGGGGCACGCCGTACCGCCACATCGCCCTGCTCATCGTGGACCTCGACGACTTCAAGACGATCAACGACTCGCTCGGCCGCGCGGCCGGCGACGCGCTGCTGCGCACGACGGCGGACCGGCTGCGCTCGTGCCTGCGCTCGGCGGACACCGCGGCCCGGCTCGGCGGCGACGAGTTCGCGATGCTGCTCGAGCACCTCGACGACGCCGCCGAGGCCGCCCGGGTCGCCGAGCGCGTGCTGAGCGCGATGCGCCGCCCGATCAGCGTCGGCGGCCGCGAGATCCAGCCCCAGGCCAGCGTCGGCATCGCCCTGCCCGACCCGGACCGCCCGCCGGACGCCGACGAGCTGCTGCGCAACGCCGACGTCGCCATGCACATGGCCAAGCGTCAGGGCCGCGACCGCTTCGCCTACTACGCCCCGAGCATGCAGGCCGGGCTCCTGGAGCGCCTCGACCTCGCCGAGGACCTGCGCGGGGCCATCGAACGACACGAGCTGCTGGTGTACTACCAGCCGTTCGTCGACCTCCGCGACGGCTCGATCATCGGCGCCGAGGCCCTGGTGCGCTGGCCGCACCCGCGCAAGGGGCTCATCCCGCCGGACCGGTTCATCCCGCTGGCCGAGGAGACCGGGCTCATCCTGCCGCTCGGCTACGAGGTGCTCGGCACCGCCTGCCGCACCGCCGCGGCCTGGCCGGCCGGCGGCGCCCGCCCGAAGATCAGCGTGAACCTCTCACCCCGCCAGGTGCAGGACCCCGCGGTGACCCTCTACGTCCAGCAGACCCTCCTGCACAGCGGCCTCGAGCCGGAGCAGCTCACGCTGGAGATCACCGAGTCGCTGCTGAGCGAGGACGCCGACGTGGCCGCGAGCCGCCTGGCCGAGCTCAAGGCGCTCGGGGTGCGGCTCGCCGTCGACGACTTCGGCACCGGGTACTCCTCGCTGTCCCGGCTCCACGCGTTCCCGATCGACATCCTGAAGATCCCGAAGCCGTTCGTCGACGGCGTGGCGCGCGGGCCCGAGCACTCGGCCCTGGCCCGCGCCATCCTCGACCTCGCCCAGGCGCTGGACCTGCAGGTCGTCGCCGAGGGCATCGAGGACGCGGCCCAGGCGCGCGAGCTCGCACGCCTGGGCTGCCCGATCGGCCAGGGCTTCCACTTCTCCCGCCCGGTGCCGGAGCGGGAGTTCGGGGAGCTGCTGGCCCGGGGCTCCTTCGCGCTCGCCGCGTCCTAAGCGGCGGTGCAGGTCACGGCCGGGGTGCCGCTGGTGCCGTTGCCGGTGAAGCCGAAGGTCGCCGTCGCGCTCGGGGCCAGGGCGCCGTTCCAGCTCGCGTTGGCCGCGGTGACCACGGCGCCGGACTGGGTGACGGTCGCGTTCCAGGCCTGGCTGATCGTCTCGCCGGAGCCGAAGGTGAACCGGGTCGTCCAGCCCTTGATCGCCGCGCTGCCGGCGTTCTTCACCGTGACCTCGCCCTGGAACCCGCCGGGCCACTGGTTGGTGACCCTGTAGGTGGCGGCGCAGGTGGTGCCGGCCGGGGCGCTCGGACTGGGGGAGGTGCTCTGGCTCCTGCTCGGAGATGGACTCGTCGGGACGCCGCCGGTCAGGACCTTGGCGAGCGCCGGATACCAGCGCGCGGCCATCTTCTGGTTGCCGGCGTCGTTCGGGTGCACGCCGTCGCCGGTGTCGGTCGCCGTGCTGAAGCCGGTCCACTGGTCGACCACCGTGATCGGCGAGGCCGCCGTGGTCTTGCCGGCCGCCCAGCCCGGGATCGCCGCGTTGAGCGCCACCACCCGCTGCGCGCACTCCGGGCAGGTCGACGGGTTCATCGGGATGATCTGCGCGACGAGGACGCGCATCGCCGGGTTGGAGGCGCGCATCTGGTCGACGAGCTTCGAGTACGCCGCGAGGATCGTGTCGGTGCTGCGGTTGCTCCACACGTCGTTGGTCCCGAAGTGCATGAGGACCACGTCCGGGTGGGTCGCGTCGAGCCACCCGACGAGCTGGTTCTGGTCGGCGACCGCGGTCACGAGGGCGCCGCCGTGGCCCTCGCCGTCGCCGTCGTACGGCACCGAGCACCCCTGCGGCGCCTGCGTGCCGACGAAGTCGATGTTCGTGTAGCCGTTCGCCTGCAGCTGCTGCCACAGCAGCGCCCGCCAGCAGCCCGGCGAGCCCGTGATCGAGTCGCCCAGCGGCATGATCCGCACCGGCTGGACTCCCACTGGCGCGGCCGAGCTCGGCCAGGCCAGCGCGACCGACGCGGCCAGTAGGGCCAGGACCGCCGTCACCGTAGACATCAACCGCCATCGCATGCCGCGGATTGAAGCAAGCGCTTCGATACAGCTCAATGGCTGTGTCGCCGGCGGTGCGGGGACCAGCGCGGGGGCCGTGAACCTTACACGGCTCCTCCTCCTGCGGCAGGAGGCCGCGGGGCCGGCGGCAGGAGTCGCGCCGCGGCCGGCTCCGGGATCGTCGGCGCCATGACCACGATCCTGCGCGAGGCCTGGCGCGGCAGCCGGGCCCTCACCGCGCTCGCCGCACTCATGACCCTGCTGCTCGCCGTCTGCCTCGCCGGTCTCGCCCTCGACGACCGGACCCTGCTCGGCCAGCCCGTCTGGCTCAAGCCCGCGAAGTTCGCCGTCTCCTTCGTCGTCTACGCCCTGACCCTCGCCTGGCTGCTCGACCGGCTCGGCCGCGGCCGCCGCGCCGCCCGGATCGCGGCCGCGGTCGTCGCCGCGATGTCGGTGCTGGAGGTCGGGATCATCGCCGGTCAGGCGGCCCGGGGCCGGTCCAGCCACTTCAACAGCACGACCCCGCTGGACGGCCTGCTGTGGAGCGGCATGGGCGCGATCATCCTGGTGCTGTGGCTGGGCACGCTGCTCATCGCGATCCTGCTGTGGCGCGACCCGCCCGCCGATCGGGCCGTGGCCTGGGCCGGGCGGCTGGGCCTCGTCCTGCTGCTGCTCGGGATGCCGCAGGGGCTGCTGATGCTGGTGCCGACGCGGGCCCAGCTGGACGCCGACGCGCGCGGCGCCGACACCCTGCTGGGCGCCCACGCCGTCGGCGTCCCCGACGGCGGCCCCGGCCTGCCGCTGCTCGGCTGGAGCACGACCGGCGGCGACCTGCGCGTCGGGCACTTCGTCGGCATCCACGCGCTGCAGGCCATGCTGCTGGTCGCGATGCTGCTCGGCCGCCTGGTCGCCGACCCGGCCCGCCGCACCCGCCTGACCGTCGTCCTCGCCGGCGCCTACGCGGGCCTGCTCGCGCTCGTCACCTGGCAGGCGCTGCGCGGGCAGCCGCTGCTCGCGCCGGACGCGGCGACCCTCACCGCGCTGGCCGTTCTCGTCGCGGCCACCGTGGCGGGCGCGGTCGCGGCACTAAGGTGAGCGGCATGGGCTGGGTCGAGCGGCTGTTCGCGGAGCGCTCGACCGTCCTGCGGCTCGCGCTCGTGACGCTGGCCGGGGTCGGCTACCTCACGGTGGCCGCCGACGGGCGCGCCATGTCCACAGTGGACCGGACGGTCGCGGTCCTGTCGCTGGCGCTCGTCTTTCTGAGCGTGCGCTGGCCGCTCGCCACGGTCGCGGCCCTGGCCGTGGTCTCCGGCGCCGGCTGGTTCGCGGGCGCCCACGACGACACCGTGCCCACGGTCGGCACCGCGTGGGCCCTGTTCGAGCTGGCCGCCCGGCGCCGCGGCCGCCAGGTGCCGCTCGGCCTCGCCCTGGGCCTGGCCGGCTCGCTCGTCTCGGACCTGGACGAGCTGGTGACCGGCCCGGCGAACGTGGTCTTCGCCGGGCTGGCGGTGACCGGGGCGCCGGTGCTGATCGGGCTGTACGCGCGTGCCCTCGCCGACCTCAACGGGCAGGCCGCGGCCCGGGCCGCCGCGGAGCTGGACCGGGTGCGCGCCGACGAGCGCACGGCGATCGCCCGCGAGCTGCACGACCTCGTCGCGCACCACGTCGCCTCGATCGTGCTGCGGGTCGGGGTGGCGCGCACCGTGCTGCCGCTCGGCGACCCGCGCGTGCGCCAGGTGCTCGACGACGTGCACGCCACCGGCTCCGGCGCCCTCGCGGACCTGCGCCGGCTCGTCGCCGTGCTCCGCGAGCCCGGCACCGCGCCGACCGCGGCCCTGGTCGAGCCGGCCGCGCTGCCCGTCGCACTCGACGCCGCCGTGGACCGGGGCCGGCAGGTCGGGCTCACCGTCGAGGCCGGCATCGACCCGGACGTGACCCGCCTCGACGCCCGCACCGCGCTCGCGGTGCTGCGGCTGACCCAGGAGGGCCTCGCGAACGCCGCCCGGCACGCGGGGCCGGGCGCGCTCGCGGCGCTGACGATCCGGCTGAGCGGCGACCGCCTCGCGTTCGACCTGCGCTCCCGCGGGGGCGGCGGCGCCGGGCGGGAGAGCGGCGCCGGGCGGGACGGTGCCGGGGCCGGCGGCGTCGGGCTGGCCGGGCTCCGGGAGCGGGTCGAGGTGCTCGGCGGCGAGCTGTCGGCGGGGCCGGAGGGGGACGGGTGGCGGCTTTCCGCGTGGGTACCGGCGAAGGAGACGACGTGATCCGGGTGCTGCTCGTCGACGACCAGCGGCTGGTCCGCGCCGGGCTGCGCATGCTGTGCGAGTCCGTGGACGACCTCGACGTGGTGGGGGAGGCCGCCGACGGCGCCGCCGCGGTCCGGCTCGCCGAGCAGCTGCGCCCCGACGTCGTGCTCATGGACCTGCGCATGCCCGGGGTCGACGGCACCACCGCGACCGCGCGCATCCTCGCCGCGCGGCCCTCGGTCCGCATCGTGGTGCTCACGACGTTCGACGACGACGACCATCTCTACCCGGCCCTGGCCGCCGGCGCGTGCGGGTTCCTCGTCAAGGACGCGACGCCGCAGGAGCTGCTCGACGGCGTCCGGCGGGCCGCGGCCGGCGACAGCCCGTTCACCCCGGCCGTGCTGCGGCGCCTGGTCGCCCGGGCGGTGCTCGCCGAGCGGGCGCCCGCCGCCCCGGCCGCGCCGCCGCCGAACCTGACCGCCCGCGAGGTCGAGGTGCTCGCGCTCGTCGGCGCGGGGCTGTCCAACCCGGAGGTCGCGGCCCGGCTGGGGCTCGGCGTGACCACGGTGAAGACGCACGTCGCGAACCTGATGACCAAGACCGGGAGCGCCAACCGGGTGCAGCTGGCGGTCTACGCGGCCGGCCGGTGACGGCTCAGGCGCCCCCGAGGGCTCCGGCGAGGTCGTCCGGGCGGCTGAACATCGGCCAGTGTCCGGTCGGCAGCTCGCGCACGCGGTAGTCGCGCCGGTCGAGGCCGGCGAAGAACGGGTGGCCGTCCGCGATCATCCGCTCCACGTTCGCGCGCGTGAAGGTGCTCACGATGAGGTCGGTCGGGGGCTGCTGGGGGTGACGGAGGCGGAGCTTCGCGGCGACGGTGGCGTAGGGATGCGGCGTGCACCGCCCGTGGATCTCCGTGGCGCGGCCCTCCAGCCCCGCGAACAGCACCGGATCGTCGGCCGGGTCGAACGAGGGCGGCGGCACGTCGGACCCGGCCGGGCCGCCCGCGGAGAAGTCGGCCTGCGCGGTGCCATCCGGGACCGGCCCGCTGTCGACGTACGCGACCCGCGTCACCCGGCCCCCGAGCCGCTCGACCGCGCCGCGCACCGGCAGGCCGCCGTAGCTGTGCCCGACGAGCACGACCGCCGCGGCGTCGCCGGCCGCCGCGACGACGTCCTCGATGTGCGACTCGAGGGTCGCCGGCTCGCCCGCGCGCTCGGCCAGCCCGCCCAGCGTCACCGCGGTCACGTGGTGCCCGGCCGCGCGCAGGGGCTCCGCGACCTCGTCCCAAGCCCACGCGCCGAGCCACATCCCGGGAACCAGTACGAAGTTCGTCATGCCGTCGACGCTACGATCGAATCAGGGCAGATTCGGCCCTGATTCTGCGGCCCTGTTTCGGAGGGTGACCCGTGTCACAGTCGACCGGCCGGGTGCTCGCGCTGCTCGAGGTGCTGCAGGCCCAGCCGGGGCTGACCGGCCCGCAGCTCGCCGAGCGGCTCGGCCTCGACGAGCGCACCGTGCGCCGCTACGCGGCCGCGCTCGCCGGCCTCGGCCTGCCGGTGCAAGCCGGCCGCGGCCGCTACGGCGGCTACCGCCTGGCCCCCGGCTATCGGCTGCCCCCACTCATGCTCGGCGACGACGAGGCCGTCGCGGTCGTGCTGGGCCTGCTGGCGGCCGAGAACCTGGGCATCGCCGCCGCCGCGCGCGCGTCGGCCCTGGCCAAGATCGAGCGGGTGCTCCCGCCCGCGCTGCGCGACCGGGTCCAGGCCGTGCGCGAGACCCTCGGCTTCACGCGCCCGCCCCGCCCCGCCGGCCTGTTCGACGTCCGCCACCTGCTGTCGCTGGGTGAGGCGGCCCGCGACCACCGGCGCGTCGAGCTCACCTACCGCTCGTGGCGCGGCGAGGACTCGACGCGCGCCTTCGACCCCTACGGCGTCGTCTTCCACGCGGGCCGGTGGTACACGAGCGGCTTCGACCACCGCCGCGGCGAGATCCGCACCCTGCGGCTGGACCGCATCGGCTCGCTGTCGGTGCGCGAGGAGCGCTTCGAGGCCCCGGAGTCGTTCGACGCCGCGGGGCACGTGGCCGGGGCGCTCGCGGCGGTGCCGTACCGCCACGAGGTCGAGGTCCTCCTGCACGCCCCCGAGGCCGAGGTCCGCCGCCGGGTGCCCGCCACCGCCGGTACGGTGACCGCGGCCCCCTCGGGCGCGCGACTGGTCTGCCGGGCCGAGCGCCTGGACGGCATGGCGGTGATGCTGGCCGGGCTGGGCTGGGACTTCACGGTGGTGCGGCCGGACGAGCTGCGCACGGAGGTCGCGCGGCTCGGTCGGCGCCTGGTCGCCCTGTCCGGCACCGTGCGCGTCGAGGCGATAGAGCCGTAGAGCGGGCTCGGGCGGGGTACCTGCCGGCCCCGCTGGACGGCTGGCAGCTTGCCCTCTGAGCCGAACGGAAACCTGCCTGTGACGTTCCGTGCGGGTCGCGCGTGATGTAGGTATGAGGATGAGTCGGGCTGACCGTGACGGGTTCGCCGAGTTCTACGCCGTGCAGTTCCGGCAGATCGCCGCGCAGCTCAGCGTGTACCTCGGCGACCTCGACGAGGCGCGCGACGTGACCCAGGAAGCTTTTGTGCGGGCCTGGCAGCGCTGGGACCGCATCGCGGGCTACGAGGAGCCGGCCGTCTGGGTCCGCAGGGTGGCCTGGAACCTCGGTACCTCGCGCCTGCGTCGCTGGCGCGTCGCCCGGCGCCACCAGGTCCTCGAGGTCGTCGCGCCGGTGCCCGGTCCCGAGCCGCACGCGGTGGCGATCCGTGCCGCGCTCGCCGGCCTGCCCGACGGTCAGCGACGCGCCGTTGTCCTGCACTACCTGGTCGGGCTGCCCGTCGCCGAGGTCGCCGACGTGTGCCGCGTCCGTACGGGGACCGTGCGGACGTGGCTGTACCGCGCCCGGCTCACCCTTGCCGTCAGCCTTCGCGACTTCCGAGAGGTGCACACCGATGCTGGACTCTGACACCGACCAGGTGCTGCGCGCCGCGCTGCGCGCCGAATACGACCTGTCCTACGAGGCCCTGCGCCCCGGCGGCGTCGAGGCAGTCCGCGCCGCCGCCGTGCGTGAACACCGGCGGCGGGCGGTCGGCGCTGCCGGTCTCGTCGCGCTGCTCCTCCTCGGCGGCGTCGCGGGTTGGTGGATCGCCGGCTCGGCGCCGCCGGCGCAGACCGCCGCGCCCCGGTCCTGTGACGGGCCGGGTACTGACGTCAGCGTCTTCCTCAAGCAGGGGACCACCGACGAGCAGCGGGCCGAGGTACGCACTGTGCTGGAGAGCTCGGCCGAGGTGTACTGCCTGCGGTTCGAGGACCAGGTCACCGCCTGGCGAAACTTCCAGCGAGAGTTCAGCGACGCGCCGGACCTGGTCGGCGCCACGAAGCCGGAGAACCTTCCCGAGTCGTTCCGCTTCCGCGTCGCCGGCCGCGCCGGGGCCGACACGGTCGAGCGGCTCGTCGCCCCGCTCGGCGGCGTGTCCGACGTGGTCTGCAGCTGCCGGCTCCTACCGAGCTGACATCGGCCGGTGCGGGATGCTTCCTAACACCCTCAGACGAGAGTTGGACGTCGCCCACCGCCGCTGGGCCAGCAAAGCCGACGCCCGCCAGACACCGCTCGGCGCTGGCGCGCCGTCGCTGCCAGGTCCGCGGGTGGGCCCGCCGATCCGTGCCGGTCCCACGGTTGCGCAACCCTCCACCACCGGGGGTCCACGGCCCGTCGTCGCCACGGCGCCCGGCTCGGCGGGCCGGTGCCGCGCACGGTCGCCATCGGCCGCACGACCAGCCCAGCGCGCCTGTCCCGCGGACCTGACGTCCGTACAGTTGCGCAGATGCCGGAGGAACCGTGGGAGAGCTACCACCGCAATGTGCTCCGGTCCGGCTTGTCCTATCCGGTCGGGCGGTCGATCGTAGAAGCGTCACTACGGGCGGCAGGCGTGCACCTGCTCGCGCTGGACTTCACCCTTTACGGCGACAGTCAATCCGACATCGTGCTGCTGCAAGCTGTCCGATACTCGGATATTGGCAGCACCTACGACCTCGCACGAGGAACGCCCAACCGCCCGCGTTGCGTCCTCAAGCTCTATGCCGTTCCCAGCGCAATCCGCGCCGAGGCCGGGGCCGCGCTCACCACCGGAGGCGGGCTTCTCCGTGCTTGCGCGTGGCTGGCCGCCGCTGACCACGCGAACCCGACCTGGCTCGACAAGTCGCACACTTGGACGGCGTACCTGCATAGCGGCGCGCTGCGCGTGGAGGAGAGAGAGTACTGACACGCAGGACCAAGATGGGTCCGAGGGTCACTGGCCGGTACTTTCCTGGCACTGCGGATCATCGCGATCGCGTGGGCATTCCGGCCGTGCTGGACCAAGTTCGTGCCGCTGTTGGAACATGGCGGGTGGAGGATCGTCGGCGCGGTCTGTTGCGGCGGGTGCGTGGTGGGACGGGGTGGTGGTATGCGGCCCGAGGTGCGTGAGGCATTGGCTCCGCTGTACCGGATCTGTGCGCGGTACCCGTTGAATCCGGACATGTCGTACTGCCGGCACTGCGTGGACGAGGACGAGGTCCGGGTGCTGTGCGAGATCCCGCTGGAGGACCTGTCGGCCGAGCAGCTGCGTCGGTTCGCGTGGAAGGCCGGGGGGACATGGGGCGACGACCGGGACTGGCTGCATTTCGTGCCGCGGATCCTGGAGCTGTTCGCGCTCGGCGCGCTCGATGACCCCACGCTCCTGGACAAGACGCTCGGCCGGCTGAAGACGGCGGTGGCCGGCTGGCCGGCCGACGACCAGGCCGCCGTCCGGTCGTACCGGTTCGCGCTGTGGCGAGAGTTCCTGGCCTCCTGGCCCACCGCGATGGCCGCGGAGGACATGGTCGAGGCGTTGAGCGGGTTTGAAGAAGACCTGCAGCCGTATCTCGACATCTGGTCCGCCACACCCACCGAAACCGCCGCGCGGCACCTGGCCTCGTTCGTCGCGTACTACGTGGTTCCCGTTCACGACCCGCTCGGACGCGTCGAGGCGTGGATGGCCGGCGACGCACCGCTGCGCCTGCTCGACACCGTTCGCGCCGCGACCGCCGACGCCGCCGTCATCGCCGAGTGCGACTCGGCGATCGCGCGGATCCGCGACCACCTGTCGTACCGCGAACGGCAATGACCCGAGCCCCACGGACCCTCAGCCGCAGCATCGCCCAGTCCCGAACCGGCGTTGGGTGACTGCCGTTCATCAACGCCCCGCCCGGTCGTGACCACAGATCAACTGCGCGAAGTAGCCGCTGTCCGCGCTCAGCTCCGGCGCTGCTGGTGACGATGCCGGTTGCGGGGGGGTCTTACCCGGCCGGGCCTGGAGCGCGGGGTCCGCGCCACGCGGGAAGGGGCGCCGCTGGTTCGGAAGAGTCGACGGCGGAGGTCACGGCGCCGACGGGCTCACGCAACTGGGCCGGCGCAATCAGTCTCCGCAGAACCACAGATACCGGTGAGATCCCTCCTGGACCATCGCGGCGAGCCTGCGGATCTCCACCACAGCCAGAGATATTTCGCCGCGGGGTGAGGGTCCTGGCGGCGATCATGGTGCGGTGTCTTCGCCTTCGTTGAGAGACCGGGTTGTGATCGTGACCGGGGCGAGCCGCCGGGTCGCGATCGGGGCAGCCATCGCTCGCCGGCTCGTCGCCGATGGGGCCGCGGTGTTCCTGCACTCGTGGGCGCCCCACGATGCCGAGCAGTCATGGGGCGTGGATCCGGACGGCCCAGAAGCCCTCGTGGACGAGCTTCGTGAGGGCGGCGGCCGAGTCGAGCATCTTTCGGCCGACCTCGCGGCTCCCGATGCTCCAGCGGCCTTGATCGGTGCCGCCCGCGATGCGTTCGGCCATGTCGATGCCCTGGTGGCGAACCATGCTCGCAGCAGTAGTCAGACGCTGGAGGAGTTGACCGCCGGCGAACTTGATCTGAGCTATGCCGTCAACACCCGCGCGGTGCTGCTGCTGGTCAAGGCCTTCGCCGCCCAGCACGACGACACCCGGCCGGGCGGGCGGGTGCTGTGGATGACCTCGGGGCAGTACCACGGGGCCATGCCCGCAGAGCTTCCCTACATCGCCTCCAAAGCGGCGCTGCACGAGCTCACCCGGAGCCTCGCCACGCATCTGATGCCCCGTGGTATCACCGTCAACTGCGTCGACCCCGGACCGAACGACACCGGATACGCCGACGACCACCTCCGGGCCGAGGTGAGCCGGATCAGCCCCGGAGGACGCTGGAGCACGCCGGCGGACACCGCTCGCCTGGTCGCCTGGCTCCTCAGCGACGAGGCGGACTGGATCAGCGGGCAGACCATAGCCTCCGACGGCGGATGGTCAGCGCGATGACTCCGCCCTGACGAGGCCGGCCGCGGGCCGGCTCTGGCGGTTTGTTCGGGCCCAACATGTCGAGGGCGGAACCCGCCTGGAACCATCAGCATCATGGCGACCTTCCGTCTGCTGCGGCAGACGAATCGCTCCTCGCGATTCGCTCAGGTCACTGTCGAGGTAGCGGCGTCGAGCCGGTCCGAGGTCGAGGTGACCGCCATCGCCGCCGAGGAACACCGGCGGGAAGCCGAGCTGGGCGCTCGGTGGGCTCTGCGTGGCCTCCCCGCGGCGGCGAAGGTGACCGTGACCGACGTGGTCATCACTGAGGTCGACACCAGCACAGGCGATGTCTACGAGGCCACTGCCCGCGCCGTGCGGCGGGCGCTGCGCGTTGAGCACAGGGCGCCGTACGCGGGCTTCAGCGATCCCGAGATGGTTGCGTCGTGGCTGAAGAACATGTTCGGCCGACGGCTCGACGCCGTGACGGAGGCCCGGCACTGGTACCAGGGACGACGTGAGCCGGACGCCGAGAGTCTGCTGCACGCTTGGCTGTTCTTCGAATACGCGGTGCCGGTCGGTCTGCACGGCCGCGGCGATCAACTCCTGCTCGCGAAGGAGGATCCATACCGTTCCTACGACATGGACGAGTGCGGAGAGGCCAGGGTCGGTCCGGCACAACCTCCGGACGTACTGTCCGGGTTCATCGGGGCCCTGCTCACCGACGGCGCCGTGATCGTCGGGCACGACGGCGACGCGGTCTGCGCTGGTCTCGTGCTGCGATTCGGGAACCGCGACCTCGTGATCGGCACGCTCGGCGACGAGTGGGTCCTCGCCGTCGGCTCTGTGCCGGCCCCCGCCGCTCAGTACGGGGCTCTGCAGCCCTTCTTACGCGGCGCTGACCGGAGCGGTTGATCCGGCCATCTCGCCAGGAGCCCGGTGCGGCCGGCATGCTACCGCCTAGATCGCAGTAAAGGCCATCCCAGAGCCGACGGGCTCACACAACTGGGCCCGCGCAACCAGCCGCGGACCTGGCAGCGATGGCGCGCCAGCGCCGAGCGGTGTCTGGCGGGAGCGACGGTCCGCACCCCCGCGGACCCGAGCCATGCTCTGGAAAAACCTCAGGCGCCGATCAGCTTCCAGGCCCGCGCCCCGCCGAGGACGCCCGCGGTGTTCGGCACGATCGTCACGTCCTCGCCCATGCGGCCCACCGACTCGGCGTCGATCAGGGCCGCGTTGCCGCCGCCGATGTAGAGGCGGTCCCAGCGGAACACCGGCCGCAGCCCGTCGACGACCCGCCGGACCCGCCGGGACCAGCGCTCGTTGCCCAGCTCGCGGCGCTGGAGCTCGCCGATGTACGTGTCGTAGGTCTTCTTGCGCCGGATCGGGCCGTGCGAGAGCTCCAGGTGGGGGGCGAGCACGCCGTCGTCGAACAGGGCGTTGCCGAGGCCCGTGCCGAGCGTGATGACCAGCTCCAGGCCGGTGCCGACGACCAGGGCGGCGCCGTGCACCTCGGCGTCGTTGAGCACGAGCACGGGGCGGCCGAAGGCGCGGTTGAGCGCGGCCCGGGCGTCGTAGCCGGTCCAGGCCGCGAAGAGTTCGGGGTCGACCGGGGTGTGCGGGCCGGCGCGGTTGACGTAGTGCGGGGTGGCCACCACGCGGCCGTGGCGGATCATGCCCGGCAGGCCGACCGTGACCCGGTCCGCGGGCGGGAGCTGGCCCTCGATGTCCAGCATGGCGCGGATGAAGCGGTCGGGCGGGAACGGGTACGGCGTCGCGACGCGGATCGGCCCGCCGACCAGCGCGTCGGAGTCGTCGACCACGGCCGCCTTCAGGCCGCCGCCGCCACAGTCGATCGTCAGCGTGTTCCCCACCGGTGGATTGTGCGCCGCCCGGCGGCCGGGCGCTGCTCGGGAGCCCGAAAAGCCGCGTTGATCACTGTGCGGCGACCGCTCGGCGCAGCACCCGGGGCGCTCGCCGCGCACTTGGCCGGCAACCGTCGACGGAAGCTGTGACATTGCCAAGAATCGATCCGCAGACCCCTGCACGTCGCCTCCGCCAGGGCGGCGTGCAGGCCATCTCCCGTCTGGAGGAGACACGGCATGCGACGACTGCTCACCTCGATCGGCCTCGCCACCGCCATGGTCGCGGCCACCCTCGGCCTGACCGCGACCGCGGCCCAGGCCGAGTCCAACGGCGGCGTGAAGATCATGCCGCTCGGCGACTCGATCACCGACGGCTACAACGTGCCCGGCGGCTACCGCATCAACCTCTGGCAGCGCCTCGCCGGCGGCGGGTACACCGCGGACTTCGTCGGCTCCGGGTCCAACGGGCCGGCGAGCCTCGGCGACCACGACCACGAGGGGCACTCCGGCTGGCGCATCGACCAGATCGACGCCAACATCGTCGGCTGGCTGCAGGCCTACGCCCCGCGCACGATCCTGCTGCACATCGGCACCAACGACATGAACCAGAACTACGACGTCGCCAACGCGCCCGCGCGGCTGTCGGCGCTGATCGACAAGATCCGGGCCAACGATCCCGGCGTCGAGCTGTTCGTCGCCCAGATCACCCCGGAGAGCGACGCGACCCTCGAGTCGCGCGTGCAGGCGTACAACGCCGCCCTGCCCGGCATCGTGGCGCAGAAGGGCGCGCACACCCACCTGGTCGACATGCACTCGGCGATCACGACCGCCGACCTCGCCGACGGCGTGCACCCGAACGCGGGCGGCTACGACAAGATGGGGGCGCGGTGGTACTCCGCGCTGCAGTCGGTCCCCGCCAGCCTCCAGGGCGGCGGCGTGCCCCCGGTCGGCACCGCGGCCGCCGTGACGAACCCGCAGTCCGGGCGCTGCCTCGACGCCAGCGGGGCCGGCACCGCCAACGGCACCCAGATCATCATCTGGGACTGCCACGGCGGCACCAACCAGTCGTGGACCCGCACCGCCGCGAACGAGCTGCGGCTCTTCGGCAGCAAGTGCCTCGACGTCAACGGCAACGGCACCGCCAACGGCACCAAGGTCCAGCTCTGGGACTGCAACGGCACGACCGCGCAGAAGTTCACGTTCAACACCGACGGCACCGTGGTCGGGGCCGGCTCGGGCAAGTGCGTCGACGTGACCTCGAGCGGCACCGCCAACGGCACCCTGGTGCAGCTCTACCAGTGCAACGGCACCGGCGCGCAGAAGTGGGCCCGCCGCTAGCGCATCAGGAGCCCGGCCAGCAGGCTGCGCACCGTCCGCTCGAACAGGTCCGGCACGTCCTCCGGGGCCTTCTGCGCCCCGGAGGACGCCCCGGTGATCGCCGCGGCCAGGTTCGAGTACCGCGAGAGGTCGATCGCCGCGAACGAGAGCCCCTCCGGCTGCGGCCGAGCGAACAGTGACACCACGCCGGTGATCATCGCGACCGCCTCGAACTTCGCGGTCGTCGGGCACCGCACGGGCGCCAGGACGCCGAGGCAGTGGTCGAGGTACGCCAGGCTGTTGGGGCCGAAGCCCTTGGCCTGCTGCACCACCTCGATCAGCCACGTGTGCCGCTGGTAGAGGGCCAGCTGGCGGCGGGCGAGCAGCACCAGCGCGTCGATCGGGTCGGCGGCCTCCGGGAACGGCTCCAGGCCGCCGATCACCGCGTCGGCCATGAGCTCGAGCAGGTCGTCGCGGGAGGAGAGGTACCGGTAGAGCGACCCCGCCCCGGTGCCCAGCTTCGCGGCGACCGCGCGCATCGACACGGCCGCGAGCCCGTCGGCGTCGGCGAGCGCGACCGCGACCGCCACGATCTCCTCGCGGCTGTGCCCCGGCGCCGGCCCCCGGGTGCCCCGCTGCGGCCGCTGGAATATCGACTGACTCTCCCCCACCCCGTAACTGTAGAACCGACTTCCTCACCGGGGCCCCCGCGAGGGAGCCCCGGTGAGCGACGCCTAGCGGGCCCAGCGCTGGTTGGCCCCGCCGTTGCACGTCCAGATCTCGACCAGGGTGCCGTTCGCGGTGCCCTGGCCGGTCACGTCGAGGCAGAGCCCGGACTGCACCCCGGCGATGGTGCCGTCGGCGCGGACGGTCCACTGCTGGTTGGCCCCGCCGTTGCAGTCCCAGATGGCCACCGGCGAGCCGGCCGCCGTCGCGTTGTTCAGCACGTCGAGGCACTTGTTCGAGTACACCCGCAGCGCCCCGTTCGACAGCTGCGTCCACTGCTGGTTCGCCCCGCCGTTGCAGTCCCAGATCTCGACCTGGGTGCCGTTGGTCTGCGACTGGCCGGGCACGTCGAGGCAGCGGCCGGACTGGGCGCTCGTGAGCGGCCCGCTGACCGGCGGGGGCGGCCCGGCGACGGCGGTCACCGACAGGTTGTCGAACTGGGCGGTCTCACCCTGGCTGGTGCCGATGCCGACCTGGCCGGTGCTCCACACCGAGTCGCTCAGCGTGGCCACCGTGGCCCCGTCGATCTGGGCGGTGAGGTTGCTGCCCGAGAACGTCAGCGCGACGTTGTGCCAGGTGCCGGTCCCCGGTGCGGCGACGGTCCCGCTGCGCAGCACCGTGCCGGCGTTGTTGACGTCGTTGCGCAGCAGGGTCCAGGCGCCGGTGTTGGTCAGGCGGAGGTAGTACGCGTTGAGGCCCGCCGGCCCGAAGGCGTGCTGGAGCCCGGCCCGGCCGATCACCTCGGCGTAGCCGGCCTGTTCCAGCAGCACGTCGGCGGACACCTTGTAGTTGCTCCAGCCGAGGTCGCCGAGCAGCGCGTACGGGTCGCTGAGGTCGTCCCAGGTGATCGGGGCCCGGGGCGACATCTGCCGCACGCACTTCGTCCCGCCGCACTGGGCGATCTCGAACGCGCCCTGCATGTCGGCCAGGTACTTCGCCTCGCGCCCGATCGCGTAGCCGTTGAAGTCGTCGGTGTACGGCAGCGCGAGGGTGCCCGCGGCCGGGGACGTCGCGGTGCCCTTGCCCTGGCCGGTCGTGGTGCTCAGGGTGTAGACGCGCCCGGGCTGCAGCGTGATCGTGTACGACCCGTTCGACGGGGTTACGTCGGCGGTGTGCGCGAAGTAGTCGGCGTTGCTGGTGCTGCTCAGCAGCGAGGACCACACGTGTACCGCGCCGGTGGACAGCCCGCCGGTGACGGTGGCGGTGAACGGCTGCGCGGCGGTGGCGTCCAGCGTCTCGATGACCACGCTGTAGTTGCCGCCGGCCGGGTCGCGCAGGGTGACGTACGACCCGTTGGCCCGGTTGCCGCCCAGGTAGCCCGACGCCGAGTCGAGGTAGCGCCAGCCCGGGGCGGTGAACTGCGTGGTGTGCGCCATCACCCAGGTGTTCTTGCCGATCGAGTAGTTGCCGGACCACGGCTGCGCGGCCAGGGCGACGCCCATCGTCGGGAACGGGATGTTCGGGGTGATCGCGGCGATGACCGGCCAGTTGAGGTACGCGGTCATCTTCCCGTCGAGGTAGCCGCGGTTGATGCCGCGGGCGAGCGCGACGGCGCCCAGGTTGTAGTCGTCGGAGCCGTTCTCGCTCGCCCAGACCTTCTTGCCGCTGTTGATCGCGTTGGTGCTGCTGGGGCAGTTCGTCTGGGCCCCGCGGTAGCCGCAGACGTAGTGCGAGCCGAGCACGTCCACGGCGGCCGCGAACGCCGGGTCTGTTACCACGTCGTTGGCCGGGTCGAAGCTGGTGTCGTCGGCGACCACCTGCACGTTGCCGTAGCCGTGGCTGTTGAGGGCCGCCTTGAGCCGCTCGTACCAGCTCTTGTCGTAGCCGCGCTCGTTCCAGCCCCCGAGGTAGTCGAACGCGAGGCCGTGGCTGTTCTTCGCGCAGTCCAGGAAGGCGAGGTAGTAGTTGATCATGTCGTCCGACCAGAAGTTGCCGTTGCCGATCCAGCCGGGGGCGCCCCAGGCGAGGGCGTACAGCTTGATCTGCGGGTTTCTGGCCCGGGCCTGCTCGGCCATCCACCACTCGTAGCCGCGGTTGCAGTTGAGGTCGCCCGCGGTGTGCTGGTGGCTGGGCTCGGCGCCGCTGGTCGAGTTGGTGTCGCCGCCGACCTCGACCTTCATCATCTGCATGGCGGCGCCGTAGCCGGGCTTGAACAGGTAGTCGAGGATCTGGGTACGCTGGGGCTCCGGGTAGTCGTAGAGCAGCCGGCTGTTGCCGCCGCCCCCGGAGATCGCGCCGACGCCGTCGAACGTGCGCCCGGCGGCGGTGCCGTTGATCGTGACGGTGGTGGCCGCGGCCGCGGGCCCGGCCGCGACGAGCTGCGCGACGACGAGACTGAGCGCGGCGAGCAGAGCGAGGCGAGACTTCATGTGTGGTCCTCCATGGCGGTGGGGTGAACCACCAACCAGATTCGCACACGTATCGACACACTTCTACAATGAACCGTGTCGATTTCTGTGACCGCGATCGATATCGGCGGAACCTGGACCCGGGTCCGGTCCGGCGACACCCTGACGAGATTCCCGAGCGAGCCGGACTACGGCCGCCAGCTGCGCGCGCTGATCGCGGCCGTGCCCGCGGGCACATCGGCGATCGGCGTGTCCTTCGGCGGCCGCGTCACCCCGGCGGGTGCCGTGCGGGTGGCGCTGAACCTGCGCGGCTACGAGGGCCGCCCGCTGGCCGCCGACCTGTCCGACGCGCTCGGCGTGCCCGTCCGGGTGGCCCACGACGCGACGTGCGGCCTGCTGGGCGAGTGCGCGGCGGGAGCCCTGCGCGGCTTCGAGCGCTGCGGCTACCTGACCCTGTCGACCGGGGTGGGCGCGGCCCTGCGCCTGGGGACGGTACACCTGACGACGGAGGCGGGCCACCAGCTCATCGCGGGCAACGAGCGCCCGTGCGACTGCGGCCAGATCGGCTGCCTGCAGACCCTGACGGGCGGCAGCGCCCTGCACCGCCGCCTCGGCCGCCCCCTGGAGGACGTCGACGACCCGCACTTCTGGCGCGCGTACGCCTCGTCACTCGCCCTGGGCGTGGCGAACTTCGCCCTGAACGCCGGCCTGGAGGCGGTGGCCCTGGGCGGCGCGATCGCCCTGCGGCGCCCCGCGCTCTGGCCGCCGCTGCGCGAGTCCCTGGCCGAGCTCCTGACCTACCAGCGGGTCACGGTCGTCCCGGCCGAACTGGGCGAGGAGGCCCCACTGCTCGGCGCGGCGCTGCTACCCGGCCTTCCCGAGGCCGCGATCCTGCACTGAGCTGTAGGCATGACTCGGGTCCGCGGTGGTGCGGACCGTCGCTCCCGCCAGACACCGCTGGGCGCTGCGCGCCGACGCTGCCAGCTCCGCGGGTGGTAGCGCCGCCCCAGATGAAGCCCACCGGCACCGCAACCTCCGCCACCGGCTCCCGTGGTCGCCGGCTCCCTTCGGGCCGCGGCGGGTGGCCTCGGGGCTTCTCGTTCTCGCGGCAGCCGTCGCTGTGAGTGCTCGCCGATGTCGGCGGCTTGCCGGAAGGGGACTGGTCAGCGTCCGCCGAGGCCGATGGCGGTGGCGTGGCTGGGAGACAGGACGATCGGTTGGGTCCAGCCGCGGACCACCGCTGCGACCTGGGCCCGGTGCGGCTGCACCGGGTGGAGGTCGCGGCCACGTGACCAGTTGTCCAGCAGTCCCTGGGTGGTGGCGAGAGCCATGGTCACTATGGTGTGCGCGCGAGCCGGAGGCTCGCACCACAGTGGGACCGGCACGGATCAGCGGGCCCGCCCCCGGGCCTGGCAGCGATGGCGCGCCAGCGCCGAGTGGTGTCTGGCGGGAGCGACGGTCCGCACCACGGCGGACCCGAGTCATGCTTTAAGGCTTTTATCGCCTGACGAGGCTTATGTGGTGTTATAGCCGTACAAACCGGACTAACAGGACTATCGTCGTATTGTGCTCACGCTCAGTGACTCCGAACTGGTGCTCGACACCGCCCGCGGGCCGGTCGCGGCGCTGCACATGCCGCCGCCCGCCGAGGCGGACCGCAACGCGGCCGTCGTGCTGTGCGCCGGGGTGGTCGGGTCCAAGGAGGACTTCGTGCCCGTGCTGCCGGCGCTCGCCGCCGCCGGGTACCACGCCTACGCCTACGACTACCACGGCCACTACGCCCGGCTCGACGGCGAGTCGCCCGAGGCGCACACCATCGCCAGGCACGCCGAGGACCTGGTGGCCGTGCTCGCGAGCGCGGGGCGGCCCGTGCACCTCGTCGGGCACTCCTACGGCGGGTTCGTCGCCCGCGCCGCCGCGCTCGCCCGGCCCGACCTGCTGCTCTCCGTCACGCTCATCGGGGCCGGGCCGGGGATGGACGGGTTCCGGCACCGCAAGCTGCTCTCCGGCTTCGACAAGACCCTCGCGCTGCAGGGCGCGGCCGTCATGTGGCCCGTCGTGCGGCGGCTGGTGCCCGAGCGGGACGTCGACCGGCGGGAGTTCTGGCGCCGCCGGCTCGACGGGATGCGCCTGGCCTTCCTGCACGGGGCGCTGCGCTCGCTCACCGCCGAGCCGGACCGCGGCGCCGACCTGCGCGCCACGCGGCTGCCGGTGCTGCTCATGCACGGGTACCGCGACCAGCGCCTCTGGTCCACCCAGGACTTCGCCGGCTACGCCCAGCGGCTCGGGGCCGAGCTTGACATCATCCCGGACGCGTCGCACAGCCCCAACCTGGAGCAGCCCGAGCGCACGGTCGCGGCGCTGCTGCGGTTCTGGGCCGGGGCCGAGCGCCGCCACGGCGAGCGGCTCTTCCTCGACCTGGTCCGGCCGCGGGCGCTCGCCGAGCCGTACGCGCACTACCGCACCCTGCGCGAGCGCACCCCCGTGCTGCGCATCGACCTGCCCGGCAAGGCCGCCGCGGTGGTGCTCAGCCGGCACGCCGACGTGGCCCGGCTGCTGCAGGAGCCGATCTTCGCCAGCCCCGGCGAGGACCCGGCCCGGCTCACCCCCAACTGGCGCGACGTGCGGCTCATCCGCTGCCTCTACCAGTCGTTCGGCTGGCGCGAGGGCACCGTGCACAGCGAGCTGCGCGCCGCCCTGGCCCGCCGGCTCGTCCCGCGCCGCGCCGAGGAGCTTCGCGGGCACACGATCGACACCGCCGAGGCCTGCCTGGACCGGCTGGGGGAGCGGCTCGCCGACGGCGGGACGGTCAACCTCGCCGAGGCGCTCGCGGTGCCGTTCGCCTCGCTCGTCACCGGGCGGCTGCTGGACATCCCCGACGCCGACGCGCTGCGGCTGGGGGAGGCGGCCCGGGTCGCGTCGGCGGCGTTCGAGCCGTTCATGACGCCCCGGCAGCGCACCGGGATGGCCGCGGCCGGCGACGAGATCATCGACGCGCTCGAGGCGCTCGCGGCCGAGCGGGAGACCGGGCTGCTGGCGATGGTGCGGGGGCTGCGGCCCGACCTCGGCGAGCAGTACCTCGGCGACCTGGTCCTGCTCTTCGGGGCCGGCTACGACTCGCCGGCGAGCCTGGTGTCCCTCGGGGCGCGGCTGCTGCTGTCGTACCCCGACGAGGCCGCCCTGGTCCGCGGCGGCGACGAGGCCCAGGCCGAGCGGGCCGTCGAGGAGATCCTGCGCTACGAGCCGCCGGTGCAGGTGGCGGTGCGCATCGCCATGGCGCCCGCCCGCTTCGGCGACGTCGAGGTGGCGCCCGGCATGGCGGTGCTCGGGCTCGTCGGGGCGGCGAACCGGGATCCGGCGTACGTCGGCAAGCCCGACCGCTTCGACGTGCTGCGCAAGCCCGGCCGCGCGTCGCTGAGCTTCGGCGCCGGCCGGCACTTCTGCCCGGGCGCGGCGCTGGCCCGGCTGCACGCCCAGGTGCTCTTCCCCCGCCTGCTGCGCCGGTTCCCCGCGCTGCGCATCGCCGGGCCGGTCCGCTACCGGGCGCCCGGCACCATGCTGCGCGGCATCGAGGACCTGCCGGTGACGTTGTCGGCGCCCGAACGACCGGAGGACTGACGTGCGCGTGCTGTTCACCATGAACCCGGCCCCGGGCCACCTGTTCTCGATGGTGCCGCTGGCCTGGGCTTTGCACCTGCGCGGCGACCAGGTGCTCGTCGCCGTCCCGCATCCGCTGCACCAGCAGGTGCGCCGGGCCGGGCTGACCGCGGCCGTGGTCGGCGGGGACGCCTCGTTCTTCGAGCTGTGGCCGTCCGGCGTCGGCCTCGGCGGGAACGAGGAGCTCGACCTGGACGTGTTCGTCGCCCTCGCCGAGCGCACCCGCGACGACGTCGACGCGCTCGTGCGCGCCTGGCGGCCGGACCTCGTCGTGACCGAGCCGGTCGAGTACGCCGGGCCGCTCGCGGCCACGCGGGCCGGGGTGCCGTGGGTGCTGCAGCACTGGGGGTTGCCGGTCCCCGAGCCGGTGCACCGGGCCGCGCTGGACAAGGCCGGGCCGCGTCTGTCCACATTGCAGGGCGGGATCGCGGTCGACCCGCCCGCGCTCACCGTCGACACCTGCCCGCCGAGCCTCGGCGCCGTGCCGGGCGGGACGCCGATGCGCTATGTGCCGTACAACGCCGCCTGCACCATCCCCGGCTGGCTGCTCGAGCCCCCGGACCGGCCGCGGGTCTGCGTGTCGATGGGCACCGTACCGATCCCGGAGGGCGTCGACGGCCTCACCGCCGCGGTGCTCGGCCTGCGCGAGCTCGACGTGGAGGTCGTGGTCTCCGGCGCCGGCGTGCACAACCTCGGCGGGCTGCCCGACGGGGTGCGCCGCATCGGCTGGATCCCGCACAACCAGGTGCTGCCCGGCTGCGCGCTGTTCGTGCACCACGGCGGCTCCGGCAGCTCGATGGCGGCCCTGACCGCCGGCCGCCCGCAGCTGCTCATGCCGCAGATGTGCGACCAGTTCGCGATCGCCGAGCGGCTCACGGCCGCGGGCGCGGCCCGCGCGGTACCCTTCGCGGAGCGCTGCGCCGCGGCCGTGCGCATCGAGGCGGCCAAGCTGCTTTCCGACGACGGCTACCACCTGCGCGCGGCCGAGCTGGCCGCCGAGATCGCGGCGATGCCGTCCCCGTCCGCGGTGGCCGACACGATCGCCACCCTCACGCGCTGACGGCGATCAGCCGCGCAGGAAGCGGTCGAAGAAGCCGCTCAGGTGGCGGCGGGTCCGGGCGATCGCGTCCTCGGGGCGGATCGTGCCGTAGGCGTCCGCGGACAGGCGCAGCAGCACCGAGTCGTGGAAGGTGAGGTGGCGCGCCCCGGCCACGCGGACCGTGCGGTGCCAGCCGCGCAGCTTCGCCTCGAACGCGGGCCAGGACTCGTCCGCGTCGTCGCTGCCGACCAGCAGGAACGGCTCGTCCAGGCCGGTCCGCGCGACGGGGCCGTAGAACGTGCCGTCCAGGTTGGCCCCGGCCACGAGCCGTGGATCGTCGCGCACGGCCTGGGCCGCGGCCGCGCCGCCGAGTGAGTGCCCGAAGACGCCGGCCCGGCCGCGGACGCCGAGGCGGTCGAGCACGAAGCGGATGTCGGCCGCTCGCACCGTCACCATGCGCGCGGCCACCTCGGCGATCGTGTCCGGGTCCTGCAGCAGCGGGACGATCGTGTTCGGCTCGATGCGCCCGCCCGGGAACTCGACCGCGATCCCGTCGTGGGTGTGGTCGAGGGTCACCACCAGGTAGCCGCGCGCCGCCAGGTGCTCGACCAGCGCCGAGCCGGAGTTGCGCAGCGCGCCGAAGCCGGGGGAGAAGACGAGCACCGGGCATCCGGGGCGGCGCTGGGCCCGCAGCCGTCCGTGGGTGCGGACCTCGGCCAGGCCGGGTAGGTCGCGCGGGGTGCCCGTGACCGTCTCGATCAGGTCGCGGCCGACCGGCCCGGCCTCGCCCGCCGTCACCCAGGGTGCCCGCGGGCCGGATCGCGCCGTGGTGGGGTACCACAGCTGCGCCATCAGCTCCCGGGGACGGTTCCCGCTCACCCACGGGTCGGTGCGGGAGCCGTCGACGAGGTGCAGCACGGTCGTGCCGATCGGGTGCGGGCCGTCGGGATCCGGCAGCTCGAAGGCGGCGTGCGTGCGCGTCAACGCCGGGACCGCGGGGCCCGTCGCGGCCAGCGCGGCGGCCGATGCGAGGAAGGAGCGTCGATCCATGCGGCGAACCGTAGGAGCCTGTCCCGGGGGAGCGCGTCCTGCTCAGGTAGTACGACCTCGCGTGGACGACGCGCGGCCGGTGCGCGCCTAGCGTCACGGATCGTGACGAACAACGGGATGGGACGGGTGGCGGTCCGGGCCGCCGACGTGGTGAAGGTGTACGGGAGCGGCGACACCGCGGTGCGCGCGCTCGACGGGGTCGGGGTCGAGTTCGCGGCCGGGGAGTTCACCGCCGTGATGGGGCCGTCCGGCTCCGGCAAGTCGACGCTCATGCACTGCCTGGCCGGGCTCGACACGGTCGACGGCGGGTCGGTGCGCATCGGCGGGACCGAGATCACGGGGCTGTCCGACCGGGCCCTCACGCGGCTGCGGCGAGAGCGGATCGGGTTCGTGTTCCAGTCGTTCAACCTGCTGCCGACGCTGACCGCCGAGCAGAACATCACGCTGCCGCTCGACCTCGCCGGGCGCAAGGCCGACCCGGGCTGGCTGCGCGAGCTCGTGACCACGCTGGGCATCGCCGAGCGGCTGCGGCACCGGCCCTCCGAGCTCTCCGGCGGCCAGCAGCAGCGGGTCGCGTGCGCGCGGGCGCTGCTGAGCCGGCCCGACGTGGTCTTCGCCGACGAGCCGACCGGCAACCTCGACTCCCGCTCCGGGGCCGCGCTGCTGGAGTTCCTGCGCCGCAGCGTGCGCGAGCTCGGCCAGACGATCGTCATGGTCACGCACGACCCGGTCGCGGCCGGGCACGCCGATCGCGCGGTCCTGCTCGCCGACGGGCGGATCGTCGAGGAGATCCACCGGCCGAGCCCCGACGCGGTCCTGGCGGGCCTGCGCCGGCTGGGGGGCTGACGTGCTGCGCACCGCGTTCACCGGGCTGCGGGTCCGGCGGCTCGTCCCGACCCTGGTCGCCGTCGTGCTCGCGGTGGCCTTCGTGGCGGGGACCCTCATCTACCGGGACACGGCGCAGGCGGCGCTCTACGACGAGTACGCCCGCGCCGCCCGCAACGTCGGCGCCGCGCTCACGGCCCGGGACGACGGGCGGCTGGAGCCGTCCGCCCTGGACCGGGCGCGGGCCGACGCCGGGGTGGCCGAGGCCGACGGGCGCCGGGCCGAGCGGCTGCCGCTGCTGGACAAGCGGGGCCGGATCGTCACCGACATCGGGCTGCCCGGCTACGGCATCAACGCCGGCACCGTCGCGCGGCTGCGGCCGTTCGACGTGCACGCGGGCCGGCTGCCGCAGACCGGGGGCGAGGCGGCGCTCGACACCCGTACCGCCGCCCGCATCGGCTTTTCGATCGGCGACGAGATCACCGTCATCGGTGCGGGCGAGCGGCGGCAGCGGCTGCGGGTCGTGGGCACCGTCGACGTCACCGGCTTCGGCGGCGGCCGCACCTCCACCGTGGTCCTCACCGACGCCGAGCTGACCGGGCTGACCGGCTCGGCCGGCTACCGGGAGGTCGTCGCCGCGCTGCGGCCGGGCGCCGACGCGGCCGCCGTGCGCGACCGGCTCGGGTCCGGGTCCGACGCGCGGGCCCGCACCGGCATCCAGCTGCGCGACGACCTGGCCAAGGCGGCCTCCGGGCAGCTCAGCGGGCTGCTCGTCGGCATCGGCCTGTTCGCGCTGGTGGCCGTGCTCGTGGCCGGCTTCGTCATCGTGAACACGTTCACCATCCTCATGGCCCAGCGGCTGCGCGAGACGGCCCTGCTGCGCTGCGTCGGCGCCGGGCGCGGGCAGGTGTTCCGGCTCGTGCTGGCCGAGGCCGCGCTGGTCGGGCTCGCCGGCGCGGTCCTCGGCACCGGCCTCGGCGTGCTCGTCGCGCTGCTCATGTCCCGGCTCTCCACGGTCCTCGGGCTGCCGGCCGGCGACGTGGTGCTCAGCCCGCTGCCGCTGCTGGCCGGCCCGGCCCTCGGGCTGCTGGTCACCGTCGGCGCCGCGGTCGCCCCGGCGCTGCGCGCGTCCCGGGTGCGGCCGATGGCGGCGCTGCGGGCCGCGGTGCCCGAGTCCGGCTCCCTGCGCCGCACCTCGCTGGTGCTGGCCGTGCTCGCCGCGCTGGCCGGCACCGCGATCACCGTCGCCGGGCTGCGCGGCACCGGCGGGGTCCTGGCCGCGATGGCGCTGGTGATGCTGGGCGGGATCGGCAACTTCGCGGCCCTGCTGCTGCTCATGCCCCGGCTCGTCGGGCCGGTCGTGCGGGCGCTGGGCTGGCTGCCGGGGCGGCTGTTCGGGGTGCCGGTGAAGATGGCCACCGCGAACGCGGCCCGGCATCCGGCCCGCACCGCGGCCACCACGGCGACCCTGCTCATCGGGGTGGCGCTGATGGCCGGCGGCGGTACCGTCGCGGCCACCGCCAACCGGACCGCCGAGGCGCAGCTCAACAAGGCCTTCCCGGTCGACTACCTGCTGACGCCCGCGGTGCCCGGCGAGCTGGTGCCGGCCGGGGTGGCGGGGGAGGTGCGGGCCGCGGGCTTCCCGGTGGCCGCGCCGGTCAAACAGGGCGAGGCCGGCGACGTGCTGGTCGGGACCGTCGGCGCCGGGGCGGACGTGTTCGGGGCCGACGTGCGACCCGGCACCGCCGTCATCCCGGCCGCCGGGCAGGTGCGCGCCACCGCCGGCTCGACGATCGAGCTCGTGGCCGGGGACCGCCGGCTGCGGCTGACCGTGGCCGCGATCGTGCAGAGCTCGAGCCTCGTCGGCGACGCGGTGATCGCCGAGGCCGACTTCGCCACGCTGTTCCCGGACGTGCACGACGACGGCCTGGTGCTGGTGAAGGCCGCGCCCGGGCTGTCGGCCGCGGCCGCGCGGCAGAAGCTCGACGACACCCTGGCCGCACACCCGCTGGTGCAGGTGGCGGACCTGGCCGAGGTGCGCGACCAGCGCAACGCCGAGATCGGCCAGATGGTCGCGATCATCGCCGCGCTGCTGGCCTTCGCGCTGGTCATCGCGGTCATCGGGATCGGCAACACGCTCTCGCTGTCGGTGCTGGAGCGGGCCCGGGAGTCGTGGCTGGTGCGCGCGCTGGGGCTGACCCGCGGGCAGCTGCGGGCCACGCTGCTGACCGAGGCCCTGCTCATGGCGCTGGCGGGGGCGTTGGGCGGGGTGGCGTTCGGCGTGCTCTACGGGTGGCTCACGACGAAGGCGGCCTTCGGGGCGGTACACCCGCTGCTGAGTGTGCCCTTCGGCCAGCTGGCCGGCTTCGTGGGGCTCGCGGCCGCCGCCGCGGTCCTGGCGGCGGTCCTGCCCGCCCGGCGCGCGGCACGTGCCTAGGCTCATTGGCGTGAGGGCGAGACTGTTCGACATCGGGGTCACGGCGTGCGTGCTCGCGCTGCTCTACCTCGAGCGCGATTTCGCCCGCCCGCCCGCCCTCGCCGCCATCCTGGTCGCGATGCCGCTCACGCTGCTGTTCCGCCGTGCCTACCCGGTGCCGGTCGCCCTGGTCGTCTGCGGGCTCGCCATCGCGCAGCTCGCGGTGCGCCCGGCGGTGCGGATGGTGGACGTGGCCGCGCTCATCGCCATGTACTCCGTGGTGAAGTACCAGCCGCGTCTCGTGTGGGGCATCGTGGCCGGCGCCGGGGCGGGCATCGGGGTGCTGCTGGCCGCGACCGCCGAGCACCACAACGCCGGCAACTTCTGGACCGTGTTCGCCGTCCTGGGCGCGATCACGGTCGCCGCGTGGGTCACCGCGTTCTCGGTGCGCACGCGCCTGCTCTACGTCGCCTCGCTCGAGGAGCGGGCCGCGACCCTGCAGCGCGAGCGCGACCATCTCGCCCGGCTCACCGCCGCCGACGAGCGGGCCGCCATCGCGCGGGAGCTGCACGACGTCATCGCCCACGGGCTGAGCGTCATGATCGTGCAGGCGGACGGCGCGGCCTTCACCCTGGACCCCTCGGCGGCCCAGGCGCGGCAGGCCCTCGACACCATCGCGGCGACGGGCCGCGACGCGCTCACCGACATGCGCCGGGTGCTCGCGGTGCTGCGCGGGCCGGGAACCCTCGACCGGCGGCGGGTCGGCCTCGCCGATGTGGCGGAGCTCGCGGCCGCCTCGGGGCTCACGCTGCGGGTGGAGGGGGAGGCCGGGCCGCTCGGGGCGGCGGAGGAGCTGACCGCGTACCGGATCGTGCAGGAGTCGATGACGAACACGCTGCGGCACGCGGGGGCCGGGGCGACGTTGACGGTACGGCTGGAGCGGTGCGACGGCCGCCTCACGATCACGGCCACGGACGACGGCACCGGCTCGGACGCCTCCGGCGAGCCCGGGCACGGGCTGGTCGGGATGCGGGAGCGGGTGGCGATGCACGGCGGGACGTTCGCGGCCGGTCCCCGCTCCGGCGGCGGCTGGGAGGTCAGGGCCGTGATCCCGGTGACGACCGCATGATCAGCGTCGTGATCGTGGACGACCAGGAGCTCGTGCGGGCCGGGTTCCGGATGATCCTGTCCGCCCAGCCCGACATGACCGTCGCGGGCGAGGCCGGCGACGGGGCGCAGGCGCTGCGGCTGCTGCGCGACACCCCGGCCGACGTCGTCGTCATGGACATCCGCATGCCGGTCATGGACGGGGTGGCCGCGACCGCCGAGCTCACCCGCCGGCCGGACGGGCCGCGGGTGCTGGTGCTGACCACCTTCGACACCGACGAGGACGCCTTCGCCGCGCTGCAGGCCGGTGCGAGCGGGTTCCTGCTCAAGAACGCGCCCCCGGCCGACCTGCTGGCCGCGATCCGGGTCGTCGCGGCCGGCGACGCCGTGGTGGCCCCGAGCGTGACCCGCCGCCTGCTCGACCGCTTCGTCGTGCCCGGGCCCGTGGTGGCGAAGGCGCCGCCCGGGGTTCGGCTCGACCTGCTCACCGACCGCGAGCGGCAGGTGCTGCTGCTGGTCGCCGAGGGGTTGTCGAACCTGGAGATCGGCGAGCGGCTGCGGGTGGCCGAGACGACGGTCAAGACGCATGTCGGGCGGGTGCTGACCAAGCTGGGCCTGCGCGACCGGGTGCAGCTCGTCGTGCTGGCCTACGAGACGGGTCTGGTCCGGCCCGGCGGATGACGCCGGATCGTCAATCTCTTGCGAAGATGCGTCTGGATATTGCGCGCCAGTGTCGCTGGGGTTACCGTCCCTCTTGCACCGACCAAACCGCCGACCGGTGCATCCCCCGTTCAGCCCGCGCACTGTTCTCAGGCCCCCGCGCCGCCAACCGAGGGCCCGGCCGTGCGCCCGGCTCGTCGAAAGTTGGCACCCCATGCGCATTCCCAGATTCAGGCCCAGAGCACGCACCGCGGCCCTCGTCGCCGGTGCCGCTCTGGCCGCGGCCGGCGCGGTCGTGTATGTCGCGTCGCCGGCCCTCGCGGCCGCGACCGGCGGCGTGGGCGCGACCCTGCCCTACGTCGAGGTGCAGGCCGAGAACGCCACGACCAACGGCACCGTGATCGGGCCCAGCGCGGCCTACAACACGCTGCCGGCCGAGGCCTCCTACCGCAAGGCCGTCACGCTGCAGGGCCAGGGCAAGTACGTCGAGTTCACCACCCCGGTGGCGACCAACTCGATCGTCTTCCGCTACAGCATCCCGGACACCGCGAGCGGCTCGGTCTACACGGCGCCGATCTCGCTGTACATCAACGGCACGCGCAGCACGAACTTCACGCTGACGAACGCGTACAGCTGGTACTACAGCAGCTACCCGTTCAGCAACCAGCCGGGCAGCAACCCGCACCACTTCTACGACGAGGTCAACCGCCTCTTCCCGACGACCTACCCGGCCGGCACCAAGTTCAAGCTGCAGGTCGACTCGGACTCCACCGCCTCGTCGTACACCATCGACTTCGCCGACTTCGAGAACGTCGGCGCGGCGCTGTCCCAGCCCGCCGGCTCGGTCTCGATCACCAGCAAGGGCGCCGACCCGACCGGTGCGCAGGACTCGACCGCCGCGATGAACGCCGCGATCGCCTCGGCCGGCGCCGGCGGCACCGTGTGGATCCCCGAGGGCACGTTCAAGATCCTCGGCCACATCGCGGTCAACAACATCACCATCAAGGGCGCCGGCATGTGGCGCTCGCGCACCACCGGTGACCGCATCGGCTTCTACGGCAACTACGCGCCGACGCCGAGCAGCAACGTGCACCTGTCGGACTTCGCCATCTTCGGCAACGTCCAGGAGCGCAACGACGCCGACCAGGTCAACGGCATCGGCGGCGCGATGAGCAACTCCACCGTCGACCGGGTCTGGATCGAGCACACCAAGGTCGGCGCCTGGATGGACGGGCCGTTCGACAAGCTGGTGATGAGCGGGCTGCGGCTGCGCAACTTCACCGCCGACGGCGTGAACTTCCACAACGGCGTCACCAACTCGGTGGTCACCAACTCCGACGTGCGCAACGCCGGCGACGACGGCCTGGCCACCTGGGCCGAGCAGAACGCCGACGCGAACAACTCGTTCGACCACAACACGGTGCAGTACCCGATCCTGGCCAACGGCATCGCGATCTACGGCGGCCACGACAACTTCGTGACCGACAACCGGGTCATCGACGCCGGCCTCACCCAGGGCGGCGGCATCCACGTCGCGCAGCGCTTCGCCTCCACGACGCTGGGCCGCACCGACGTGCTGCGCAACACGATCATCCGCTCCGGCAGCCTCGACCCGAACTGGCAGTTCGGCGTCGGCGCGCTGTGGTTCGACGCCCGCGACGGCGTGATGAACGGCCTGACCAACGTCGACAACATCCTCATCCAGCAGAGCCCGTTCGAGGCCATCCAGTTCGTCTCCGGCTCGAACATCTCCAACGTGAAGATCAACAACGCGACGATCCAGAACACCGGCACCTGGGCGATCCAGGAGCAGGTCGGCGGCGCCGCGACGATCACCAACTCCACCGCCACCGGCGTGCAGGCCCCGGCCGCGATCTACAACTGCGGCGTCGGCTTCACCCTCACCGACGGCGGCGGCAACAGCGGCCTGTCCACGAGCGCGTGCTCGAACCTGCAGACCCCGACCTTCCCGCCGTACCTGCCCGACAACGGCTCGAGCATCAACATCAGCCCGAGCGCGGTCGGCTTCGGCTCGGTCGTCACCGGCTCGACCAGCGCCGCCCAGACGGTCACGGTCACCAACTCCGGCAGCGGCGCGGCCCCGGTCGGCACGATCGCGGTCAGCGGCGACTTCGCCCAGACCAACACCTGCGGCAGCAGCATCGCCGCCGGCGCCTCCTGCACCGTGAGCGTCACGTTCAAGCCCACGGTCGCCGGCGCGCGCACCGGCACCCTCACCGTCACCGCCTCGGGCATCACCAACACCGTGCCGCTGTCCGGCACCGGCGTCGCCCCGGGCCCGATCGTGAACGCCGACCCCGGCAGCCTCAGCTTCGGCGGTACCGTCGTGGGCACGTCGTCCGCGACCCAGACCGTCACGCTGAACAACTCGGGCACCACCGCGGCGAGCGTCTCCGGCATCGCCACCTCCGGCGACTTCAGCCAGACCAACACCTGCGGCAGCAGCATCGCCGTGGGCGCGTCCTGCACCGTGACCGTCAAGTTCACCCCGACGGCCTCGGGCTCGCGCACCGGCTCGCTGACCGTCACCAGCAACGCCAACAACAGCCCGGCCACCGTGGGCCTCTCCGGCTCCGGCATCGGCACCGACACCAACATCGCGCTGAACAAGACCGCCACCGCGAGCAGCCAGGTCAACGGCACCCAGACGCCGAACACGGCCACCGACGGCAACGCGGCCACCTACTGGGAGAGCGCCAACAACGCCTTCCCGCAGTGGATTCAGGTCGACCTCGGCGCGGCGACCAGCATCGGCAAGGTCACCCTGAAGCTGCCGCCGGACACCGCGTGGGCCACGCGCACGCAGACGCTGTCGATCACCGGCAGCACCGACGGCACCAACTTCAGCACCCTGTCGGCGTCGGCCGGGCGCACCTTCAACCCGGCGTCGGGCAACACCGTCGCGATCACGGTGCCGGCGACGAACGTCCGCTACGTGCGGGTGAACGTCACCGCCAACACCGGCTGGCCGGCGGCGCAGCTGTCGGAGCTCGAGGTCTACCCGAGCGGCGGCGGCACGGTCAACGCGCCCGTGCTCAGCGCGAGCCCGGCGTCGCTGTCGTACGCCACCCAGGCCCTCAACACCACGAGCGCCGCGCAGTCGGTCACCATCACCAACACCGGCACCGCGGCGGCCACGGTCTCCGGGGTCAGCGTCTCGGGTGACTTCGCCCAGACCAACACGTGCGGCTCGATCGCCGTCGGCGCCTCGTGCTCCGTCAGCGTGACCTTCCGCCCGACGGCCTCGGGCACCCGCACCGGCACGCTCACGATCACCAGCAACGCCAACAACAGCCCGACGACCGTCGCGCTGAGCGGCACCGGCGCCGGCAGCTCGCCGATCGACCTGGCCCAGGGCAAGGCGACCAGCGAGTCTAGCCACAACGACGTGTACCCGTCCGGCAACGTGGTCGACAACAACCAGGGCACCTACTGGGAGAGCGCGAACAACGCCTTCCCGCAGTGGGTGCAGGTCGACCTCGGCTCGGCGCAGAGCGCGTCGCGGGTCGTGCTGCAGCTGCCCGCCGGCTGGGGTGCGCGCACCCAGCGCATCCAGGTGCAGGGCAGCACCAACGGCACGTCGTTCACGGAGCTCAAGGCGGCGGCGGACTACAGCTTCACGCCGGGCGCCAACAACACCGTGACGATCACGTTCACGGCGAGCACGCAGCGGTACTTCCGCCTGACGTTCACGTCCAACTCGGGCTGGCCGGCCGGTCAGCTCTCCACCTTCCAGGTCTGGAACAGCTAGTCAGCAAGGGTTTCGAGCGCCGCCGGGTCCTCGGACCCGGCGGCGCTCACGCTTCTGGGGTTCAGTAAGGCCTTGACATAACTATTGACGGCCATGCAGGATTACGCGCCGTGGCGGCACAGCAGACGCATCCCCGCGACCTGTGGCGACGCTTGAGCGGCACCGCCCGACGGGTCGCCGAGACGCTGCGCCTGTATGGGCCCCGCACCCGCGCCGAGCTCGTCACCCTCAGCGGCCTGTCCCGCCCCACGGTCTCGGCCGTGCTCACCGACCTCGGCGGCGCCGGGCTCGTCAGCGAGAAGGTCGGCGCCGCGGCCCGCCCGGTCGGCGGCCGCCCCGCGTCCGTGGTCCAGCTGACCCGCCGCGCCGGCATCGCCGTCGGCGCCGACATCGGCCGCCGCCACGTGCGCGTCGCCGTCGCCGACCTCGGCCACACGGTGATCGCCGAGCGCGGCTCCCGCACCGACTTCGACATCGACGACCGCCCCGCCGACGCCCTCGAGCTCGCCGTGGTCCTCGTCGACGCGGCGCTGGGCGACATCGGCGCGACCCGCGACGACGTCGTCGGCGTCGGCCTGGGGGTGCCCGCCCCGATCACCCGCGACTGGCGCATCGGCTCGCCCCCGATGCTGCCGGGCTGGGCCGACCTGCGCCCCGCCGACGAGCTCAACGCGCGCCTGGGCCTGCCCGTGCGCGTGGACAACGACGCGAACCTGGCCGCCCTCGGCGAATACGTCTGGGGCGCCGGCCGCGGCTGCACCGACCTCGTCTACGTCAAGCTCGCCACCGGCATCGGCGCGGGGATCGTCCTGGACGGCCGGCTCTACCGCGGCGCGGCCGGCACCGCGGGCGAGCTCGGCCACGTGACGCTGGACGCGCGCGGCGCGGTGTGCCGGTGCGGCAACCGCGGCTGCGTCGAGCTCGCCGTGGGCGGCCGCGCGCTGCTCGCCAACGCGCGGCAGAGCCACCCGGAACTGCTCGACCTCGGCGGCCTGGTCGAGTACGCGCACGCCGGCGACCCCGGCTGCCGCCGTCTCATCATCGACGCGGGGACGCAGCTGGGATACGCGCTGGGCAACCTCGTGAACCTCATCAACCCGCAGCGCGTCCTGCTCGGCGACGAGCTCGGGGCCGCGACCGAGCTGCTGCGCGAGCCGCTGCAGCGCGGCCTGGCCGAGACCGCCCTGGCCGCCGCGGCCGAGGCGGTCGAGGTTGTGCAGAGCACCCTGACGCCCCGCGCGGCCGCCCTCGGCGCGGTGGCCCTGGCCCTGGGCATCGACACCGTGCCCTTCGCCGCCGCCGACCAGCCGTAATCGCGTTCCCGGTTCACTCCCGCCGGTACGGGGATTCGCAAGGGCTGTTCCCAGGCATGTTGATCTATATACTGAATGCCTTGGGGGTCGCTTTCGTCATGCCCGCGGAGGACGTGTGCTGTATTTTTTTCTCAGCTACGCCCGCGGCCCGGACGACGTGTTCGTCAGAAAGTTCTACAGCGACCTCTGCAACGAGGTGCGCGCGCACGCGGGCGTCGGGCACGACGTCGAGGTCGGCTTCCTGGACAACCACAACATCGAGCCCGGCCAGCACTGGCCGCAGGCCCTGGTGGACGCGATCGCCGACTGTTCCTGCTTTCTCGCGCTCTATTCCCCGGCGTACTTCCTGAGCCGCCCCTGCGGCAAGGAATGGAAACTGTTCGAGCAGCGATCGCACGGCTCGCATTTCGACGAGAGCCCGCGCATCCAGGGCCTGATCCCGATCGTCTGGCTGCCACCGCGGGAACTCCCGCCGGAGGTCCAGGCCGTGCACTACGACCTCGACGTGGCCGACGAGGACTACCGCCGCCGCGGCCTGCGGCAGTTGCTGCGATTACAACGCAATCGCGACGCGTATCTGGAGTTCCTGTCCAACATCGCCGAGCGCATCGTCACCGCGGCCCGCACCCCGCCCCCGCGCGGCTCGGTGAACCAGGACTTCGCGCAGACGGACAGCGCCTTCCACCTCAGCCGGCTCGGCCTCGAGGACAGCGGCGAACTGCCCGCCCGGTTCGGCACGGGGCAGATGATCCATTTCGTGGTCGCCGCGCCGACCCGCGCGGAGGCGGAGGGGATCGAGCGCGACGGCGGCTTCTACGGGGCCGATCCGCTGGAGTGGTCGCCGTTCGGGCCCGGGCAGCCGCAGCCGCTGCGGGAATACGCGCAGAAGGTCGCCTCGGACGCCGGCTTCGAGTCGATGTTCACCGGACTCGACCGGCTCGCCGACCGCGTGAAGATGGCGCAGCAGTACAACCACATCGTCGTGCTGCTCGTGGACCCCTGGAGCGCCGATGTCGCCGCACATCGCGAGCGGCTCCTGGAGATCGACCATCTTCGCGATCACGTGTCGGCGATGCTCGTGGTCATGAGCGCCACCGACCCGCAGACCCAGGCCAACAGCCCCCGGCTGGTCGACCTCATGCACGACACCCTCGGCAACAACGAGCGCCGCCTCGGCGAGGTCCTGTCCCGCCGCAGCGTGCTCACCTGGCCGTCGTTCGAGGCCGACCTGGCCGCGGTGCTGGCCGAGGCCCGCAACCGGCTCGTGGCCGACGGGCGGATCTCGCGGCGGCCACCCCCCGGCGACTACCCCCCGCGCCCCATCCTCGAAGGACCGTAGGAGGCACGATGACCGCGACAGAACATGCGCCGGCCGGGTCCGGCCAGATCGTGACCTTCTACTCGTACAAGGGCGGCTCCGGCCGCACCATGACGATGGCGAACGTGGCCTGGATCCTCGCCAGCAACGGCCACCGGGTGCTCGTGGTCGACTGGGACCTCGAGTCGCCGGGCCTGCACCGGTACTTCCACCCGTTCCTGTTGGACAAGGAGCTGCGCAACTCCCCGGGCGTCATCGAGATGCTCACCGGCTTCGTCACCGCCGCGCTGCAGCCCGACCGCGACGAGGACCCCGGCTGGATCGACGCCCAGGCCCAGGTGCTCGACCACGCCGTGTCGCTGGAGTGGCGCTTCCCCGGCAAGGGCGGCGTCGACCTGCTGCCGTCGGGCCGCCAGACCCGCTCCTACGCCGCGGCGGTCAGCACCTTCGACTGGCCCAAGTTCTACGACCGGCTGCCCGGCGCCGCGTTCATCGACGCGCTCGCGCGCAACATGCGCCAGCACTACGACTACATCCTCGTCGACAGCCGCACGGGCCTGAGCGACGCGGCCGGCGTCTGCACCGTGCTGCTGCCCGACGTCGTCGTCAACTGCTTCACCCTGAGCATCCAGAGCGTCGACGGCGCCGTGGCGGTCAGCGAGTCGATCCGCCATCAGCGCCGCGGCCGCCCGCTGCGCTTCCTGCCGGCCCTGATGCGGGTCGAGGACGCCGAGCAGCTGAAGCTCGAGATCGGCCGCGACTACGCTCGGCGCCGCTTCCGGCCGTTCCTCGAGCACGCCAGCCCGGACGAGGCGAACCGGTACTGGGGCGACGTCGAGGTGCCGTACAAGCCGTACTTCGCCTACGAGGAGATCCTCGCGACCTTCGCCGAGCGCCCGCGCCTGGAGACCTCGCTGCTGGCCGCGTTCGAGCGCCTCGTCGGCGTGCTCACCGACGGGGCCGTGCGGGAGATGCCCGCCATGGAGGAGTCCGAGCGGCGGCGCTGGCTGCAGAAGTTCGAGCGGCCCCGGCCCAGCAGCGCCTCGGACGTGCTCATCAGCTACGCCGCCGTCGACCGGATGTGGGCGGAGTGGATTCAGCAGCGGCTCGTCGACATCGACATGCGGGTGACGCTGCTGGACATCGACTCGGTCACCGGCCCGCACTTCGTCAGCGAGCTGGAGCGGCGGCTGGCCACGGTCGGGCGCACCCTGGTGCTGCTGTCGAAGGACTACGTGTCCTCGCCGCAGGCCGCCCCGCTGTGGGCGCTGCTGGACAGCCGCAGCTCGGCCGGGACGCCCGCGGTGGTGCCGATCCGGCTGGACAGCACCCGGATCACGCCGCCGTTCACCGAGCGGCTGCCGGCCGAGCTGGCCAACCAGCCCCACGACCGGGCCCACGAGGCCCTCCTGGGCGCGCTGGGCGTGCCGCTGCACGCGGGCGTCGGCGAGCCGGAGGACACCGGGCCGCGCTTCCCGGGCGTGCTCCCGCCGATCTGGAACGTGCCGCAGCGCAACCCGGGCTTCACCGGCCGCCGCGACACCCTCGAGCAGCTGCGCGACCGGCTCTCCGCGAGCGTCACGGTCGTCGTGCCGCAGGCCCTCTACGGCCTCGGCGGCGTGGGCAAGACACAGGTGGCGATCGAGTACGCGTACCGCTTCGCCGCCGACTACGACCTCGTCTGGTGGATCTCCGCCGAGCAGGTGTCCCAGGTCCGCTCCGCCCTCGGCGAGCTGGCCCGGGAGCTGCGGCTGCAGGAGGCGGACACCCTCGGCGAGAGCGTCCGGATGGTCCGCGACGCGCTGCGCCAGGGCCGCCCCGGGCGCTGGCTGCTGATCTTCGACAACGTCGGCGACCCCGAGTCGATCCGCGAGTTCATCCCGCAGGGCCCCGGCCACGTGTTACTGACCTCGCGCAACCAGGAGTGGACGCAGGACGCCCAGGTCGTGGAGATCACGACGTTCAGCCGGGCCGAGAGCATCACGTTCCTCACCCGCCGGGTGATCGGCCTCGCGGTCGCCGACGCCGACGCCGTGGCCAACCGCCTCGGCGACCTGCCGCTCGCGATCGAGCAGGCGGCGGCGTGGCTCTCGGAGACCGGCATGCCGGTGACGCGGTACCTCGAGCTGCTGGACACCCAGCCGCTGCGCATTCTCGACGAGAACCCGCCCGTCGGCTACGACCGCTCGACCGCCGCGACCTGGCAGCTGTCGCTGGATCAGCTGCGCAAGCAGTCCCCGGCCGCGGCCAAGCTGCTGGAGATCTGCGCCTTCTTCGCGCCCGAGCCGATCCCGACGCGGCTGCTCTACACCCCGCGCTTCACCCAGCCCCTGCTGGCCTACGACCCGGCGCTGCACGACCCGATCCGGCAGGGCCGCCTGATTCGCCAGATCGGCCGCTACGCCCTCGCGTCGGTCGACTCCGGCCAGACCATCATGCAGATCCACCGCCTGGTGCAGGCGGTCATCCAGGACAGCCTCACCCCCCAGGAGCGCGAGGACAACCGCCGCCACGTCTACCAGGTGCTGGCGACGGCCGAGCGCTCCGACCCCGACGAGGTGGCGAGCTGGCCGGCGTACGCCCGGCTCCTGCCGCACGTGCGCGGCTCCAAGGCGAACCACTCCTCGGACATGCAGGTCCGCCTGTTCGTCGTGGACGTGGTGCGCTACCTGTGGTCCCGCGGCGACTTCTCCAGCAGCCAGGAGCTGGCCGAGGAGACCGCCGAGATCTGGCGCGGCGATCCGCGCATCGGCGAGGACCAGGTGACGCTGCTGCTCGACTTCCACCTCGGCAACGCGCTGCGCTCGCAGGCGATGTTCGACCGCGCGCTGGACATCGACCAGCGGGCGCTGGAGCGGCTCAAGGAGACGGTGGAGGAGGAGGACGACCCCTACATCGTCATGACGGCGGGCGGTGTGGCGGCCGATCTGCGGGCGCTGGGCCGGTTCGAGGAGGCCCGCGACCTGGCCGAGGAGACCTACGACCGGGCGCAGCGCACCTTCGGCGAGGACCACGACCGCACGCTGATGGCCGCCAACAACGTCGCGGTCTCGCTGCGGCTCGTCGGCGACTTCAACGGCGCCGCCAACTACGACGAGGACACCCTCTCGCGCCGCCGCCGCGTCTTCGGCGAACGCAGCCTCAACACCCTGTTCGCGGCGAACAACTACGCGCACGACCTGCGGGCCGTCGGCCGGTTCACGGACTCCCGCGAACTGCTCGAGACGACGCTCAAGTCGTACCGCGCGCTGCTCGGTGACTCGGCCCCGGCGACCCTGCGCGCGGCGAAGAACATGGCGGTGACGCTGCGCAAGCTCGGCGACATCCGGGCCGCTCGCCAACTGACCGGCGACACCCTGCAGCGATATCGGGACATCCACGGGGAGGAGCACCCGGACACGCTCTCGTGCCTCATGAACGCCGCGTTCGAGGAGGCGGCGCTGGGCAACGGGGAGGCGGCCGAGCGCATCGCTCGGCAGGTGCTGTCCGGCTACGAGAGCCTCTACGACGAGCGGCATCCGTTCCGTCTGGCGGCCCTGAACAACCTGGCCATCTTCGTGCGCGTCAACGGTTCGGCGCGCGATGCCCGCGTCCTGTCGGAGCAGGCGACGGAGCTGTTCGAGCAGTCGCTGGGCGGCGAGCACCCGTACACGTTGTCGAGCCGGATCAACCTCGCCAACGCGCTGGTCGACCTCGGCGACCTGGAGGGTGCCCGCGAGATCGACGAGAGCGTCAAGCCGGCCTTCGAGCGCGTGCTCGGCGTCGACAATCCCGACACGCTCGCGGCGGCGGCCAATCTGATCGTCAGTCGCCGTCAGACCGGCGACGTGGCCGGCGCGGACGAACTGCTGCAGGTGACGCTCGACCGCAGTGTGCGCCGGCTGGGGGAGGACCACCCCAACACGCTCTCGGTGCGAGACGGACGCCGGCTCAACTGCGACATCTCGCCGCCGCCGACGTAACGAGCGGGAGACTGAGCGGGAGACAGGGCCTGGTTCGAGCGTTCCGCGGAACCTCGTTCCAGGCCTCGGTCATGAGCTGCAAAGAGCAATGTCAGCTGCAATGAGCAATGCCGTCCGGCGTCGGCCGGGCGGCATTCCGGCTACAGGGCGGACTGAAAAGCGGAGACCGTGAGCAGATCCCGCTCGCGTGGGTCGAAAAGCCGCCGCATCACGCTGTCGAGCGTCGACGCGGTCGGCGCATCGGGCTCGGCGATGAGCGTCCGCAACCTCACCCCCGCCAGGTCCAGTAATCCGCTCTGAACCTCGTCGCCCCCGGCGACCCCGCCCGGCTTGTCCATGCTTCCACCTTGAAATAGGAGAGTGCTGCGGGTTATGGCCAGAATGCGTGATCCACTGTTTAGTTGACCTCGGGCGCAAGCGACTGGGGTCACCGGAGCAGGATGAAGTCGACTCCGCAGTCGCAGCCTTGCGGAAGCTGACATCTTCGGCAGGAAGTATTGCACAAGTGCGGGTCGCCGTGTATCAGGAACTCGGCGACCCATCCGGCGGTTCCACCAGCAGTTTCAGAAGATCACTCGCGGGGTGGTCGGCACTACCTGCACATTGCAGTTTGAGCACGACGTCCCGCAAGAGTTCCGGCCTGGTGGTAACGAGCCGGGTGGCCAGGTCGACACGATCCGAATGGTCGGCGAACCCGGCCGCGAGGCTCCGGGTGACGGCCAGACCCATCCAGGCCTCGTCGTCGGCGGCGTCGGCGTCGAGCCGCTCCAGGAAGATCCGCTCGGCGCCCGCGGCGTCGCCATTGAGCAACATCATCCCTGCTGCGGTCGAGTTGTGGCCAGAGGTTGCCGGCGGCTCGGTCCGCCCGTCCAGCCATTGATGGAGCTCGCCGAGCAGGCCCGGCGCGTCGGCGGGCCGGGCGGCGGGGCCGGCGACGACGGTGCCGCGCCCGGCGACCGTGCCGAGGGGCTCGCCGGACCGGATGGAACTGAGGATCCGTTCAGTCTCGCCGTCCATCGGCCGGGCATTCAAGAGAAGCCATCGTGTCATTTGCGCGACGACGAACAATTGCGTTCGGGAAGCGATATCGGCAGGAATGCCTTCGGATTCCCAGGATCGCAGTGTGGCGTGCAGGAAAGTGCAGAACCGCTCGCCGACGGGAGTCAATTCCCCACTCTGCGTCAGGTCCTCGATGGCGATGCGATTCATGGCCCGCCAGTAGGCGAACTGGGCCGCGGCGCGCCGGGTGTCGCCGTCCGGGCCGTGGCGGCGCATTCGCCAGTGGTCGGTCACGCCCGTATGGGCGTAAATGCCCTGCAGCAGGGCGCCCGCCGGGCGGGGGTCCAGCCGCCAGGGCGCGTGCAGCCGCGCGGGGGACGAGCGGGGGTGCAGGTCGTGCAGGTCGAGCAGCGCGCCGAGCTTCGCGTGCATGTACTCGTGGAGCATCAGCAGGGCCAGGTCGGCCGCGGTGTCGGGGACGGACACGGCGATCGATCCGCACGCCTGCCGCGAGGCCGCGCTGATCATGTTCCCGTGGTCGGGGGTGGCCAGCGGCACCAGCGAGCGGAGGCTGTGCCGCATCGCCTTCGCGTGGCGGGGATGGTCGCGCTCGATCAGCCGCCAGGCCTCGCCGAGCAGCTTCGCCAGCTGGTCGGCCTGGACCGGGCCGAGCGCCGGCAGCGGCTGCCAGCCGTAGCAGTGCCGGTACGGGTCCTGGTCCTCGATCGCGAGGTGCCAGCCCGCGTCGAGCTCCACGGTGCGCCGCGGCTGCCAGCCCGGGCCGTCGCTCGCCACGACATGACCGTTCGACCCGGTGAGGCGCACGCCGCCCGCAGTGCCCGCGCCGCCCGTGTCGCGGGCCCGGGCCGGCCCCGCCCCGAGTCCCGTGGCGCTGCCGAGGCCCGGAATCGTCGCGATGCCCTCGCGGACCGGCACCTCGATGTCGAAGGCGACCCCGGCCGCCACCGCGGCCGCCACCGCGTACGCGGCCAGGTGGGCGAGGTCCGCGGCGGGATCGACGTCGGCGCCCTCGCCGTGGTCCGCCAGCCGGTGCAGGCACAGCGTCGCCCAGGCGTCCAGATGCGGGTGGGCCAGCACGGCGTCCACGGCGGCCGGGTCGGCGTCCTCGGCGCGCGCGAGCAGGGCCGCCGCGGCGTGGGTGCCGGCGGCGAACGGCGTCGGCGCGGCCGCCCGCAGCACCATGACGATCAGCGCCCGCCGCTTGGCGAGCTGGCCGGCGTCGAGCACGGCCATGGCTCCCGCGTCTCCGTAGCCGGACGCGATGTCGGCAAACTGCTCGGCGCTGAGCAGCATGCGATCCGTGTTCACTGAGCGAGCACCGCCGCGTTGTTCAGGTCGGCCCGCACGCGGTCGCCGATGTGGGTGATGAGGGCGAGCAGATCCTGGCAGTAGACCGACGGGTTGTCGAACCCCGTCTCCTCGGCGTAGCGATGGGCGCGCAGCCCGCCGCCGCAGACGCTCACGACGGGGCACGAGCGGCACTGCTGCGACAACCGGTAGGGCGCCGCGACGGCGAGGTGCTCGAGCACGTCGTCGAAGCTGTGCCCGGTGACCGACAGGCCGGTGGCGGGGCCGCCCTCGGCGGTCGTCTTGAGCGCGTCGGACTGCTCGTAGGCGCCGTCGGTCTCGACGGTCACGATGCCGAGCTGCTCACCCCCGAACGCCTCCGTCTGGCTCGGCAGGCCGAAGAGCCGGGCGATGATCGACTCGAACATCCGGATCCGGGTCGGCTCCGGCCGCTGGTCGTACCACCGGTCGAACACCCTGATGAGCCAGCGGGCGTAGGCCAGCGGCCGGTCGTGGTGCGGCGGCGGGTTGGTCCAGTTGCCGTGCGGCAGCAGCAGGTCCACCCGGGGCGGCCGGAAGCCGAGCAGGCCCTCCAGGACCTCGTCGGGATCGTTGTCGATGTCGATCGTGCACAGCAGGCCGCCGTAGATCTCGGCGTGCTCGGGCCGCATCAGCAGCTCGATGCCGGCCGCGATCCGGTCGTACGAGCCGCGCCCGTTGGCGTAGCGGCGATGGCGGTCGGTGGCCGCCTGGCCGCCGTCGACGCTGACGCCGACGCGGACGCCGTATTCGTGCAACAGCGCCAGAAATCGCTCGTCGAGCAGGATGCCGTTGGTCTGCATGGAGAACCGGGTGGCGGGAAACGCGCCGCGAATCGCCGACAGGGCCGCCGCCACGCCGTCGTGACCGGCCAGCAGGGGCTCGCCGCCGTGCAGGACCACCTGCAAGTCGCGCAGGTCGTGCCGGTGGGCGTGATCATCGATGCGGCGGGCGATCTGTTCGATCGTCGCGGGGGCCATCGTCGTCGGCCGGCCTCGCCAGCTCTGGTCGATGCTCTCGTATACGTAGCAATAATCGCAGCTCAGATTGCACCGGCTGTGAATTTTTAAGATCAATTGCCGCAGCGGCATACCCACTGGAGCATTCTTGGCGCCGGTCATTCGGATGTCCAGCGGAACGGCCAGATTGTACCTGCGAATCGTCACGCCGGGTGGTGCTCTCCCCAGTTCTGGCGAGCGTCGCGGCGGGCAGATGGCGAAATGACGTGCTGGCTGGGTGGCCTGCGGCCTCGTATCCTTACGATCCTGCGAACCCGGAAGAGATCGATCATGATGTCTTGGAGGGCGGTTGTGTCGGAGGTGCTCGAGCTGCCCGGCGGCCGGCGGATCTTCTACGCCGACTCCGGCAAGCGCGACGGGCGGCCGGTGTTCCTGCACCACGGCACGCCCGGCAGTGCCGCCGGCCCCAAGCCGCGCGACTCGATCCTGTATCGCCACGGCGTCCGGCTCATCGCCTACTGCCGGCCGGGGTACGGCGGATCGTCGCGGCATCCCGGCCGCACCGTGGCCGACGCCGCCGGGGACGTCGCCGCCCTGGCCGACGCGCTCGGCCTGGACACGTTCGCGGTGCTCGGGCGCTCCGGCGGGGGCCCGCACGCGCTGGCCTGCGCGGCGCTGCTGCCCGACCGGGTCACCCGGGTGGCCGCCCTCGTCAGCGTCGCGCCGTTCGACGCGGTCGGGCTGGACTGGCTCGGCGACATGGTCCCGTCCAACCAGCGCGCCTGGCGCACGGCGGCGGTCGACGACGATCTCGTCGCCGAGCAGCTGCGGCTGCGGGTGAACCGGATTCGCGAGGACCCGGCCCATCTGCTGCGGCAGCTGCGCTCCGAGATGCCCCCGGCCGACCTGGACGTGGTCGGCGACATCGCGATCGAGCGGCTGCTGCTGACCACCTACGCCAGCGCGCTGGGCGACGGGCCCGACGGCTGGATCGACGACCTGGTGGCGCTGCGGATCGACTGGGGCTTCCGGTTCGAGCACATCCGCGCGCCCGTCCGGCTCTGGCACGGGGCCGACGACCGTTTCTCGCCGGCCAGTCACACGCGATGGCTGGCCGACCGCATCCCGGGCGCCCAGCTGGAGGTCGAGCCGGGGGCCGCGCACTTCGGGGCGCTGCTGGTGATGCCGCAGATCATCCGCTGGCTGGCCGACTCCGACGACACGCCGAGCGCCGCCGCCTGAGGCCGCTCAGCACGGGTCGATCGGCCACAACGCATCGATTGTCGGATATGTGACAGTCGATTGCCCGGCCACCCGTCGCACCTGCGGGTGGTCCGCGCCGAGCGGCCGGCTCAGCCGGACGGCGAGCTCCTGGACGCGCCGCGGCGCCTCGTCGCTCCCGCCGATGCGCAGCAGCGCCTCGTTCAGGGCGGCCGCGAGCGCGTGCGGGTGGTTCGCCGGCAGCGCGCCGGCGGCATCGGCCGCGGCCGCGGCGGCGCGGTCCAGCGCGTCCCCGCGCTCGCCGGCCGCCCACGCCACGAGCGCGAGGTTGGCGCGCGTGGCGATCGTCCGCGGGTGGCCCGCGCCGAGGAGGTCCAGGTAGCGCTGCTCGACGCCGGCGAGCTCGGCCCGCGCGCGCTCGACGTGCCCGGTCGCCAGCAGCGCCAGGCCCCAGCTGTGCCGGCACATCACGGTGTCGGGCCCGGCCGGCCCCGACAGGTCGGCGAGGTGCTCGTAGGTCTCCTCGAGCAGCGGCGCGGCCTCGGCGGCCCGGCCGGCGCCGCGCAGCGACACCCCGAGGCTCATGCGCACCGTCAGCGCCGCCCGCGACCGGTCGCCGAACATCGCGGCGACCGCCGGCACCAGCGCCTGCAGCAACTCGGCGGACTCGGTGAACTGCCCGGTGTCGCGCAGGTCCCGGCCCAGGTTGGCGGCCGTGCGCAGGGCCGCCGGATAGTGCTCCGGGCCCGGGAACGGCCGGAAGGTGCGCACGCGCTCGTCGCAGCGCCGCGCGGCCCGGTAGAGGCCGGCCGCCCGGTAGGCGCCGGCCAGCCCGGTGAGCGCGTTGAGGGTCTGCGCGTGCTCGGACCCGACCGCCCGCGCCCAGGCCCGGTAGGTCGAGCGGGCCAGGTCCACGGCCTTCGTGTAGCGGCCGAGCGAGCGCAGGTCCGCCGCCAGCCGGTTGCGGGTGGTGAGCGTCGCGGTGTGGTGCCGCCCGAGCAGCCGCTCCTGCTCCGCGGCCACCTGCTCGTTGAGGCGCAGCGCCTCGGCGTAGCGGCCCTGGTCGCGCAGCAGCGCCGCGCGCACGCCCCGCATCTGCAGCAGCTGGCGCTCGTACCGCGGACCGGACCACGCCGCCTCCGCCGCCCGCGCGAGCTTCTCGCCCGCGGCCACCTGCCCCGCGTGGCGCATCCGCAGCACGCGGTCGACGATCAGGCCGCGCACCGCCTCCTCCCGGCAGGTGGCGGCGCTCGTGATCGCCAGGTGCGGCCAGATCATCTCGAACTGCGGCCAGGAGCGCGGATCCTCGACGTCGTGGGGCCGCGCCAGCCCGGCCAGCACCAGATGGACCTGGTGGCGGGCCTCCCGCAGGTCGTCGGCGGACATGCGCGCCCGGACCACCCGCTGCACCAGGGGGTGCATCTGGATGCGCCCGCCCGGCAGGTCGGGCCGCAGCAGGCCGAGCCGGCTGATCTGCTGGACCAGGGAGGCCGGCATGAGCCGATCGGTGACGGAGGCCTCGTACGGGTTGAGCACCTCCGCCATCACGTCGCTGTAGACCAGGTCGGTCGCCGTCTCCCGGCCGAGCACCGAGAACAGCTGGAGCAGCCGGTAGCCGCCCGGGGACCGCTCCGCCAGCCGGGCCAGCTCCCGGTCCCAGCGCCGCTCGACCGCCGGCAGCTCCAGCGTGCCGTTGCGCGCGCGGGCGACCTGCTCGGCCGCCCGCTCGCCGCCGGACGCCAGCCGGTCGGCCGTCTCCGCCACCGCCAGCGGCAGGTCGCCGACGGCCTCGGCCAGGGCGTCGGCATCGGCCGGCGAAAGGTCGGGCAGGCGCCGGCTGAGGTACACCATGCTCTCGTAGCGGTTGAACACGTTGACGGGGACCGAGTCGAATCCGCCGCCCCACGACAGGCTGCGCGACGTGATCAGCACCTGGCCCGGGCCCTGCGGCAGGAAGTCGCGCACCTGGTCGTGCTCGTCGGCGTCGTCGAGGACGATGAGCCAGCGCCGGAAGGGCTCGCCGCGCCGCAGCGCGCTGAGGATCGCCGAGTTGGCCGCGCCCGGGCCGGTTCCGGCCGGCACGCCCAGCGCGCGGGCGAGGCCGGGCAGCCCGTCGTCCAGCGCGCCGCAGTCGAGCCACCAGACCAGGTCGTAGGCCGTGCGGAAGCGGTAGGCGTACTCCAGCGCGAGCGTCGACTTGCCCGAGCCGTCCAGCCCGTGCAGCACGACGGGCGGCGCCTGGCGCGGGTCGGCGTACCCCTCCGCCCGCAGCCGGTCCCGCAGGAGGGCGAGATCGTTCGTGCGGCCGAGAAAGTCCCGCGGCCGCGGCGGGGCGCAGAAGTGGGCCGGCTCCTGGCCCGGATACCGCAGCGTCCCGACCGGCGGCTGCTCGGCCTGGCCGACCAGGCGCAGCAGCTCCCGGGTGGCCGGCCCCTCGGGCAGCCCGTGCAGGCGCGCCGAGGTCGGCTCCGGGTAGGCGGCCAGGGCGCGGATGTCCTCGGTGTAGACGGCCAGGGGCGGCCGTCCCCGCCGGCTCGCCGGTCGGCGCCGTGCGTCCGCCGCGGCCGGCCCGTCCGAGATGACGGCCAGTTCCCGGGCCGCCGTGGCCGGCCGGCCACCGGGCTCGGCGTCGGCGAGGTCGGCGTGCAGGACGCTCACGCCGGCGGCGGACAGGGTCGCGGTGATCCACTCCGCCCACATGCGGTCCTCGGGGGCGTGGCGCAGCAGGACCCGGTCCTCGCGCGTGGCGGTCAGGCGCAGGTAGTGCGCGGCGGCGCGGTACCGCACCCCCTCGTCCAGCGGCGGCAGCGCCTTCACGGCACCGTCGGTCAGGTACCACACCAGCCGCTCGTACGCCGTCAGCAGCGAGTCCGGCTGCCCGGGCAGGTCCATGAGCGTCGCCAGCGTCTCCTCGTAGGCGTAGGCGGACTGGTACGGCACCTGCACGTCGCGCCAGTAGACCTCCCGCTCGTCCGCGTTCAGGCCCGCGGGCAGGCCGGGCAGGCGCTCGCGGGCGGCGCGGCGGCCGGCCTCGGCGCGGGGGCGGTCGGCCGGGTCGACGCGCATCGGCACCGGCAGCACGCGCGGCGGGTGCTCCGCGTCGCGGGTCGCGGCCGCGGCCCGGGCCGCGCCCTCGATGCTCTTGGCGCTGAGGGTGAAGCAGGCGAACACGTCGTCGGGCAGGTGCGCGAGGCAGATCTGGGCCAGGTCGCCGACGCCGGGCGGGCTGTCGATCAGGGTCCAGTCGTAGCGGGCGGTCATGTGCCCGCGCAGCGCGTCGAGGAACTCGCCACCGCCCGCACGGTAGAAGTCGTCCCAGTCCAGGCCGCCGAGGCCGCCGAGCGCGCCCGCGTAGGCCGCGTCCTGCCGTCCGGCCGGAAGGAAGTCGATGCCGCCGGCGAAGTGCGGCCAGTGCACGGGGACGGGCGGGGTGACGGCGAACGGGTCGACCGTCGCGCGCTCGAAGCGGCGGAAGAGATCGGTCACGCCGCCGGACTGGTCCAGCTCGGCGGCGTCGAGGAACGGGTGGAGGTACCGATGCAGCCCGGGCGACTCGAGATCCCAGTCCACGACGAGCACCCGGTGCCCGGCCGCGGCCAGGATCCAGGCCGTGTTCGCCGTCGCCATGGTGCGGCCCGAGCCGCCGGCGAAGGAGTGGAACGTGACGACGCGACCCTCTGGCTGCTGCGGCACCCGTCGATAGTCCCCGATGGAAGGGCCTCGGCCCAAGGGATGCGGAGAAAATCCTCACGCATCGGCATCTGTCAGTAGCGCTGCGATTACCGCACACTGGAAATCCATCCAACGCCGACAATGGGGGTGCGCCGTGGTGGGGCCGGAACGGGGCGGTGGCCGGCCGGGCTGGACGATTCTGCGAACCGTGTTCGGCCTCGTGGGCATTGCCGCACTTGTGCTCGGATTGATCGGGATGCACCGATTTCGTCCCGATCGCGACTGGCCCGACCAGTGGTACTACACCTTTCAGCTCTTCGTGCTCGGCTCCGACCCGCTGCAGCTGCCGGACCCCCCGCTGCCGTGGCAGCTGCAGGTCGCGCGGTTCCTGGCCCCGCTGTTCCTCGCCGCCACGGTGGTGGAGACGGCCCGGGTCCTGTTCGCCGGGGAGATGCGCCGGCTGCGGGCCCGCACCGCCCGCCGCCACGCGATCGTGTGCGGCGACACGCCCTTCGCCAAGGCCCTGGCCGCGCAGCTCTTCGCCACCGGCGAGCGGGTCGTGGTGGTGCGCTCCGCGCCCATCCGTGCGTTCGAGCTGCGGCACCGGCGGATGCTCGGCGTGTCCGGCGACGCGCGCTCGCCCGAGGTGCTGCGGGCCGCGGGCCTGCGCCGGGCGCGGCACCTCTACATCTGCGGCGACGACGACCAGTTCAACCACGCCGTGTCCGTGACGGCCAGTACCGAGCTGCAGCTGCGCCGCTCCTCGCCGTACATCTTCGTGCAGCTGCACCGCCAGCAGACCTGTCACCTGTTGCAGGCGCGGCGGCTCGGGGCGGCCGGCTCCAACCGCTTCCGCCTCGACTACTTCCATGTCGACGACGTCGCCGCGCGCATGTTGTACCGCCTCAACCCCCTGCACCCGCCCGCGTCCGGCGGCCCGCCGGTGCGGCTGCTCATCTCCGGCGACGGCTCGTTCCCGCGCGTGCTGCTGGTCGAGACCGCGCGGTACTGGCGCTCCGTCGGCGGCCATCCCGACCAGCTCGAGATCGACCTGATCGGCGCCGACGCGGGCCGCACCCTGGCCACCCTGCAGGCGCGGTTCCCGTTCCTCGCCTCCGTCTGCCGGGTGCGCGCCCACAACGAGCTGCTCGAGACCTGGCTGCCGCGCATCACCCGGCCCGCGCGCTACGACCGCATCCACCTGAGCCACCGCGACGAGTCGAAGATGCTCGACCTGGCGCTGGAGAGCACGGAGCTGTGGCAGGCGGTCTCCGACGCGGTCTTCGTGGCCACCTACGAGGCCACCGCCCTCGCCGACGCCTTCCACGGCGGGGAGCACAACGACCTGCTCGACGAGGTCGCGGGCAAGCTGCGGGTCTACCCGATCATCACCCGGGCGTGTGACGCGCGCCTGATCGCCGACGACCTCACCGAGCGCCTGGCAAGGCGCTTCCATCGGCGGTACCTCGAGATCGCCCGCAGCTCCGCCAGCCCGAGCAGCGCCGTGGCCTGGTCGCAGCTGTCGGAGTCGATGCGCAACGCCAACCGGGCGCAGGTGCAGGGGATCGCGGCCAAGATGCAGAGGATCGACTGCGTGATCGCCGTGCGCAACGGCGAGGACGGGCTCATCACCGAGAGCGAGCTGGAGGTGCTGGCCGAGCTCGAGCACCAGCGCTGGTGCGACGAGCGGGCCGGCCAGGGGTGGCGCCACGCCGAACGGCGCGACGAGCGCCGGAAACGGCATCCGGACCTGGTCGCGTGGCAGGATCTCGGCGAGACGGGCCGTGCGAAGGCCCTCGACGCCGTGCGGTACATGACGGAGATGCTCGCGGACGAGGGCTTCACGATCGTCCGGCTCAACGAACCGATCCGCGCGACGACCGTCTGACTGGGAGACCGCCATGCGCATCGGCATCACGGGGCACACGAACCTCACCGACGTCGGCGCGGAGCTGATCTACCGGGCGCTCGTGCAGCACCTGCGCTCGCGCGACGACGGCGAGCTCATCGGGGTGACGTGCCTGGCCGACGGCGCCGACCAGCTCTTCGCCCGCGCGGTGCGCGAGGTCGGCGGCGTCTACGAGGTCGTGCTGCCGGCGCCGGACTACCGCCGTGTGGTGCCGATCGAGCGCCGCCGCGACTTCGACGCGCTGCTTGCGGGCGCCCGCAAGATCCTGCCCACCGGCGAGGCCCGCTCGGGCCCGGCCGCGTACGTCGCCGCGAACCGCATCATGCTCGGCCGCGTGGAGGAGCTGATCGCGGTGTGGGACGGGCTGGAGCACGGCGACCCGGGCGGCACCGCGGACGTGGTCACCCGCGCCCGCGCCGCGGATCTGCCGATGACCGTGATCTGGCCGGCGGGCGCCGAGCGGGCCTGAGGCCCGGGCGGCTCACGCAGCGCTGAGCGGCTCACACGGGACTGGGGGCCCGCACGAGGCGGGCGGTCACCGCGTGGGCCGCGTACAGGGCGTATCCGACGAGCAGCGGCGCCGTCAGGGGGACGAAGACGCCAAGCACGGCGGCGACGGCCGACACCCCGGCCACCGCCGCCGCCGCACCCGGTTGCCGCCATGCCGTGCGGCCGGCCCAGCGCAGGGCGTCGCGCCACCCGGCCGGGGACGTGTCCCGGCCCAGGCGCACGACGCTCAGCATGCCGATCGCGAGCAGCACGGCGGCCGCGACGCCGGTGCCGGCCAGCGCGGGTGACCCGCCCGGGACCCGGCCGGCGGCGACGGCGCCGACGTTGAAGACCAGCAGGAGCGCGCACGCCGCGGCCGTGGCACCGGCGACGGCCCCGCGCAGCAGCGAGGCGCGGAACAGCCGCCCCATCGCGCGGAGGTCCACCTTCTCGCCGCGGCCGATCGCGTGGATCGCCGAGGAGCCGGTGCGGATCGCGGCGCCGGCCGTCACCAGCGGCGCCGAGGCGATGGTCACGGCGACGCCGACCAGCGCGACGTCCGCGGCGACGGTCACGGTCTCCAGCCAGTCCCGTTTCATGGCTCAGCCCTTCAGGCCCGAGGTGTTGATGCCCTCGACGAGCATGCGCTGGAAGGCCAGGAAGAACAGGAACACCGGCACCAGCGAGAGGACCGACATCGCGAACATCGGGCCGACGGTGACCTGGCCCGAGGAGTCGATGAAGGCCCGCAGCGCGACGGGCACCGTGTTCTTCGTGGTCTCCGAGACGTACACCAGCTGACGGAAGAAGTCGTTCCACGTCCAGATGAACGAGAAGATCGCGGTGGTCACCAGCGCCGGGCGCGACAGCGGCAGGATCACGTTGCGGAAGACGCCGAACGGGGAGCAGCCGTCGATCTTCGCCGCCTCGTCGAGCTCGCGCGGGATGCTCCGCATGAACTGGACCATGAGGAAGACGAAGAACGCCTCCGTGGCCAGGAAATGCGGGACGACCAGCGGCAGGTAGGGGAACTCGCCGCCGACCAGGCCCAGCTGCTTGAACAGGATGAACTGCGGCACGATGAGCACGTGGCCGGGCAGCAGCAGGGTGCCGATCATGATGGCGAAGAACATCCGGCGGCCGCGGAAGCGCAGGCGCGCGAAGGCGTACGCGGCCAGCAGGCACGACGCCGCGTTGCCGACCACGACGAGCAGGGCCACCAGCGTGCTGTTGAGGAAGAACCGGCCGAAGGTGACCGCGGCGCTCTTGAAGTGCGTCCAGCCCTGCGGGTAGTTGCCCGGCGTCCAGTGCTCCGGCCAGACCGAGGCGTTGCTGAGCACCTCCTCCTGGCTCTTGAACGAGCTGCCGAGCAGCCAGGCGAGCGGGTACAGGATGATGGCCAGGAGGGCCAGGATGACGACGAGCCGCAGGCTCCGCTTGGCCAAGCCCGTCATTCGGCCCATCATTCGTCCCCTCCGTCGGAGTAGTGCACCCAGAACCGGCCGGTGCTGAACAGCACCACCGTCAGCAGGCCGATCGCGGCGAGGAACACCCAGGCGAGGGCGGACGCGTAGCCCATCTCGTAGTCGGTGAAAGCCTTGACGTACAGGTACAGCGTGTACATCAGGGTGGAGTCCACGGGGCCGCCGGTGCCGCCGGAGATGACGAACGCCCCGGTGAAGCCCTGGAAGCCGTGGATGGTCTCCAGCACCAGGTTGAAGAAGATGACCGGCGACATCATGGGCATCGTCACCGACCAGAACTTCCGCCAGGCCCCGGCGCCGTCGACCGACGCGGCCTCGTAGAGCTCGACCGGCACCTGCTTGAGGCCGGCCAGGAAGATGACCATCGGCGCGCCGAACTGCCAGACCGCCAGCAGGATCAGGGTGCCCAGCGCCCAGTCGGGGTCGTTCACCCAGCCCGGGCCGTGCACGCCGAAGAGCCCCAGCAGTTGGTTGAACGAGCCGTCGCGGTTGAACATCGAGTACCACACGAAGCCCAGCGCCACACTGCCGCCGAGCAGCGACGGCAGGTAGAACAGGCCCCGGAAGAACCCGACGCCGCGCATGCCGCGGTTGAGCAGCAGGGCCACGGCGAACGCGGCCGCGAGCTTGAGCGGGACCGAGATGATCCCGAACAGCACCGTCACCGTGACCGAGTGCCAGAACGCGGGGTCCGCGGTGAACATCCGCCGGTAGTTGTCGAGGCCGATGAAGTGCAGCTCCGAGAAGTCCGAGAGGATGTCGTAGTCGGTGAAGCTCAGCACCAGCGAGCCCAGCATCGGCAGGAGCGTGAACGCCCCGAAGCCGAGGAGCCAGGGGGAGAGGAAGACGTAACCGGCCCGGCCCTCGCGGCGGACCCCCCGCCCGGATCCCTGGGGGACCCGGACGGAGTGTCGCGCTGGCCGTTGCGTGGTCGTGAGCGCCACTGGAAGGGATTCCCTACTTGGAGATGGCCGTCTTCACGGCCGTGATGAACGCCTCGGCGGCCTGGGCGGAGGACGCCTTGCCGGTCTGCACCGACTCGGCGGCCTTGATCAGCTCCGAGCGCAGCGTGCTGTGCCCCTTGAGCGGCACCTGCGGGGACGGGCCGAAGGTCTTGCCGAGCTGGTTCTCCACGTCGATGGAGGTCTTCATCGCCTTGTCGGTGACGGCGCTCTCGACGGTGGTGCGCACGTCCAGGTTGGACGGCAGGCCGCGGTCGGTGCCGAGGACCTTGCCGGCCTCGGGGTCGTTGGCCAGGAAGTTGATGACGTCGACGGCCACGTCCTTCTTGGAGCTGCCGCGGTATACCGAGAAGTACATCGACGCGCGCGCCCACTGGGCCTTCGGGTCACCGGGGTAGGACACGACGCCGAGCTCGTCCTTGGTGTTCTTCTGCAGCTCCGGCAGCTGGTTCACCCACACCCACGAGGTAAGGGCTTTCCCGGTGACCACGAGCTGCTTGGTGATGTCGGTCGCGTTGCCCTCCCGGATCACGTCCGGCGGCGGCGTCGCGCCCTTGTCCCGGGCGCCCTTCCACAGGTCGAACCAGGCGGTCACGTCCTGGGCGGTGAAGCCGAGCTCCTTGCCCTTGTACAGGTCCTTGCCCTGCTGGCGCAGCCACACCCAGAACGCCTTGTAGTCCGCGCTCGGGTCCTGCGTGCCGGCCGTCTTCGTGGCCGCCCCGGCCGCCTGGGCCCAGGTGATGAACTGCTCCCACGACATGCCGCTGGTCGGCAGCGGCTGGTTCGCCGCCTGCAGCTTGGTCTTGTTGAACACGAGACCCTGGGTGTTCTCGCCGAACGCGACGCCGGCGAGCTTGCCGTCGACCTCGCCGTACTTCCAGAGGCTCTCGGGGAACTTCGACGTGTCCAGCTTGCCGGACTTCTGGTACGAGCTGAGGTCCAGCGTGACGTTCCTCGACGCGTACTCGGTCAGGTAGTTGTCGTCGATCTGGAAGATGTCGGGCGCGGCGTTGCCGGCCGTGAGCGTGGCCAGCTTGTCGAAGTAGCCCTGGTTGGCCTGCCACGTCGTCTTGAACGTGACGTTCGGGTGCTTCGCGGTGTACAGCTTCAGCGCGTCCTCGGTGAGCTTGGCGCGCGCGTCGCCGCCCCACCAGAAGAAGCTCAGCTCGACCGGCTCGGTGGAGTCCGCCGAGGGGGATGACCCGGCGTCGTCACCGCAGGCGGCGAGGGGCACGAGCAGAGCGGCCGCGGCGGCTACTGCGAGCAGCCGTCGGCGAGGGGTTCCGGACATGAAAGTTTCACTCCTAGGCATCGGCCGCGAGTGGGGTTCAGACCGGAGCGGGGCCGGTCGATTCGCGGATGACCAGTTGGGTCTGGAGCGTGACGAGTGCGGTGGAGCGGTGTTCTTCGTCGTGGTGCAGCAGCAGGTCCACGGCCGCCCGGCCGGCGGCCGCGGTCGGGGTCGCCACGGTGGTGAGCTTCGGGCGCACCAGCCGGCTGAGCATGATGTCGTCGATGCCGACGACGCTGAGCTCCTCCGGCACGCGCACCCCGCGGTCGTGCAGGGCCTCGAGCAGGCCGATCGCCATGAGGTCGTTGTAGGCCAGCACGGCGGTCGCCCCGGTGGCCAGCACCGCCTCGCAGGCGGCCGATCCGGCCGCCTCCGTGGGCTGGTAGGGGCCCAGGGCCGTGAGCGTGGCCCCGGCGGCCTTGGCCGCCGCGGTCGCGCTGCGGCGGATCTCCCGGTTGGTCCACGAGCCCCGCGGCCCGCCCAGCAGGGCGATGGCGCGGTGCCCGAGGCCCGCCAGGTGTTCGATCGCGGTCCGGGCGCCGTCGGCGACGTCCATCACGACCGCGGGAAGCCCCTCGACGGGCCGGTTCACCACGACCAGGGGCACCTCCTTGCGGAGCTTCTCGATCAGGTCGTTGCTCATGCGCGGGCTGCACAGCAGCACGCCGTCGACCTGCTTGGCGAGGGCGTGGACGAGTTGCTCCTCGGCCACGGGGTCCTCGTTGGTGTCGGCGACGAAGAGGTGATAGTCGCGCTGGCGCGACTGGGACTCCGCGGCTTTGATGAGCGGGGGGAAGAACGGGTTGGCGATGTCCGCGACGATCAGGCCGATGTTGTGCGTCCGGCCGGTGATCAGGGCGCGGGCCGCCCGGTTGGGGCGGTAGCCGAGGCTCTCCGCGGTGGACAGCACCCGGCTGCGGGTGTCGGGATTGACGAGGTGCGGCGCCGAGAACGTGCGCGACACGGTGGAGACATGGACGCCGGAGGCGCGGGCGACATCTCGGATCGTGGCGGGCACGTGGAGTCCTCTCGGGGCGGCGGCAGCGGTGGCCCGTCCCGGGGCGGCCGGGGTGCTGACCGTCCGGGGGAGGGGTGACCTGGGTCACCGCAGTGGTGCCAATTATGCAAACGTTTGCTCCCGTGTCAACGCCCCTCAATGCGATCACATCGACGGTATTGACCGGACGAGCGGCTCTTGCGCATAGTTTGCTGCAAACCTTTGCAGCCTTTCGCCTCAGGAGGCTCCTTGAAATCCCGCTACGCGATCGTCGGCACCGGGTCGCGCGCCGCCATGTTCGTCCGGGCGCTCACCGAGGAGCACCGCGACACCTGCGAGCTCGTCGCGCTGGCCGACCCGAACCCGGTCCGCATCGCCGTGCACAACGACCGGCTCCCCGCGCCGGTCCCGGCGTACCGCGCGAGCGAGTTCACCGAGATGATCGAGCGCGAGCGCGTCGACGTGGTGATCGTGTGCACCGTGGACCGCTACCACGACGAGTACATCGTCGCGGCGCTCGAGGCCGGATGCGACGTGCTCACCGAGAAGCCGATGACCATCGACGCGCGGCGCTGCGCGCGGATCATGGATGCCGTGCGCCGCACCGGCCGCCGGGTCCGGGTCACCTTCAACTACCGCTACAACCCGCTGCACGAGGCGGTGAAGCGCATCCTCGCGGCGGGCGAGATCGGCGATGTCGGGTCGGTGCACTTCGAGTGGCTGCTCGACGTGCGCCACGGCGCCGACTACTTCCGGCGCTGGCACCGCGACAAGGCCGACTCCGGCGGGCTGCTCGTGCACAAGGCCGGGCACCACTTCGACCTGGTCAACTGGTGGCTGGCCGACGACCCCGCCAGCGTCTACGCCGACGGTCGCCTGTTTTTCTACGGTACCGACGGAGCCGGCCACGGCGCCGGGAAGTTCGCGATCGACATGAGCGATCCCGACCTCACGGCGCTCTACGGTGAGACGGCCGTGCGGGCCGACGGCTACCACCGCGACCAGGACGTCTTCGCGCCCGGCGTGACCATCGAGGACGATCTGGCCGTGCTGGTGCGTTACGCTCGCGGGGCGACCCTGACGTATCACCTGACGGCCTACGCGCCCTGGGAGGGGTACCGTATCGCCTTCAACGGCAGCCGCGGACGGCTCGAACTCGACGTGACCGAGACCGACCACGTCTCGGTGGAGGCGGCCGACTCGCTCAAGGGACACCGCGAGCCCGGCACCGCCAGTCTCCGCCTGCGGCCCTTCTTCGGCCCGCCCGTGGACGTCGCCGTCGAGGGCCATCGCCGGGAGGGCCACGGCGGCGCCGACGTGCGCATGCTCGCGCAGCTGCTCGATCCGGCCGCGCCCCCCGACCCGCTGGGCCGCGGCGCCGACGCGGCCGACGGGGCCCGCGCCCTGCTCGTCGGGCTCGCCGCCAACGAGTCCATCACCACCGGTCGGCCCGTCCGCACCGCCGAGCTCAAGGCTGGTATCGCCCATGCATGAGGATCAACTGCTGCCCGCCGAGCCCGGAGTCCGCGCGATCGCGCGCGAGCTCTACCGGCACGCCAAGGACCTGCCGCTGATCAGCCCGCACGGCCACGTCGACCCGGCGATCCTCGCCGACGACAAGCCGTTCCCGGACCCGGCCCGGCTCATCGTGGTGCCGGACCACTACGTCACGCGGATGCTGGCCAGCCAGGGCATTCCCCCCGCCGAGCTCGGGGTCCCGTCGCTGGACGGCACCCCGGTGGAGACCGACGGGCGCACGATCTGGCGGCGGCTGGCCGCCAACTGGCACCTGTTCCGGGGCACCCCCTCGCGGCTGTGGACCGAGCGCGTGCTCGCCGAGGTCTTCGGGGTCGCCGCGCCGCTCAACGCGCAGACCGCCGACGAGGTGTACGACGCCGTCGCGCAACGCCTGGCCGACCCGCGGTTCCGCCCCCGGGCGCTGTTCGAGCGCTTCAACCTCGAGCAGCTGGCCACCACCGAGTCGCCGCTGTCGGACCTCGGCGCCCACGCCAAACTGGCGGCCGACGGCTGGGGCGGCCCGGGCGGGCGGGTCATCACCACGTTCCGCCCCGACGACCTGGTCGACCTCGACTGGCCCGGCTGGACCGAGCGGGTCGAGCAGCTCGGCGCGGGCACCTTCGCCGAGTTCCTCGACCGCCTGCGCGAGCGCCGCCAGGCGTTCATCGCCGCCGGGGCGACCTCCAGCGACCACGGGCACCCGAGCGCCGCCACGCTCGCCCTGCCCCGCGACGAGGCCGCCGCGCTGTTCGACCGGGCGCTGCGCGACCGGGCCGAGGCCGGGGACGCCGAGCGGTTCCGGGCCCACATGCTGGTCGAGTTCGCCCGCATGTCGGTCGAGGACGGCCTGGTCATGCAGCTGCACCCGGGCGCCGTGCGCAACCACAACGCGGCCCTGCACGCCCGGCACGGCCGCGACGTCGGCGGCGACATCCCGAGCCCGACCGAGTACGTGCGGTCGCTGCGCCCGCTGCTGGACGAGCTCGGCAACGACCCGCGCTTCCGCATCGTGCTCTACACGCTGGACGAGACCGTCTTCACCCGCGAGCTCGCCCCGCTCGCCGGCGGCTACCCGGCCGTGTTCCTCGGCGCCCCGTGGTGGTTCCTGGACAGCCCCGAGGGCCTGCGCCGCTACCGCGAGGCCGTCACCGAGACCGCGGGCTTCTACAACACCGCCGGCTTCGTCGACGACACGCGCGCGTTCTGCTCCATCCCGGTGCGCCACGACGTGGCCCGCCGCGTCGACGCCGGCTTCCTCGCCCGGCTCGTCGCCGAGCACCGCCTCCCGCTCGACGAGGCCGCCGAGACCATCGCCGACCTCGCCTACCACCTGCCCAAGCGCGTCTACCAGCGCACCGTCCGAAGTGGAGAGTCGGCGTGACCGAGATCATCGGCCTGACCGTGCACGACGTGCGGTTCCCGACCGCGGCCGCCGGGGACGGCTCCGACGCCATCAACCGCGGCGACTACTCGGCCACCTACGTCGTCGTCGAGACCGCCGACGGCGCCCAGGGCTTCGGGCTGACCTTCACCAACGGCCGCGGCAACGAGATCACCTGCGCCGCCGTCGAGGCCCTGCGCCACCACGTCGTCGGGCACACCGTCGAGGAGCTGTGCACGGCCGCGGGCGCCCGCACCATCACCGCCGACGTGCAGGTGCGCTGGCTCGGCCCCGAGAAGGGGGTCGTGGCCATGGCCGCCGGCGCGATCCTCAACGCCGTGTGGGACCTGCGCGCCCGCCTCGCGGACAAGCCGATGTGGCGGCTGCTGGCCGAGCTGCCCACGGCCGAGCTGGTCGCGGCCGTGGACTTCCGGCACATCGCCGACGCGCTCACCCCGGCCGAGGCCGCCGCCATCCTCGACGCCGGGCTCGACGGCTACGCGGACCGGCTCGCCCACGTGCGCGAGCACGGCTACCCGTCGTACACGACCTCCGTCGGCTGGCTGGGCTACGACGACGAGAAGGTCCGCGCGCTCACCCGGGCCGCGGTCAAGGACGGCTGGACCGCGGTGAAGATGAAGGTCGGCGGGCCCATCGACGACGACGTGCGCCGGGCCGGCATCATCCGCGCCGAGATCGGCCCGGGCGCCCTGCTCATGATGGACGCCAACCAGGTCTGGGACGTCGAGGAGGCCATCGCCAACATGGAGCGGCTGGTCGCCTTCGACCCGTACTGGATCGAGGAGCCCACGCACGCCGACGACGTGCTCGGCCACGCGGCGATCCAGCGCGCGCTCGGGGAGCGGTGCAAGGTCGCCACCGGCGAGGTCGCCGCGAACCGGGTCATCTTCAAGCAGCTGCTGCAGGCCGGCGCGATCGGCATCATGCAGGTCGACGCGTGCCGGGTCGCCGGCGTCGGCGAGGTGCTCGCCGAGCTGCTCATGGCGGCCAAGTTCGGGGTCACCGTGTGCCCGCACGCGGGCGGGGTGGGGCTGTGCGAGTACGTGCAGCACCTGTCGTTCTTCGACTACCTGCGCGTGAGCCGGTCGATGCAGGGGCGGATGGTGGAGTACGTCGACCACCTGCACGAGCACTTCACCGACCCGGTCCGGGTGGAGGGCGGCCGCTACCGGCTGCCCGAGCGGCCCGGCTACAGCGTGCGGATGCGGCCCGAGTCCGTCGAGCGGTTCGCGTTCCCGCAGGGGCCGGTATGGAGCGCCTGAGCCGGGCCACCGCCGGTGACGTGCCCAAGGCCACGGGCACCGGCATCGTGCATCTCGGGCTGGGCGCGTTCCACCGGGCCCACCAGGCGGTCTTCACCGCCGACGCGATCGCCGAGGGCGGCGGGGACTGGGGCATCGCCGCGGTCGCGCCCCGCTCCCGGGCCGTGCTCGACCCGCTGCTGGAGCAGGACCTGCTGTACAGCGTGCTGACCCTGGACGGCGAACGGGTCACGCCGCGCGTGCTCGGGGTCCACAGCCAGGCCCTGCACGCGGCGAGCGAGCCGGAGGCGGTCGAGCGCCTGCTGGCCGACCCGGCCGTGCGGATCGTCACGCTGACGGTGACCGAGAAGGCGTACCGGCCCGGTTCGGCGGTCCTCGACCTGCTGGTCCGGGGGCTGCGAGCCCGCGCGGGGGCGCCGATCGCGCTGGTGAGCTGCGACAACCTACCCAGCAACGGCCGGCGGCTGCGCGAGCTCGTCGTGGCCGAGCTGGGGCCGTCCATCGTGGACTCGACCGGGTTCCCGAGCACGATGGTGGACCGCATCGTGCCGGCCAGTACCGATGCCACCTATGCCACCGCGAGGGACGTCCTGGGCCTGGAGGACCGGGCCACGGTGGGCGCGGAGCCGTTCAACGCGTGGGTCCTCGAGGACGACTTCCCGGGCGGGCGGCCGGCGTGGGACCTGGCCGGCGCCATCGTCACCGACGACGTGGGCCCGTGGGAGGGGCTGAAGCTGCGGGTGGTCCTCGGGGTGCACTCGGCGCTGGCGTACCTCGGCGCGCTGGCCGGCGCGCCCACGATCGACCGGTCGCTGGCGCTGCCGGGGATGCGGGACGTCGTGGAACGGTTCATCGCGACCGACATCGCGCCGACGCTGTCCCCGCCGGAGGGGGTGACGGTCGAGCGGTTCGGGCAGAGCGCCCTCGCGCGCTTCGCCAACTCCGCCCTGCGCCACCGCACCCTGCAGGTCGCGATGGACGGCTCGCAGAAGCTCCCGCAGCGGCTCCTCGGCACCATCGCGGACCGGCGGGCGGCGGGGAGCATGCCGTTGTACGCCACGCTCGTCCTCGCCGCCTGGATGCGCTTCGTGCGCGGGTCGGCCGACGACGGCACCCCGCTGCCGCTGGACGACCCGCTGGCCGACCGGCTGCGGTCCGCCCCGGACCTGCTGGCGCTCGACGCCGTCTTCCCGCCCGGCATCGCCGACGACACCGAGCTGCGCGCGCAGCTGGCCGAGTGGAGCGGCGCCCTGGAGCGCCACGGCGTGCTCGGCACCCTGGCCGGGCTGCGGTGAGCACGTCCGTCGCGCTCATCGGGGCGGCCGGGCACGGCGCCTGGCACCTGCGGGCCATCGACGCCCTCGGCGAGCGGGTCCGGCTCGTCGCCACGTGCGACGTGCAGCCCGGCTACGACTACACCGACCACCGGCGGATGCTGGAGGAGCGCAAGCCGGAGGTCGTGGTCGTGTGCACCCCGCCGCACACCCACCTGCCGATCGCCCTCGACGTCCTCGGCGCCGGGGCCGACCTGCTGCTGGAGAAGCCGCCGGTGCTGTCCCTGGCCGACCATCGGCGGCTCGCCGAGGCGGCCCGCGGCCGGGTGCTGCAGATCGGCTTCCAGGCGCTGGGCTCGCCGACGCTGCCGCTGCTGGCCGAGCGGGTCGGCGAGGTGACGTCGGCCTCGGTCGCCGGGGCCTGGTGGCGGCCCGACAGCTACTGGGCGCGCAGCTCGTGGGCGGGGCGGCGCGGGCGGGACGGGGCCCTCGTGAACCCCTTCGCGCACGCCCTCATGCAGGCGCTGGCCATCACCGGAATCCGTCCACCGTGGACGCTCAGCCTGGATCGGTACCGGGTCAGGCCCGCGGTCGAGGTGGAGGACACGGCCACGCTGCGCCTCACCGCGCCCGACGGCCGCGCGGTGTTCGTGGCCGTCACGCTCTGCTCGGCCGAGTTCGTGCCCGGCGACATCACCGTCGTCGGGCGCGACGGCACGGCCGAGGTCGGCTACGCCCAGGACCGCCTCGACGGGGAGGTCGTGCCCGGCCGGGTCGGGCTGCTGGAGAACCTGCTCGACCACCGCGACCACGGCGCGCCGCTGCTGGTGCCGCTGGAGCGGACGGAACCGTTCACGGCCCTCGCGGAGGCGATCCTGGCCGCCGAGGAGCCCGTGCTGCTCGACCCCGCCCGCCTCGCCCGGCGCGAGGACGGCGTGGAGATCCCGGACGCGGCCGCGATGATCCGCCGCGCCGCCGCCGAACGCGCCCACTTCCGTGAGATCGGAGTCCTCCCATGAGGAAACTTTCACTCGCCGACCTGCCCGACGGCGGTACCCCGGCCACCCTCGCCGCCATCGGGCGGGGCTGGGGGCCGGTCCAGCGCGGCGGGATCAGCCGCTACGACGACCCCGGGCACCGCACCCACCCCGAGTCGGACGTGCACGTCCACGACGTCCCGGAGATCTTCACCATCGTGCAGGGCGCGGGCGTGCTGGAGCTCAACGGCTCCGCCGACACCCGGTTCACGGCCGGCGACATCCTCATCATCGAGCCGGGGGAGAACCACCACCTGATCAGCGACGGCGACGTGCCGCTCGTCTTCACCTGGATGCACCTCTCGCCGGTTGACGCGGAATCGACGGCGGTCTAGGTTACGGGCTGAGGAAAGCGTTTTCCTCAGCCCCACGCATGCGGCCGACCCGCCCAGTCCCGCCGCACACCCCCATGCGTCACGTCTCCCTCGACGGAGGAAGCATGGACACCCGCCCCAGGCGTCGCCGCTGGCCCATCGTGGCCGCCGGCGTCGCCGCGTTCACCGCCTCGGCCGCGATCTTCTCGCAGATCGCGTTCGCGGCCACGCTGTTCAGCGACAACTTCGAGGACGGCGACCTCAGCGGCTGGTCGAAGTCCGGCGGCACCTGGGCCGTCGTCTCCGACGGCTCCAAGGCGCTGAACCAGAGCAACTCGGGCAGCGAGAACGCCCGGGAGTTCGCCGGTGACACCGGCTGGACGAACTACACCGTCAGCGCCCGCGTCAAGCCGACCTCGCTCGCGAGCAACGGCTTCGCCGGGCTGCTGGCCCGGGCCACGGGCTCCACGACCTTCTACCGGCTCGCGCTGGTGCCGGGCAGCGTGCAGCTGCAGGCGGTCAACAGCGGCTCGGTCACCGTGCTCGGGCAGGTCTCGCGCACGGTGAGCACCGGCACCTGGTACACCCTGTCGCTCACCGTCTCCGGCAGCACCATCTCCGGCTCGGTCGACGGCGCCTCGGTCGGCTCCGGCTCGAGCTCGGTCGCCTCCAGCGGCCGCATCGGCGTGCAGACCGCGTACGCGGCGGCCTCGTTCGACGACATCGCGGTCAGCGACACGGCCGGCCCGACGCCGACCACCACGGGCCCCACGCCCACCAAGTCCCCGACGCCGACCCCGACCCCGACGTCGGGTGGGGGCGGCGGGAGCACCCCGACCGGGTCGTGGCCGAGCAGCACCGGCTCGGTCTCGGTGAGCGGCACCGTCAAGGTGAGCAGCTCGCTCGACGGCGGGATGAAGCGCTACTGCTGCATCGGCGACGGCGGCCAGAGCGAGTCCCAGGACCCGATGTTCGAGCTGTCCGACGGGGCGACGCTCAAGAACGTCATCATCGGCTCGCCCGCGGGTGACGGCGTGCACTGCCTCGGCCGCTGCACCATCCAGAACGTTTGGTGGGAGGACGTGGGCGAGGACGCGGCCACGTTCCTGGGCACCAGCGGCGGCGACTCCTACGTCATCGGCGGCGGCGCCAGGTCCGCGACCGACAAGGTGTTCCAGCACAACGGCAACGGCACCGTGCACATCAGCGGTTTCTATGCCAGCGACATCGGCAAGCTGTACCGGGGCTGCGGCAACTGCACGAACCACTACGAGCGCCACGTGACCGTGGACAACGTGCTGCTGAACAAGGCGAAGTACGTGGTGGGCATCAACACGAACTGGGGCGACACCGCCACGCTGACGCGGGTGACGGTGCAGAGCTCGTCCGGCATCCACATCTGCGCCGAGTACACCGGCGTGGCGAAGGGCAGCGAGCCGAAGTATCTCGGCGACGGGATGGGCGACGGCCACTGCAACTTCAAGTCCTCGGACATCACCTACAAGTAGCGGCGGGCGTACCCGCAGGAAATCGTTCGCCCCGGCCTCATGCCGCGACCTAGGCTCGCGGCATGAGGCCGGTGCAGGATGTCGTCTCCCGGATTCGGTACGACGCCGCCCTCGACGCGGCGCGCTTCTCCGTCGGCTACGAGGAGCGCGGGGCCGGAATCCGGGAGACACCGCTGCTCGCGTTCGTCGGCGGCGGCGACGTGCCGTGGCACCGGGTGCAGTGGGTCAAGGCCGGCTCGACCACGGTGTGGGACCGGCGGTCCCGTCTCGACCTCGTGTTCGGCTCCGGCACCACCCCGGCGGCCGACCTGGTTTCTTTTACTGCCGACGCTCCTCCGGTTTCTGCCAAGGCCCCGAGGCGCGCGATCTCGGCCTTCGACTCGGCCGCCTGCCTGCGCTTCGATCCCGTGGCCGGGCAGTGGGTGCCGGCCGGCCCGGCCGCGCCCGTGCACGCCGACGTGGTGCAGGTGGCCACGTTCAATGTGCTCTCGGACGCGTACGACCGCGAAATGACCTATCCCGAGCGGCGCGTCCCCGCCTGCGTGGACCTGCTCGAGGGCCTCGGCGCCGACGTCGTCGCGCTGCACGAGGTCACCCACGACCTGTGGGCCGCGCTGCTCGCGGCGCCGTGGGTGCGCGAGCGCTACTGCGTCTCGGCCGGCCCCGACGCCGAGATCGGCTACGGCACCACGCTCATCGCCCGGTGGCCGCTGACCCTGGAGGTGCACCGGCTCTCGGCGTACAAGCGGCTGGTCCTCGGCCACACCGTGCTCAACGGCCGCACCACCGGCTTCGTGGCCGCCCACCTCACGAGCGACCACACCGAGGGGGCCGAGCAGCGGCGCGAGCACCAGCTGCGGGTCATCGCCGAGCGCCTCGGCCGCGGCGACCTCGACGCCGCGGTGGTGCTCACCGACCTCAACGCCGGCGACGAGGCCGCCCCCGCGGTCCCCGGCTACGTCGACGCCTGGCGCGCCGTGCACCCCCACGACGCCGGCTTCACCTTCGACCCCGCGGTGAACCCCCTTGCCGCGATCGCGTCGCGCACCGGCCGCGCCGCGCGCCTGGACCGCATCCTCGTGCGCGGCAGCCTCACCCCGGTCGTGGCCGAGCGCTTCGGCGACCGCCCGTTCGCAGACGACCTGTACGTCTCCGACCACTTCGGCGTCACCGCACTCCTGCAACCGGCCCAGCTGACCGTCGACTCGCCCGGCGTGCACACCTCGGCCCTCGTGGTGCGCCCACCCGAGCACGTGTGGCCGCAGATCCAGGCGGTGCGCTCGCTGCACGACCCGGCGTACCGCCGCTGGATGCCCCACATCAACCTCGTCTACGGCTTCGTCCCCGAGGCCGACTTCGAGGCCGCCGCGGCGGTGGTTGCCGAGGTGGCGGCCGGCACCGGCCCGATCCGCGTGCGCCTGTCCGAGGTCCGCCGCTTCGACCACCGGGGCTCGACCACCGTCTGGGTTGCTCCGTCGCCCTCGGACGCCCTGCGCCGCCTCCAGAGCGCCCTGGCCGCCCGCTTCCCGGGCTGTACGTCGCCTCACGCGTTCACTCCCCATTTGACCATCGCCAAGCTGACGGGTGCCTCGATCGAGCCGTTGTACGCCGCCCTGCGCCGCGACTGGCAGCCCCTGGAGTTCACGATCAACGCGGTGGACCTGATCAGCCGCGGCGCCGACACGCCGTTCACGGTCCAGCACACCGTGCCCCTGTCCACCGGCCACGACGCCGCCCTGTCCATCGTCACGGACGCGTGCGCCGCGGTGCGCCCCGGCTCCCGCGTCCACGTGATCGGCTCGGTCCGCCTGGGCATCGCCACCGCGACCACCGACCTGGACCTGGTGTGGGCGTCTCCTTCGGGTGGCTCCGCCCTGGCCGAGCTGGCCGAGTCGCTGCCCGGCGCCCGCTTGGCCGGCACGATCGTCCCCGTGGTCCGCGCGACGGTGGCCGGGGTGAGCGTCGACGTGCAGCACGTCACGACCGCCGACGTACACCGCCTACCGCTCGACGGTTCCCTCGACGAGCCCGGCCGTCGAGCGGTCCTGGCCGTGCACGACGCCGACGCGCTGCTGGAGGGCCTCGACCCGGCCGCGTTCCGCACGCTGCTGACCAACGTGCGCCGCTGGTCCCGCGAACGCGAGCTGGACGGCGCCGCGTGGGGCCTGGTGGGCGGCTTCAGCTGGGCGGTACTCGTCGCCGAGGCCATGCGGCACAACGCACTCGACCTCGACGCGTTTCTGCGCCATTGTTCTGGTCATCCGCGCCGGCCGCGCTCGGGGGACCGGCACGCCTACTGGCCCGTGTACTCGCCCACGCCCCCGGGCGTGAACACCACCCGCACCATGACCCGCTCGACGGCGGCCCTTGTGCAGGCGGCGCTGGAGGGCGGGGGGCTTCCGGAGCCTTGGCGGCACGAGCGCCTGGTGACGCTGCCCGCCGACGAGGACCTGGACGGGCGCGTGCTCGGGATGATCCTGGAGCTCGAGTCCGCGGGCGCTGTGGTCCGGCCCTATCCGCGGCGGCGCCAGCTCGGCATCGACGGCGGCTCGGCGGTCGCGTGACGGTTGGCGCGATATGTCGGGCGCTTCGCGCCGCGACTTTTCGTCCCCGGTTTCAGAGGGTCGTTGCAACACCTGACCTGATCAGGGGTTGCCGTGTTCGAGATCCGGGAGAGTCGTCGCCCGCAGGGGTGTATGCCGTTGTCGGCGGAGCGTGCGGTGTATGCCGAGCTCGTTGCGCAGGGTGTGCGGACGGGTGTGGCGTGTCGGCTGGTCGGGGTGGCTGCGCGGACGGGGTATCGGTGGCGGCAGGAAGCTGCCGCGGCCGCTGCGGCTGCTGCTGCGGGCGCGCCGGTGGTGGTGGTGGTGTCGGCCGGGTTCTTGTCCCTGGAGGAGCGGGTCGTGATCGGTGACCGGCTGCTTGCGGGTGTCCGCCAGGCGGCGATCGCGGCGGAGCTGGGCCGGCCGCGGTGCACGATCAGCCGGGAGATCGCCCGGAACCAGGACCCGGACGGCGGCGGCTACCAGCCGTTCGCCGCGCAGCAGCGCGCCGAACGGCGCCGGGCCCGGCCGAAGACGCCGAAACTGGCCGGGAATCCGGTCCTGCGGGATGTGGTCCAGGACCTGCTCGCGGCCAAGTACAGCCCGGCGCAGATCAGCGCCCGGCTGCGTCACGACTTCCCCGACCGAGACGAGTTCCGTGTGTCCCATGAGACGATCTACCAGGCGTTCTATGTCCAGGGCCGCGGCGCGCTGCGCCGGGAACTGGCCACAGCGCTGCGCACCGGCCGGGCGGTGCGCCGGCCCCGCACCACCAGCAGGCGACCGGCGAAAAATCCGATTCGGCGGTCGGTGGGCCGCTTTTGCGTTCGCTGGGCTCGCGGCAAATGGACCGGTGAGTGGTGTCTGCCCGGTTTCTGTCGCTGGATGAGCGGTGGTGATCGCGGATCGGCGCGGGCCGGGGTGTCGCAGGTGGGGATCTCGGCCGAGCTGGGCCGGCCGCGGTGCACGACCAGCCGGGAGATCCGCCGGAACCGGGTCTGGCCGATGGTGGTTATCAGCCGTTCGCGGTTCGGCGGCGTGCTGGGGGGCGTCGGCCTCGCGTCGCGGCGGTCGCCCGTCCGTCCCGGTTCGTCGGGCCGATGCTGATGATCAGCGACCGGCCCGCGATCGGCACCCGCGGGCGCAGGGTCGAAACGGTCCGCGACGTCCTTCCGCACACCGGCGGCACAGTCGCGCCCATCGACCGACGCCTGACCGACGTGGTGCACGGGTTTCGGTGCGGGCCGGTGCGATTGTTCGGGCAGTCTGGTGTGTGTCGTTGCGGTGGAAGCGGCCGGGGGTTGCGCCGGAGCGATTTCCGCAGGGCGAAGACTGGGAGGCGCTGCGGGACTGTGGATTCGGCGTAGCTTCTCGGCGTGCCGTCTCACCAGTCCAAAGTCACGCCTCCGCTGTTGTTCGCGGCGGAATTCGTCCTTTCCCGGCCACCAATTCCGAGCCTTCGTACGATCCCGCATGGCAGCCAATTCCCGCGAGCTGAAAAGCTGCATCTGCACCGTATCGAGAATTATCCCAGAATGCGCCCGAAGTAAGCGATCCCGGACCACCGGCCGCGCACATGGTGAACACATTTCCCGGGGTGCGAAGTGCCGCGCGCTTGACCGGCGCATACCGAGTATGCATACTCCGTATGCATGTCGATCAGGTACGGGCTTCTCGCCCTGCTCGAGCGGGGACCGATGCACGGATACCAGCTCCGCAGCACGTTCGAGGAGTCGACGGGGGGCACCTGGCCGCTCAACATCGGGCAGGTCTACACGACCCTCGCCCGGCTCGAGCGGGATCACCTCGTGCGGTCGCTTCCCGAGAGTGACGGGCAGCGGCCGTACGAGATCACCGAGCACGGCCGCGCCGAGGTGCGGGCCTGGTTCGTCACGCCGGTGCAGGCCAAGGACCGGCCGCGTGACGAGCTCGCGGTGAAGCTGGCGCTCGCGATCACCACGCCCGGTGTGGACGTCCAGGCGATCGTGCAGGCGCAGCGGACGGCGACGATGCGGGCGATGCAGGAGTACACGCGGCTCAAGCGCGGCGCCGAGCGCCCCGGGGATCTGCCGTGGCGGCTGGTGCTGGACGCCATGGTGTTCCATGCCGAGGCCGAGCTGCGCTGGCTCGACCACTGCGAGTCGAGCCTGGTCCAAAGAAGACCGCAGCAGAAAGTCGCCGCACAGGCCGTACAACTGGAGGTCGTCGATGAGCGTGCTTGAGCTCTTCGACGTGTGCCGCACCCACGGGCACGGGGAGACGGCCGTCCACGCGCTGCGCGGGGTCTCGCTCGCCGTGGCGGAGGGGGAGCTCGTCGCGGTCATGGGGCCGTCCGGCTCCGGGAAGTCGACGCTGCTGAATTTGGCCGGCGGGCTCGATCGGCCCGATGCCGGCGGGGTGGCCGTCGAGGGGCGGCGGCTCGAGGGGATGCGCAAGCGGGAGCTGGCCGCGCTGCGGAGACGCTCGGTGGGGTACGTCTTCCAGGACCTCAACCTCCTGCCCGCCCTGACCGCGGCCGAGAACGTGGCCCTCCCGCTCGAGCTGGACGGGAGCTCGCCCCGCCGGGCCCGGCGCACCGCCCTGGCCGCGCTGGCCGACGTGGAGCTCGCCGACTGTGCGGGACGGTTCCCCGACGAGCTCTCCGGCGGCCAGCAGCAGCGGGTCGCGATCGCGCGGGCGCTGGTCGGGCAGCGGCGGCTCATCCTCGCCGACGAGCCGACCGGCGCGCTGGACTCGCAGACCGGCGAGGCGGTGCTGCGGCTCATGCGCTCCAAAGTGGACGGTGGCGCGGCCGGCGTGCTGGTGACCCACGAGGCGCGGCACGCGGCGTGGGCCGACCGCGTGGTGTTCCTGCGAGACGGCCGGATCGTCGACGCGTCGGGGCCCTTGACCCAGCCCGAGCACCTCCTGAACGGCGCGACCTCGTGATCGCATTGCGCATTGCCAGGCGGGAGGCGGCGCGGGCCAAGGGCCGCACGGCGCTCATCGTCGGGCTCATCATGCTGCCGGTCCTCGCCCTGTCCTTCGTCGCCACGACCCTGGACCAGTTCACGCTCACCCCGGCCGAGCAGGCCGACCGCGACCTCGGCGGGTTCGACGCGACCGTGCAGTGGGCCTTCGACGGGCCGATCCAGCAGGGGCGCTCCGGCGAGCAGTACCGCCCCGCGCGCGACGACGCCCAGTTCGTGCACGGCGTCGCGGCGGCCGAGGTCGAGCGGACCCTCCAGGCCGCCCTGCCGCCGGGCAGCACCCTGGTGCACACCGACGAGCACCACCGGATCGCGGTCACCACCGCGGCCGGGCGAGCGGGCCTGCCGGTCCACCTGCTCGACCTGGCCGACCCGCGCTGGGCCGGGCACCTGGAGCTGCTCGACGGCCGGGCGCCCGCGACCGACGCGGAGGCCGCGCTCGACGCCGCCGCCATGGACCGCCTCGGCACCCGCCTGGGCGGGACGTTCACGCTGCCCGACGACAAGCGCAGGTTCACGGTCGTCGGGCAGTTCGAGCGCCCCGGCGACCTCAACGGCGGGATCGTCATGCGCCCGGGCGCGCTGCCGATGGGCGGCGACGGCATCTGGTACGTCGACGCCCCCGCCCCCCTGACGTGGGACCAGGTCCGCACGCTCAACGAGCACGGGATCGTCGCCCGCTCCCGCGCCGTGCTCCTCGGCCCCGAGCGCGAGGGCATGCTCGCCGTCCTGCCCGACGAGATGGCGCGCGGCGACCGCACCTTCCAGCTGGCCGTGCTCGTGCTCGGCATGGCGACGCTCGAGGTGGTGCTCCTGGCCGGGCCCGCGTTCGCCGTCGGGGCCCGGCGCCGGCGCCGCGAGCTCGGGCTCGTCGCCGCGAGCGGCGGCAGCCCCGGGCACCTGCGCCGGATCGTGCTCGCCGACGGGCTCGTGCTCGGCGCGGCCGCGGCCCTCACCGGCATCGCGATCGGCGTCGCGGGCGCCCTGGCCGCACGGCCGATCGTGGCGCAGTACGTGATGCACGTCCGCCCCGGCGGTCTGCGCGTCCCGCCCGGCCAGCTGCTCGCCGTCGCGGTGCTGGCCGTGCTCACCGGCGTCCTCGCCGCGCTCGCCCCCGCGATCACCGCCGGGCGCACCGACGTGCTGACCGCCCTCAACGGCCGCCGCCTCGGCGCCCGCACCGGCCGCCGCCTGGCCGCCGCCGGGCTGGCCGGCCTGGCCGCGGGGGCCGCGATCGCGGCGCTGGGCATCACCGCCGCCCGGGCCGAGCTCGTGCTCCTCGGGCTGGTCGTCGCCGAGCTGGGGCTGGTGCTGTCCACGCCGGCCGTGCTCGGCGCCATCGCCCGGCTCGGCGGCGGGCTGCCGCCGGCCGTGCGGATCGCGGTGCGCGACGCGGCCCGCAACCGCGCGTCCGCCGCGCCCGCCGTCTCCGCGGTCATGGCCGCGGTCATCGGCAGCACCGCGCTGGCGGCGTACCAGACCAGTGTCGAGGCGAGGACGGCGGCGATGTACGTGCCGACCCTGCCGGTCGGCACCGCCACCGTCATCCAGCGGCCGGGGAACGACGGGCGCCCGGCCCAGCTGCCGACCGACCGGCTCCGCGATGCCGTCGCGGCGCTGCCGGTCCGCGAGGTGACCGAGATCCGCGCGGTGACCTGCGCCGACCGGGGCCGGGGACGCTGCGACCTGCAGGCGATCCGGCCGCCGGAGAACCGGTGCCCGTACGACCCGGGCGCCGTGACCCCCGAGCAGCAGCGCGCCGCGGTGGCCGACCCGCGCTGCGACGAGCTGCAGCACGTGATCATCGGCGACTCCGATGCCCTGCACATCGTCGACGACGGCGCGGCCCTCGGCCCCATCGGCGGGATCACCGGCCCGGACCTGGAGCGGGCCCGCGAGGTCCTCGCCGCCGGCGGGGTCGTCGTGGGCGACCCGATGCGGGTGTACCAGGGCAAGGCGCACCTCATCGCGTCAAAGCCGGGCGACGAGCCGCTGGAGGTGCCCGGCTTCTACGCGCCGACGGCCCGCTCGCTGGAGTTCGTCGCGATCTCACCCCAGGCGGTGGCCAGGGCCGGGCTCGGCAGCGCCGTCGTCGGCATCGTCGCGGCCACCACCCGGCCCCCGACCACGGCCGAGTCCGACGCGTTCTCGGAGCGCCTGGCCCACCTCGGGCACGGGTACGACGGCCAGATCATGACGCCCCGCGGCTCCGACGCGACCCTGACCCTGCTCCTGCTCGCGGTCGCGGCGGGCATCGTCACGCTCGGCGCGACCGGCATCGCCACGGGTCTGTCCGCGGTGGACAGCCGGCCCGACCACGCGACGCTCGGGGCCGTCGGCGCCTCCCCGGGCGTGCGCCGGCGGCTGGCCCTGAGCAGCGCCGGCCTCATCGCCGGGCTGGGCTCGCTGCTCGGCGCGGCCGGCGGGCTCGGCGCGGGCGCGGCGGTGCTCGCCGCCCTCAACCGCACGGGCGCGGGCCGGTGGCCGTCCGCCCCGCCGGTGCCGTTCACGTGGCCCTGGCCGAGCCTGGCCATCACGCTCGTGGTCGTGCCGCTGATCGCGATGGCCGCGGGCGGCCTGCTGACCCGCTCGCGGCTGCCGGTGGAACGGCGGCTCTAGCTCACCCTTCCCAGGACCGGTCACCCTGCGTGCCCGGTCCCGCGAACGCCCAGCTCACCTCGTTCGGGTGACGGGCAGTTTCACCTCCGGCGCGTCGGAGTTAATCCGAACGTGCACGAATCTGAGGGCTAATCTGCGACGAGGTCCAGGTCAGGGCCTTCTCTCGATGAACTGTCGTGACGGCGTCCTCACGTTGCGTTGACGCGATATGGGGACGATTGGTCTTATACCCCGTCCGAAGTTGCTCTCAGTGACGAATTGGGGTACCGACACGTGCGGCTGTACAGACTACTCATCGGCACGGTTCTCGCGGCCGTCGTCTCCGCGCTGCTGCCGAGCGTCACGGCGTACGCGGTCGGCGCCAACCTCATCGGCAACCCCTCGGCCGAGACCGCGTCCGGCTCCGGGCCGGCGAGCTGGACCTTCGACAAGTGGGGCACCAACCAGGCCACCTCGGCCTGGAAGGACGGCGGCAAGGACGGCCAGAAGAGCCTCGCCGTCACCATGACCTCGCGCACGTCCGGCGACGCGAAGTGGATGTCGGCGCCCGTCACCGTCAAGCCGGGCACCAAGTACGTCGTCTCGGACTGGTACATCGGCAGCGTGCTGACCACGCTCGAGGTCGTCTACACCAACGCCGCCGGCAAGCAGACGTTTGTGTGGCTCGCCGACGCGCCCGTCTCCGCCGCGTGGAAGCAGCTCTCGGTCGAGTTCACGACGCCCGCCGACGCGGTGAAGGCGTCGGTGTACCACGTGCTGGCCAAGAAGGGCAGCCTCCAGACCGACCTGTACTTCCTCGCCGAGTCCGGCGCCACCGACCCGACGCCGCCCCCGGCCTCGGTCCAGCTGACCGCGCCCGCCGCCGGCGCCACCGTCTCCGGCACCCAGCAGATCGCCGCGACCGTCAGCGCCGACGTGGTCGGCGTGAAGTTCTCCGTCGACGGCACCGACCTGGGCGCCGAGGACACCGCGGCCCCGTTCACCGCGAGCTGGGACACGAAGAAGGTCGCCAACGGCGTGCACACCGTCACCGCCACCGCCCGCACGGCCTCCAGTGCCACCGCGGCGACGTCCAAGGTGACCGTCACCGTCAACAACTCGACGACCACGCCGCCGCCGACCTCCCCGGGCAACCTCATCGCCAACCCGGGCGTCGAGACCGCCAACGGCAGCGCGCCCTCGGGCTGGAGCAGCTCGACGTGGGGCACGAACACGACCACGTTCAGCTACCTCACCACCGGGCACACCGGCAGCCGCAGCGTGAAGACGCAGATCACGAAGTACACCAGCGGCGACTCCAAGTGGAGCCCGGCCGCGGTCAGCGTCACGCCCGGCAAGACCTACCAGTACTCCAACTGGTACCAGTCCAATGTGGACAGCGAGATCGACGTCGAGGTCACCATGGCCGACGGCTCGGAGCAGTACGCGTACCTCGCCGCCGCCCCGGCCTCCTCGGCGTGGGCGAAGGTCAGCGCGCAGTACACCGTCCCCGCCGGCGCCACCAAGATCACCGTGTTCCAGGTGATCGCGAAGGTCGGCTGGGTCACCGCGGACGACTTCAGCCTCGGGGAGTACACCCCGGCGCAGCTCAGTCGGGCGCTCGTCAGCCTCACGTTCGACGACGGCTGGAAGTCGCAGTACACCGCCGGCGTGCCGCTGCTGGACAAGTACCACATGCCGGCCACGTACTACCTGCTCACGAGCACCATCGACTACCCGGACTACATGACCAAGGCGCAGATGGGCGACCTGGCCAACCACGGGATCGAGATCGCCTCGCACACCGTGACCCACCCGCACCTGCCGACGCTCACGGCCGCGCAGGTGGACGCCGAGCTCAAGAACAGCCAGGCGGACCTGCGCTCGTGGTACGGCGCCGGGGTGGCCAAGAACTTCGCGACCCCGTACGGCGAGTACAACGCCACGGTGCTCAGCACGGCCAAGAAGTACTACCGCTCGCACCGCTCCACCGACGAGGGGTACAACACCAAGGACAGCACCGACGTCTACAACATCAAGGTGCAGAACATCCTGGACACCACGACCCCGGCCCAGGTCGGCCAGTGGATCGACCAGGCGATCCGGGACAAGTCGTGGCTGGTCCTGGTGTACCACGAGGTGAGCGCGACCGCCGAGGACCCGACCTACGCCGTCACGCCCGCCAACCTCGACAAGGAGCTGCTGCTGATCCAGCAGAAGGCGATCACGGTGAAGACGATCGACCAGGCCCTTGACGAGGTGGTACCGCAGCTGGCATAGCATGACGACCGTGGGGTGGATCGCGCGCGGCCTGTGGGGGCTCATCGCCGCCCGGGATCCCGCGGTCCACCCCAGAACCCGGCTCGGCCGGGCACTGCCGCTGATCGGCGTCATCGCCGGGCTGCTCGCGGGCCTGCTCGCCTACGAGTACTACCTGGGCAACGTCCGCCGCGAGGGCAACGCCCACTGGGGCCAGATCATCCTCTGCTCGGCGCTCATCGGCGCCCCGATCGCGCTGGTCGCCACCCGCCCGCTGCTGGCCTGGCGCATCGCGTTCGTCTCGGCGATCTACACCAGCCTGAGCCTGCACATCGACCAGGGCACCCCGTGGCCCTTCCAGCCGGTGCAGATCCTGAGCTTCCCGCTCATCCTCACCGTCGTCGCGATCCGGCACTCCCGCAACATCGTCATCTGGGTCGGCGTCAGCGCCTGGCTGCTCGTGCTCGGCTACGTCCAGCCCGCCAACGTCGCCGGCCTGCTGCTGCTCGTGCTCGCCCTGCTCGTCGTCGGCGACCAGATCCGCCGCCGCCGCGAGGTCCAGCGCGAGCTCGCCGCCGAGGCCGAGCGCACGGAGATCGCCCAGACCCGCTCGACCGTCGCCGAGGAGCGCAACCGGATCGCCCGCGAGATGCACGACATCGTCGCGCACCACATGTCGCTCATCGCGGTGCGGGCCGAGACCGCGGTCTACCGCATCGAGGGCGTGCCCCCGGCCGTGGCCGAGGAGCTGCAAGCCATCGCCGGTACCTCGCGAGAGGCCCTCACCGAGATGCGGCGCCTGCTCGGCGTGCTGCGCGACGACTCCGTCCCGCTCACCGAGCCCCAGCCGACCCTGGACGAGCTCGGCGGCCTGGTCCGGGAGGCCCGCGCGGCCGGGGTCCAGGTCGAGTACTCGCCCGCCCCCGGCATCGAGGTCCCGCCCGGCGTCGGGCTGGCCGCCTACCGCATCGTGCAGGAGGCGCTGTCCAACGCCCGCCGCCACGCGGCCGGCGCCCCCGTCGCCATCGTCATCTTCCGCGACAAGGCCGAGCTGCGGGTCTTCGTGCGCAACGAGCCCACCGGCGCCCCGCCGGCCCCGGAGGGCAAGGGCGGCCACGGGCTGATCGGCATGCAGGAACGCGCCGCCGCCATCGGCGGGACCCTGCGCGCCGGCCCGGCCGCCGACGGAGGCTACGAGGTCGTCGCCACGCTGCCCCTGGGAGACGCATGATCAAGATCCTCATCGTCGACGACCAGGCGATGGTCCGCCAGGGCTTCGCCGCGCTGCTGGCCGCCCAGCCCGACTTCACCGTCGTCGGCGACGCCCCCGACGGCGAGCAGGGCGTGACCCTGGCCCGCGAGCGGGCGCCCGACGTGGTGCTCATGGACATCCGCATGCCGGTCCTCGACGGCCTGCAGGCCACCCGCCGCATCCTCGACGTCGGCCCCGGCCTGCACCGGCCCCGGGTGCTCATGCTCACCACGTTCGACCTCGACGACTACGTGTTCGAGGCGCTGCGCGCCGGCGCGTCCGGCTTCCTGCTCAAGGACGCCCCCGCCGCCGAGCTCGTCAACGCGGTCCGGGTCGTCGCGGCCGGCGACGGCCTGCTCGCGCCCTCGGTGACCCGCAAGCTCATCGAGGAGTTCGCGGCCCGCCCGAGGGCCGTCAGCCACACCCCGGCCAGGCTGCGCGAGCTCACCCCGCGCGAGGTCGAGGTGCTGCGCCTGATCGCCCGCGGCCAGTCCAACGCCGAGATCGCCGAGACCCTCGTCGTCGCCGAGCAGACCGTGAAGACCCACGTGAGCCGCGTGCTGCAGAAGCTCGACCTGCGCGACCGGGCCCAGGCGGTCGTCTTCGCCTACGAGTCCGGGGTCGTCACCGCGGGGGAGTAGTACCCCGGTAGCCCCTCCGCGTGGCTCCGCGGAGGGACGACCGGGCCGGTCCCGCGGCCCTACCTTGCGCGGCATGTACTCCGTCGAGACCATCATCGCCTGGTACCGCGAGCACGCCGACGCCCTGCGCGCCGCGCGCGAGGAGCAGCGGGAACTGCTGGCGCAGGGCCCGATGCGCCCGAAGCTGGACGACATCGAGGCCGAGATCAGCTACCTCACCGTCCGCGCGCTGCGCCCGCACACCGTGGTCGAGATCGGCTCGTACCACGGCTGGTCGACCTCCTGGCTGCTGCGCGCCCTGCGCGACAACGGCGGCGGCGTGCTGCACACCTACGACCGGGTCGACCACGCCCGCCGCAGCCTGCCCGACGAGCTGACCCGCACCCGCTGGCGGTTCGTGCGCGGCGACGTCCGCGCCGCCGAGCTGCCCGGCGATCCCGGCTTCGTGTTCGTCGACGCCCTGCACACGGCCGGGTTCGCCCGCTGGTACACCGCCGGGATCTTCGAGCGCCTCAAGCCCGGCGTCGCCGTGGCCGTGCACGACGTCTACCACGGCCGCCGCCCGTGGCCGAACAGCGAGGGCGCCGTGCTGCTGCGCTGGCTGCGGGAGCGGGGGATCGGGCACCTCACCGCGTCCCGGCACGGCGACCCCGACCTGCACGACCACCTCGCCGGCGTGAAGCGGCGCCTGCGGCTCGCGGCGCCCGTGCACAACGGCACCCACGACCCGATGGCGTTCTTCAGTACCCCTGAGGTTTCGGCAGTACTCCGGAGGGAGCCGCATGACCGCTCCCCGGTATGACGATCCGGGGTACGCCTGATTCCTAGCTTCTGCGGCATGAGAACGCTGCTGCTGCTCCCCGTCCTCGCCGCCGCCCTCACCGTCCTCGGCCCCACCCACGCCCCCGCCACCCCGGCGCCGCTGCCGCTGTCCAGCGTCCGGCTCGCCGACGGGCGCGCCCTGGAGATCGTGGGCGAGCTGAGCACGGCCCGCACCGTCGTGGTCCTCGTCCCCGGCGTGGACACGACCGCGGCGAACTTCGACCGCGGGCTCGGCGGCGTCCAGCGCCGGGCCCCCGCCTGGCAGGCGCGGCAGCTCCTCGACGCGATCGCGGCCCGCGGCGAATCCCGGGTCGCCGTCGTGGCCTGGCTCGGCTACCACCCGCCGCACGGCGTCGGCCTCGACGCGGCCCGCGAGGACCTGGCCTCGGCCGGCGCCGCGGCGCTGCGCGAGTTCGTGAGCCGGCTGCCGGGGGAGCGCATCGTCGTCGTCGGGCACAGCTACGGCTCGACCGTCGCCGGGCTGGCCGCGCACGGGCTCGACCACCGGGTCACCGACATCGTCGCGCTGGGCAGCCCCGGCCTGGGCGTCACCCGGGCCGCGGACCTGCACACCGCCGCGCACGTGTGGGCCGGGACCGCCGCGAACGACTGGACCCGCCGCATCCCGGGCGTGCGGATCGCCGGGGCCGGGCACGGCGCGCACCCCTACGAGGCCGGCTTCGGCGCCACCGCGATCCCGGTCGGCGGCGTGGACGGGCACGACGGCTACTTCGTGCCCGGCACCGAGAGCCTGTGGGCGATCGCCGGGGTCGTCGCCGGTACCGACGCCGACACTCAGCGCTTGTAGCCCTTCAGCGCCGCCTCCAGCCTCGGCTTCGCGTCGGCGGGGAGCCGGCCGCCGTCGGCGAGCGCCTCGCGGACGATCGCCCGGAACGTCTCCGAGAACTGCGCGTAGTGCGGGGTCACCGGGCGGGTGCGGGCCGAGCGGATCGCCTCGAGCAGCGTCGGGGCGTACCGGTAGCGCCGCACCACCTGTGCGTCGCGGTACACGATCTCGCGGGTGGCCGCGAACCCGCCCCGCTCGAACAGGATCTGCTGGCTGCGCTCGCTGGTGAGGAACTCGATGAGCTGCCGGGCCGCGTTCGGGCGGCGGCTGTGGGCCGAGACCGCGAGGTTCTGCCCGCCCAGCGCGCTCGGCCCGGGCAGCCGGGTCACCCCGAACGCCAGGGCCGGGCGGGTGTCGGGCGCGGGCGGGGCCGGCGGGGCCGCCCCCGGCGACGAGGACGGGCCGGGCGCGGCGGCCAGGTCCGCCGGCGGGTCCAGGGTCCGGTGCGCGACCGGCCAGTTGCGCATGAACAGCACCTTGCCCTCGGCGAAGGCCTGGGTCGCGGCCTGCTCGTCGAAGGTCGCCGACTCGGGCAGGATCACCTGCGGCGAGGACCTGCTCAGCCCGGACGCGAGCCGGGTCAGCCCGTCCTGCGCCTCCTTGGAGTCGATGACGACGGTGCCGTCGCCGTCCACCACGTCGCCGCCCGCGCCCCAGATCGCCTCCAGCGCGTTGACCGTCAGCCCCTCGTAGTCGGCGAGCTGGCCGGCGTAGCCGGCGCCCGGGCGCGAGGCGTCGGCGGACAGCGCGCCGAAGCCGGTGAGCACCGACTGGGCCGCGGCGACCAGCTGGGGCCAGCTCGTCGGCGGGGTGCCCACGTAGTCGTCGCGGTAGTACAGCAGCCCGGCGTCGGTGTTGAACGGCAGCGCCCACAGCTTCCCGTCGTAGCGGCACGTCGCCAGCGGGGCCGGCAGGAAGCCGGTCGTGTCCGCGCCGAGCTCGCGGATGTACCCCTGCGAGGCGAACTCCGCCGTCCAGGTCACGTCGAGGTCGTAGATGTCGGCGTCGCCCCGGCCGCCGCCCTGCGCCCGGGCGACCATCTCGCTGCGCTGGGCGTCGGCGACCGCGGCGAGCTCCTCGATGCGGGCCGGGTTGCGCGGGTGCAGCGCGTTCCACTGGTCGACGAGGGCCTGGCGCTGGTTGCCGTACCCGTCGTCGCGCCCGCTGAGGAGGACGAGCTCCCCGTCCTCGGCCGCGCCGTCGTCGCCGAACCACGGCACGACGAACGCGTTCACGAGCAGCGTGACCACGACCCCCGCGGCCACGCCGAGCGCGACGAGCTCGGCCCGGGGCCGCCGCTTCGGCCACGTGAGCCACTCCGGCTTCTTGAAGGGCTTCCGCTTGGTGTCCACTGTGGATTCTTCAGCCGCCATTGGCAGGCTCGCCTCCCCAGAGCAGGCCGAACAGGTCCCGCAGGATGTCGCCGATCGAGCCGGTCGCGGCGTCGTAGCAGGCGCCGCCGGAGTGTGCGGTGATGTCCTTCAGGCCGAACGCGCCGCAGCTCGCCTCGCCGATCGCGATCACGAACACACGCACGCCCTTGCCGCGCACGACGGCGTCCACGCTGCCCGGGTCCAGGCCGCTGGTGTCGTTGCCGTCGGTCAGCACGACCAGGCCCGCGATCTGCTCGTCGAGGCCCTTCGCCGCGGTGTCCACGCCGTCCCCGATCGTCTGCAGCAGCGGGGTGCCGCCCGCCGGCCGGACCTGGCCAAGGCCGTCGACGGCGGCCTTGGCCCGCGGTACACCCGAGACCGCGACGTCGGCCCGGCCCAGCGGCACGATGTCGCGGGCGCCGCTGCCCCGCCCGTCGGCCGGGAACACCCGCAGCCCGAACTCGTCGCGGCCGCTCATCAGCTCCAGGGCGCGCCCGACGCCGGCCGAGGCCACCTGGAAGCGCGTCCGGCGGCCGTCGGCCAGGGTCTGCATCGAACCCGAGACGTCCAGGGCGAGCAGGATGCGGCCGGGGCGCCTTGCCTGGGAGTACCGTTGCCGCGTCGTCCGGACGGTGTCGGGTGACGGCGGGCGGCGCTCGAAGACGACCCCGGCGTGCGCGCCGAAGCGTTCCGTGAGCGGATCGGCGACGTCGAACAGGGGCGGCGGCCGCAGCGCCGCGCGGACCAGGGCCCGCTTGCCCTCGTCGCGGCCCAGCCAGCCCTCGAGGTCCTTGACCGCGGCCGTGGCCGGGGCCGCGGTGGTGTCCCAGCCGAGGCGCACGATCGGGTGGTCGGCGCCGACCGTGTCGCCGGGGTAGAAGGCCACGAGGGTCTGCTCGGCGTCGGGCGGCCCCTCGTCGAGGCCGCAGCCGAGGCCCTGGTTGAACCGGACCAGCGCCTGCTCGGTGGTGAGGACCGCGGCCTTGTGCGGGTCGCCGGCGCGCTTGCGGCACAGCAGCTCGGTGCTGTCGCCGAGCGGGAAGCCGCCCGCGTCCAGGGAGCGCTCGATGCGCTGCTCGATCGCGCGGGCGGCCGGGGCGTCGGCGTGCGTCCTGTCGTACAGCACCGTCGTGGCCAGCGCCCCCGCGCCCGAGACCCCCGGGTCGGGCCGCAGCACGTCCCAGCCGCGCCGCTCGACCTCGGCCCACAGCTGCTTCCAGCTCAGCTCCTCGCGCCGCTGGGCGAGGTCGTCGGGCAGCGCGGCCACGGGCACGCCGAGCACCACCGGGGAGGCGGCGATGACCCGCTGCTCGGCGATCGGCACCGGCACCGCGAAGCGCGCGGCCGCGTCCCGGGCCGCGTCGACGTCGGCGGTGGAGTCGGGCAGCCACACGTCGGGCCGCGGGCCGATCTGCCGCAGCGCGTCGTTGCTCCAGCCGCTGCCGACGGCCTCGCGGGCGTCGTCGGGGCGGGCCGCGTACACGTACAGCTCGGCGGTCGGGCACCCGTGGTTCGCCGCGGCCGTGGCCGACTCGTAGGCGTCGGCGAGCCCGCGTACGGCATCCAGCTGCTCCGGCGAGGTCAGCACCCGCACCGCGGCGGGCCGCTCGCACCCGCGCCACCAGCGCTGCGTGAAGTCGATCGCGGGCGGCACGACGTAGCCGGCCGCCAGCGCGGTGAGGCACAGCCCGCCGACGAAGGCGAGCACCCGCGGCCGCAGCAGCGTGCGCAGCTTCTGCAGGACGTCGCCGGACCAGTGCAGCAACGACTCGAACAGGCCCGCGGCGAACAGGCCGCCGAGGCCGCCGATGATCGAGCCGCCGATGAGCATCGCCCAGCGCGCGAACGACGCCGGCTGCCCCGTCGACAGCTGCTGCAGCGCGATGCCCGCGCCGGTGAACAGCGCGACGAGGATCGACACCAGCGGCCGCGCCGACTCCCGGCCGTTCCCGTCGTCCCCCGCGCCGGCCATGCCCCTATCATGCCCCTCGATGTCCATTCCCGCCGTCTATGCTGCCCCGGTGGTGGACTTCGACGTGCTGGTGCTCGGGGGAGCCGGGGTGGACACGATCGTCCGCGTGCCCGAGCTCGCCCTCCCCGCCAGCGACAACCTGCCGGTGCCGCCGATCCGCGACTATGTCGCCCATTCGGGCAACGGCGTCGCGCTCGGATTCCACGCGCTGGGGCTGCGCACGCGCTTCGCCGACCTGCTCGGCGACGACGAGCAGGGTGCCCTCATCCGGGCCCGCTACGCCGCCGCGGGCCTCGACTTCGTGTCGGTCACGGCCCCGAACGGCACCCCGCGCAGCGTGAACCTCGTCGACGCGGCCGGTCGCCGGTTCTCGTTCTTCGACGGGCGTCACCCGGACGGGTACCTCTTCCCGGAGGATTTCTACCTGCCGCTCGTCGAGCGCGCCGCGCACGTGCACGTGGCCACCCAGCGCACGCCCGCCGTCTGGGCCGCCGCCCGCGAGCTCGGCATCTCGACCTCGACGGACATCCACGCCTGGGACGGCGAGGCGGACTGGGCGTGGCCGATGGCGAGCGAGGCGGATCTGGTGTTCCTCTCCTCGGCCGCGGTACCGGACCGGATCGACGACGTCATGCGCCGCATCCTCGCGGAGGGCCGGGCCTCGGTCGTGGTCGCCACCGAGGGTGAGTCGGGCTCCCGGGTGCTCGCCGAGTGGTCGGGGCCGTCCGTCCTGCGCTTCCCGGTGGCCCGCCCGGAGCGCCCGGTCGTCGACTCCAACGGCGCCGGCGACGCCTACAGCACCGCCTTCATGAGCCGCTGGCTGCACGGCCGGCCCCTGCCGGAGTGCGCGCTGGCCGGCGCGGTCTCGGGCGCCTTCGCATGCGGCGCCCCCGGCACGCACGAGGAGCTCATCACCGAGGCCGAGCTGGCCGCCGCGATGGAGCGGGCGGATGCCCACTTCATGTCGGCTTGACGCGTCGGGACCGAGAATCTGCCGATGCGCGTGAAGTGGCGGGCCTGGCTTCACCGGGCGGTGCGGCTGGGGGCCGCGGCGGCGATCGCCGGTGGCCTCATCACGGCCGAGAGCGGCATGTGGCTGCGGCTCCAGGCGTGGGGGCACGTCTTCGACGTCGCCTCGGTGCCGCCGGCGCCCGTGGTCATGGTGCTGGGGGCGCAGGTGTACGACGACGGGTCGCCGTCGCCGTTCCTGGAGGCGCGGCTGGAGCTGGCCCGGCAGCTGTACGCGGCCGGCAAGGTCCAGGCGATCCTGGTCTCCGGCGACCACATGGACTGGGGCTACGACGAGCCGGGCAACATGTGGCTGTGGCTCAACGCCCACGGCGTCCCCGCGGGGCGGATCATCGAGGATCACGCGGGCTTCGACACGTACGACTCCTGCGCACGGGCCAGGCGAGTCTTCGGCGTCGACAAGATGATCATCGTCACGCAGGCGTTCCACCTGGAGCGCGCGATCGCCCTGTGCCGCCACCTGGGCGTCGACGCCTCGGGCGTGGGCGACACGACGATGCGGCGGTTCCGGGTGCCGTGGACGCAGGCTTCGGTGCGCGAGTACGGCGCGGCGGACAAGGCCGCGTGGGACGTCCTGTCCGGCCGCGACCCGGTCTTCCTGGGCAGGCGCGAGACATCGGTCCAGGACGCGCTGAACCAGGGCTGATCGCGCGCCGTGAGGGATGATCGGTACATGACGTCCCTGCTCGGTGTGTCCCTTCCCGTGCTGGCCGCTCCCATGGCCGGTGGCCCGACGACCCCGGATCTGGTGACGGCGGCCGCCCGTGCCGGCTCCCTGGGCTTCCTGGCCGCGGGCTACCGGACGGCGGCCGACCTGGCCGCCCAGCTGGACCGGGTGGAGGGCCGCTTCGGCGTGAACGTCTTCGCCCCCAACCCGGTTCCGGTGGATCCGTCCGAATTCCGGGCATATGCCAGGAGCCTGCAGCCGGAGGCGGACGCCTACGGCCTGAACCTGGCCGACGCGGCGATCGTCGAGCACGACGACGACTGGTCGGCCAAGATCGACCTGCTGCTGGCCCGCCCGGTGCCCGTGGTCTCCTTCACGTTCGCGCTGCCCGAGCCCGCGACGGTGGTCGCCCTGCGCCGGGCCGGCACCGTGGTCCTGCAGACCGTGACGTCCACGATGGAGGCCCGCGCCGCCGCCGAGTTGGGCGTCGACGGCCTGATCGTGCAGTCCTCGGACGCCGGCGCGCACTCGGGCACCTTCACGCCGGCGGTGCTCCCGCGCGACGTGCCGCTGCCGGACCTGGTCCGCGCGGTGCTCGGCGTGGCCGGCCTGCCGGTGATCGCGGCGGGCGGGGTGGGCACGGCGGACGACGTGACGGCGGCGCTGGAGGCGGGCGCGGAGGCCGTGATGGTGGGCACCGCGCTGCTGCGCACGGACGAGAGCGGCGCCTCGGCGGTGCACAAGGCGGCCCTGGCCGAGGCGGCGGAGCGCGCCGGGCTGGCCGCGGCGGGCGACGAGTCCGTGCTGACCGCCGCCCCCGAGCCGGAGGACGGCGGGCTCGTCGGGATCGGGATGTGGTCCACTGTGGACACTGTGCTCACGCGGGCGTTCAGTGGGCGGCCGGCGAGGGCGTTGCGCAACGGGTTCGTCGAGCGGCACCACGAGTCGGCGCCGTCGGGGTATCCCGCTGTCCATTACCTCACGACCCCGCTGCGGCGGGCCGCCGCGCAGGCCGGGGACGCCGAGCGGGTCAACCTGTGGGCGGGGACGGGCTTCCGGTTCGCCGGGGGCGGACCGGCCGGCGCCGCGCTCGAGCGGCTGGTCGCGAAGGCCTGATCTGCCGCCGGCGGTGACGGGTTTACGCACGCGCGGTGTCGCAGGAGATCTTCGGCCAGCTCCTCAATCAGGCCCGTGGCGCCGACCGCGCGCAGTGCCTGTGCCATCCGCGACGGCCGGCAGCGCCGTCAGCAGGTACGTCGGCTCCTGCGGCAGCAATGGCCACCTTCTACCGTGGCATGCACCTCGGCGTCGTCCGGCAGGTTGCACACGACCAGGTGCATGGTCCCGCCGCCGATCGGCACGGTGAACACCGGCCACTCGTCCGGGCGCTTCGGGTGCCGAGCGGGCCATGCCCACCCACAGGAGAAACGCCGGCCGGAATAGCTCGCCGTCGATCAAACTCGTGGCGTCGACCAGCGGCGAGGTCCTCAGCGGCGGCTGGACTCCCTCCAGATATCCCGGGATGTGCACGACGCATCGTAGGCTGTCTTGACATCGACGTGGAGGAGTTCGCCGGGCCGGTCGCGCTCGCGGCGGCGGACGGGCTGGCGTTGGGCCGGGTCAGCCTGGCCGGGCGGTGCAGGCCGCGGCGGGCCGGCACGGCGTGGACCGTCGAGGCGGGCATGCCTAGCAGCCGCGGGCCACGTTTGAGCCGGGTGCGCAACGCGCACACGCGTGCGTCCAGCTCCGAGCCGGTCGTGCCGGGCAACCCAGTCGGCGCGCGACGCTCGGCCGGTCAGCGAGCCTGGCGTCGCCCTTGGCACGCCACCGCGCCAACCAGCGCAACGGGACGGCCCTCGATCACGACACGCTGGATGAGCAAGCGTCGCAACTCCACCTCGCCGGAAACGCGGACAGGAGAAAGACAGGAGAAACACAGGAGAGGCGGGCGGGCGCGGCTCCTCTTTCAAACCCTATTTTACCCGACCCGAAAAAATTGGATCATGAGGCAGTCACGCGCTGTGACGCTACGAGGCCAAGCCGCGCTCGTAAGCGTAGCGGACCGCCTGGGCCCGGTCGCGGACGCCGATCTTGGCGAACAGGCGGTTGATGTGCGACTTCACGGTCACCTCCGTCACGTACAGGCGTTCGGCGATCTCCCGGTTCGACAGGCCGGTCGCGATCAGGCTCAGGACCTCGCGCTCGCGGGCCGTCAGACCGTCGTCGGCGGGAGCGGGGGCCGGCGAGCCCTGCACGGCCGCGGCCAGAAGGCGCTGCTGGACCTGGGGATCCAGCACCGACTGGCCCGCAGCCGCCGCGCGGACCGCCTGCGCGATCTGGACCCGGCCGGCGTCCTTCGTCAGGTAGCCCAGGGCGCCCGCCTGCAGGGCCGACAGGATGTGGTCGTCGTCGGCGAACGTCGTCAGGACCACCACGCGCGTCTGCGGGAACCGGGCACGGATCTGGCCCGTCGCCGACACGCCGTCCATCCGGGGCATGCGCAGATCCATCAGTACGACGTCGGGGCCGTGCTCGGCCACCAGGTCCAGGGCCGCCTCGCCGTCCGCGGCCTCGCCGACGACCTCCACGTCGTCCAGGAGGCTCAGCATCAGGGCCAGGCCCTCCCGGACGGCCGTCTGATCGTCGGCCACGACAACGCGGATGCTCATCCGGGCATCCTCACATCCACCAGCCAGCCGTCGCCGGACGGCCCGGCCTCGAAGGTGCCGCCCGCCAGCTCGGCGCGCTCGCGCAGGCCCGTCAGGCCGTAGCCCGGCGACAGGCCCGTCGCCGGTGGGCCCGCGGGGCCGTGGTTGCGCACGGTGAGCCGGACGTCGGACGGGCGGTACTCCAGCCGCACCTGCACGGAGCTGCCCGGCGCGTGTTTGCGGACGTTCGTGAGGGCCTCCTGGGCGCTGCGGTACAACGCCAGCCCCGTCTCCGCGCTCAGCTCCCGGGCCTCGCCGACCAGCGCGAAGCCGGACTCGGCGGTGAGTTCCCGCAGCAGCTCCGGCAGCGGGACCGGGTCGCCGCGCAGCGCGCTCACCGCGCGCCGGGTCTCCGTCAGGCCGTCGCGCGCCAGGCGGCCCGCGCGGTCGACGATCACCGCGGCCTCCGCCGCGCGGTCCCGCTCCAGCAGGGCGGCCGCCGTCTCCAGCTGCAGGGACAGGGCCGAGAGCGAGTGCGCCAGCACGTCGTGGATCTCGCGGGCCAGCCGGGCGCGCTCGGCCAGGGCGACCGCCTTCGCCTGCTCGTCGGCCAGCAGCTCGTTCTGCGCCGCGCGGGCCTCGCGCTCGCGGCGGATCGTGCCCAGCAGGAGCAGCAGCAGCATCGCGCCGGCCCAGATGACGATCGACTCGAGCGGGGAGCCGGCGATCGCGTGGGCGGCGGCCAGCAGCACGGCGCCGATGCCGGTCAGCACGGCGGCGCGGGCCAGCGGCAGCGACGCGCACGCGATCGTCACGGCGGCCAGGGAGAACACGGCGCCGTAGCCGCCGGGACGGGTCAGGGTCAGCTCGACGCCCGCGGCCATGCACACGACGATGGCGTACGGCTGCAGGCGCGGGCCCCCGAGGCGCAGTGTCATCGCGATCCACGCCGCCGCCCCGATCGCGATGCCGGCCGACAGGGCGAGGCCCCGGCCGGAGAGCCCGGGCCGGGGGTCGTCCTGCATCATGGCGACGGTCACGATGAGCAGGATGATCAGCGAGCGCAGTTGGCGGTACCGCGCGATGCGGCGTTCGGTCACGAACTCGAGCACCGCACCAGTCTGCGCCATCGCCGTCACGCTCAGTTCCCGCCGATGATGCCGCCGTTGCGGGCGACGCGCCGGGAGCCCTTCGGGGCGAACGGGGCGCCGGTGGCGATCGCGCGCCGGCCGACGATCGCGGCCTCGCCGAGGAAGCTCAGGCCGAGCACGAGCAGCAGCCCGGCGCTCAGCACCGCCTGGTCGGCGCCGAGCGCGCGGCCGGCGAACGTCTGCCCGAGCCGCAGCACCACGAGGCCGAGCCACACCGCGATGGTGACGAGCGTGTAGCGGTACCACACGTGTCCCTGCTGCACGAAGACCTTCACGGTGAGGCCGCGCACGATCCCGCCCGCGACCGCGACCAGCGCGCCGAGGCCGAGCACCGCGCCGTCGAGGACCGGGTGCTGGGCCGCGGTCGCGAAGTCGATCTGCGCGAGGCTGTACCCGCCGAGGATGATCAGCAGCACCGGCGGGAGGATCAGCCGGCGGGCCTCGAGCGGCTCCCCGATGAAGCGGCGGACCAGGAGCAGGACGATGACGGCGGCGGCGATGAGCAGCGTGGTCGTGTTCATGGCGAGAACGGTATTGATCGCCGTCCCCGAAAGCCGCCACCCACGGGTGGAGCCGGGGGTGGAGATTATGCTCCACCCGTGATCATCGAGGAGCGACCGTGGGATGACCCGGCCGGCGTCCGGCTCCGTGCCGCGCAGGTGGCGGAGCTCGACGAGCGCTACGGCGGCGAGGACCACGAACCCGGCGAGGCCCCGAGCGCGGGCGACGTCGACGTCTTCCTCGTCGCGCTGGACGACCGGGAGCCCGTGGGCTGCGGCGCGCTGCGGCGGCTCGACGAGCACAGCGCCGAGATCAAGCGGATGTACGTCACCCCGCACGCGCGCGGCACCGGCGTCGCCACGGCGCTGCTGCGCGCGCTGGAGGAGCGCGCGGCCGCCCGGGGCTGGCCGCTGCTGCGCCTGGAGACCGGCACCGAGCAGCCCGACGCGCGGCGGTTCTACGAGCGGGAGGGGTACCGCCAGATCCCGCTCTTCGGCGCGTACGAGGGCTCCGAGCTCTCCGTCTGCTACGAGCGCACGCTGAGCTGAGCGCGGGCCAGCGCGTGCGCGTGGTGCAGCTCCCCGGCCCGCCGCACCGCCTCGGCGGCCCATGACGGGTCGCCGGTCGCCAGGGAGCGCAGGCGCAGCAGGTCCGGCTCGGCGAAGGCGCTCTGGCCCGGCAGGCCGGCCTCCAGCGCGGCGGACGCGACCGCGGCGGCCTCGTCGCGCCGGTCGAGGGCGAGCAGCGCGTCGGCGTAGAGGCCCTCGAGGCGCCCGAAGCGGCGCATCGCGTCGCCGAGGTCCGCGCGTGCGGCGGCCATGCGCGCGAGCCCGGCCGGGTCGCCGGTGCGCACCTCCGCCCAGCCCAGCACGAGCGCGGCGAGGCTTCGGTACTCCCGGTGCCCGCCCCGCTCCGCCAGCCCGAGGGTGTCGCGGGCGGCGGCCGCGGCGGCCCCGGGATCGTCGCGGTCGGCGGCCACGACCGCGGTGAAGTGCGCGACGTACATGTCCAGGAACAGCTCGCCGACCCGCCCCGCCCGCGCCCGGGCGGCCCGCAGGTGGGCCTGGGCCGAGGCGTCGTCGCCGAGCAGCCCGCACGCGATCGCGGCCGGGGCGAGGGCGCCGATCACCGGGTCCCAGTTCACGATCGGGAACACCGGCAGCTCCCCGCCGGGCAGCGCGGCGAGCGCGGTCTCGAAGTGCCCGTGCGCCTTCGGCAGGTCCGGCACGGTGAGCGCGGCGTGGCCCTCGTGGACCTCGGCGACGACCGCGGCCCACGGGTCGCCGGGGCCGTGCGCGGGGGCGCGGGCGACCGACACGGCCCGCCCCACGTCCCCGGCGGCGGTGTGGAAGGAGGCGTACCCCCACAGCGCCGGCAGCACGTCGAGCACCGGCCGGCCGCGCAGGCGCAGCAGCAGCGGCTCCATCGCGGCGTACTGCTCGGCGGCGAGCGGCGCCAGGTAGCCGTCGCTGGCCTGGCGCATGTACGCGAGCCGGATGCGCAGGTCGAGCTCGGCGACGTCGCGGCGCTCGCCCGCGGGGACCCGGTGCAGCAGCTCCAGGCCCTCGGCGAGCAGCTCGTCGGCCTGCTCGTGGGCGGTGCGCTCGTAGGCCTCGCGGGCGGCGGAGGCCAGGGCCGGCACCACGTCGAAGGGCGAGAGCACCGGCAGCGCGGCCCGCAGGTGCCCGGCGAGCTGGGCGGCGGTGCCGAGCCCGGTGTCGCGCAGCGCCTGGGCGGCCCGCGCGTGCAGCCGGGCGCGGCGCAGCGGGCCCTGGTCCTGGTACGCGGTCTGGCGCACGAGATCGTGGGAGAAGCGCAGCAGGCCGGGGTCGTCGGTGGCGGTCAGCAGCCCGGCGACCACGGCCGTGTCGAGGGTGTCGAACAGCGCCAGCTCGTCGATCTGCACGACGTCGCGCAGCACCGGCACGGCCACCTCGCGCCCGAGCACGGCGGCGACCGCGAGCACCGCGTTGACCTGCCCGGGGAGCTTGGCGAGGCGGCGGCGGACCACCTCCTGGACCCGGACCGGCACGTGCTCGGGCGACAGGGTGTGCTCGGCGACGAGCACGCGCAGCAGCTCGACGACGAAGAACGGGTTGCCGCCGGTGCGGTCGGCCAGCATCGCCACCGTCTCGGCGGGCACCTCGCCGCCGGTGACCGAGCGCGCGAGCGCGGCGATGCCGTCCGGGCCGAGGCCGTCCAGCGGCATCCGGACCGCGGCCGGGTCGGCGACGAGCTCGGCGAGCACGCCGGCGAGGGGCGCGCCGGGGGCGAGCTCGGCCTCGCGGTACCCGACGGCGAGCAGCACCTTGGCCCCGCGCAGCGCCTTGGCGAACATGGTGAGCAGCACGGTCGAGGGCGCGTCGAGCCAGTGCGCGTCGTCGAGCACGATGACGAGCGGCCCGGACCCGGCGAGCCGGCCGAGGCCGTCGACGATGCCCTGCAGCAGCCGGGAGCGCGCCATCTCCGGGTCGGCGATCCGCTCGGCGGCGGGCATGGGCAGCACGTCGCCGAGGGTCGGGTCGAGGACGGCGGGGAGGTTGCCGTAGGGCGCGAAGGCCTCGGCCAGGGCCGTCGCCGCGCGCCGGCCGGACGCGATGCCGCGCAGGATCTGGGCCCAGGGCACGAACACCGGCGGCGCCTCGCCGTCGACGCCGGTGCCGGAGCCGACGAGTCCCGGTGCGCGGGCGGCGAGCTCGCGCAGCAGGGCCGACTTGCCGATGCCGGGGCTGCCGGAGACGAGCAGGAGCCGGCCGTGACCCGCGGCGGCCTCGGCGAGGAGCCGGTCGACGGTGCGCAGCTCGGCGTCGCGCCCGACGAGCTCGTCGGAGCTGCTCTGCGGCCCGCCGCGCGGGTCGGGAATGTCGGGAACGGGAGCCGGAACAGCCTCGGTGGGCGCGATCGGCGCCGGAGCCGGGGAGTCCAGGTTCGGGGCCTGGCGCAGGATCTCCTGCGCGAGCTGCTGCAGGGCCGGGCCCGGCTCGATGCCCAGCTCCTCGGCCAGCCCATGGCGCGCCCGGGTGAAGGCGGCCATCGCGTCGGCCTGCCGCCCGCTGCGGTACAGCGCGAGCATGAGCTGGCCCCAGAGCCGTTCGCGGTAGGGGGCCTCGGCGAGGGCGGTCTCGGTGCGGTACACCACCTCGGGCGCGCGGCCGAGCGCGAGCAGGGCCTCCGAGTGCCGTTCGATCGCGGTCAGCCGCAGCTCCTGCAGCCGGCCCCGCTCGGCCCGGGCCAGCGACGACTCGCCGAGCTCCGGCAGCGGGTCGCCCCGCCACAGCTCCAGCGCCCCGGTCAGCGTCTTCACCACGACGGCGGGGTCACCGCCCTGCTCGACGGCGGCGGCGAACCGGGCGGCGTCGACGGACTCGGGCGGGACCTGCAGCACGTAGCCGGGCGCCCGGCTGACCAGCACCGCCGAGCGGTCCCGGGCGGTGCGGCCGGGCTCCAGCGCTCGGCGCAGGCGGGAGACGTAGGCCTGCAGCGACGCGATCGCCCGCTCCGGCGGCTCGTCGGCCCACAGCTCGTCGATGAGCCGCTGCACGGAGACGATCCGGCCGGGCTGGGTGGCGAGCATGGCCAGCACGGCGCGCTGCTTCGGGGTGCCGGTGTCGACCGGCCCGGCGGCGCTGTCGACCTCGAGCGGCCCGAGAATGCGGAACTGGAGGATGGCCCGGACCCCCTCCGTCATCGCCTGCCTGGGACGCGACGAGCGTACGGGGCCGGACACCGCGGCAGCGAGCCCGGCGCGCCAACTCCGGCCGAACGGACGGCACACTTACACCATGAATGCCGACGCAGCGCAGGCGATCGAGCGGGCCGGGTACGTCCGCCTGACCACGTACCGCAAGAACGGCACCCCCGTCGCGACGCCGGTGTGGCACGCGGTGCACGACGGCGAGGTGTTCGTCATCTCCAACCTCGACGCGTGGAAGGTCAAGCGCATCCGCAACGACGGGCGGGTCGAGCTCACCCCGTGCAACGTCCGCGGGACGGTCAAGGAGGGCGCGCCGACCGCGGCCGGGACCGCGCGGCTGCTCGACGAGGCGGGCACGGCGCAGGCGCGGCGGTACATCGCGCGCAAGTACTTCCTGTCCCGGGCCGGCAACTTCCTCACCGGGGTGCTGCGCCTCAAGCGGCCGCCGGTGATCGGCATCGCCATCACGTTGTAGACGGCGGAAGGGCCCGGGCGACGCGCGGCCCGGGCCCTCCGACGAGCAGGTACTAGCTCAGCGTGACGGCCGTGTCGTCGATGACGAACGAGGTCTGCAGCGAGGAGTCCTCGGTGCCGCTGAACTTGATGGCGACCGCCGCGCCGGTACCGGTGAAGGTGTAGCTCTTCAGCTGGTACCCGGAGGCCTTGTTGAGGTTCGACAGCGTGCCCAGGGTCGTCGAGCCGGCCGAGATGGTCAGCTTGTCGTACTGGGTCGTGGTGGTCGTCTCGGCCGAGTCGATGTGGACGTAGAACGACAGGGTCGCCGTACATCCGGACGGGACGGTCACCGACTGCTGGATCGCCTCGGTGTGGGTCGAGCCGTAACCGTCCAGCCAGGAGCTGTACGTGCCGCCGTGGGCGGCCTGGCCCGAGCTGGCCCACTGGCCGATGCTGCCGGTGGTGCCGGTCCACGACGTCGCGCCGGACTCGAAGCCGGGGTTGAGCAGCTTCTGGCCGGAGCAGGTGCCGGTCGGCGGCGTGGTGGTCGGGCCGCCGGTCGGGCTGCTCGTGGTGGGCGGCGGGGTGGTGCCACCGGTGCAGGTCGGGTCGCCCGACTGCGCCGGCACGGACACCGCGTCCCACGCGGCCTTGACCGTGTTGAACTGGGTGCAGCTGCCCGGGAACAGGTTCTTGGCCGCGGTCAGCGTCCAGGTGCGGTACTTCAGGTACGAAGACGTCGAGGTCTTCATCAGCATCGCGTTGTACATGACCTTGATGGCGTTCTGGATGCCCAGCGGGTTGCTGACGGTCGAGCCGTTGCAGGTCGGGCTGGCGGGCTGGCCGTTACCGGCGGAGCCCTGGGCCATCAGGTAGAACCAGTGGTTGCCGGGGCCGGCGGCCGCGTGGACCTCCGAGCCGGGCGTGCTGCTGGAGTAGCAGTTCGAGTCGCCGACGGCCGACGGGTTGTACATGTTGCGGATCGGGCCGCTGCCGACCAGGTTGACCTCCTCGCCGACCAGGTAGTCCGGCGGGTCGTTCGGGTTGTTCGCGAACCACTCGGTGGCCGCGCCGAACGTGTCCGCGACGAACTCCTGGGTGCCGCTCTTGGAGATGCCACCCGGGGTGGTGTCGTCGATGCCGTGCCCGGCCTCGTGACCCACGACGTCGGCGGAGGCGATCCACTGGCCGGCGGTGTTCTTGCCGATCTGGATCTGGGTGCCGTCGTAGTACGCGTTCTGGTCGTTCAGGCCGACGCGGATCGGCCAGCCGCCGCCCGAGCCGTTGAAGCCGTTACGGCCCAGCCACGTGGACAGCATCGACAGTTCCTTCTGCGCGACGTACAGGGCGTCGACGCAGCCGGTCTCGCGGTTGGTGCCGGTCCCGTTGCCCCAGACGTCGTCGCTGCCGGAGAACGTGGTGTTGTTCGCCGCGTCCTGGCAGGAGACGTTGGTGTAGGTCGGGTCCTTCATGCTGTACGTGCTGCCCGACTGCGTGGTGTTGATCGTCACCGAGCCGTTGATCCAGCCGGTGCCGGTGCCCGCCATGACGTGCTCGGTGGTGTTCAGCACCGCGCCGGTCGCCGCGTCGACGTCGACGGTGAGGCGGCTGGCACCCTCGGCGCCGGTGCCGGCCACCGTGGTCTCGTACGCGAGCTTGGCCGCCCCGTCGAGCGTGTACACGACGAGGTTGGTGCCCTCGACGTTGTTGACCGTCTTGAGCTGGGCCTTGGCGACGGACTCGGCGGCCGCCGAGGTGATCGACGGGGTCGTCGAGAGGTTGCCGATCGCCTTGGTCTGGGAGACCGAGGTGTACTGCGTCGCGCCGGACTTGTCCGTGACGACGACGAAGTCACCGCCCGTCACCTTCAGGCCCTTGTAGGTCCGTTCGTACGCGATGTACTTGGCGTTGCCCGAGGCCGTGACCGACTTCTGCACGTAGGCGTCGTCGGAACTCGGCTGGATCACGCTCGGCTTGCTCTTGACGAACGAGTCGACCGACTGGGCGGCGACGGCGTTGGACACCTCGACGGCGTCCGTGGAGGCAGAGGCGTTCGTGGCTTGCACGGCCGCGGCCGTGCCGGCTGTGACCAGCCCGACCGCGAACACTCCGGCCGCTGTAGCGAACCGTGGGGAGAGTTTCAAGGGTGCCTTCTTTCAGCAACGACCCGAACCCACCGGGGAATGTGTGACGGGAGGGGCCGGAACCAATGGAGGTCACGCGCACGTCGAAGCGTCTGAGGGCCGGTGTGCGCGCCGTACGGAGGCCCGCCGTCGACATCGACTTGCAGCGATGCGAGGACGATCACACACATGCGAAGAGTTGGACAAGGGTCGATGCCCTACCGGCACCCTCGCCCCCACCCTGTACTTGGGGCCTTGAAACATCCAAGAAATCTTGCGCTCTGTAGATCTCCGGCGGCCCTAACCGCTACTCCCGGTTAACTTTTAACTGTCAACCCCAGAAATTCGCGATGGTAGGGTGCCCCGGTGGAGCCCGAGCCGATCGACGCGGTGGCCGCCCTCGTCTCGGCATCCGGGATCGCGGGGCGCCGTCTGCGGGAGCTGATCCAGGCGCTCACGGTCGCGCCGGCGACCCTCGAGGACCTCGTCCGCGACCACGCCGTCCCGCGCCGCACCGTCGAGGCGCTCCTGCGCGCGGCCGGCCCGGACCTGCGCGAGGATCACGAACGGGTGATCCTGGAGCCGTCGATCCGGGAGTCGTACGCCGAGCGCTTCGACCTCGCCGGCCTGCGCGACGTGCCCGAGGTCGCGGGCATGGGCGCCCTGATCGCCGGCGCGCCCCGGGCCGACCAGGCCCTCGACCACGTCTCCGCCACCGAGGAGACGGCCCGCCGCCGCGCGCGCTGGCTCGCCGAGACCTACGACCTGGCCGGCGCCCGCCTGGTGTGCGTCGGCGACCACGACCTCACCTCGCTCGCGGCCCGCCAGGCCCTGCCCGACACCGAGATCGTCGTCGTCGACGTCGACGAGCGGCTGCTGGCCTACATCGACGGGCAGGGCGCGGGGATCGCCTGCTACCAGGCCGACCTGCGCTTCGGGCTCCCGCCGGCGCTCGTGGGCACCGCGGACGTCATCTTCACCGACCCGCCCTACACGCCCGAGGGCGTGCAGCTGTTCCTCGGCCGCGGCGCGCAGGCGCTGCGGGACCGCACGAACGGGCGCCTCGTGATGGCGTACGGCTTCAGCCCCCTCACCCCCGCCCTCGGCCTCAAGGTCCAGCGGGCCGTGCTCGACCTCGACCTCGCGATCGAGGCGATGCTGCCCGGGTTCAACCGGTACCACGGCGCCCAGGCCGTCGGCAGCGCCAGCGATCTCTACGTCTGCCGCCCGACCCCGCACACCTGGCAGGTCCTCGACCGCCGCCTCGACAAGCTCGCCGGCTCGGCCAACATCTACACCCACGGCGAGCAGTCCCTCGAGGGCGCGGCCGCCCGGGGCCCGGCCCGCATCCTCGGCGGCGGCCCGCTCAAGACCGACGACCTCACCGTCGACCTCGCCGGCGACCCCGGCCCGTGGCTGGCCCGGGTGCTGCTCGCGCTCAACGTCCCGCGGGTCACGCTGCTCGCCGCGAACAACCACCCCGACCTGCGCGACGAGGCTGCCCAGACCGCCCTGCGCGAGCTGGTCGGGGCCAAGTGGGACCTGCGCCTGCGCCGCAGCACGCCCGGCCCGAGGCAGGCGACCGTGGAGGCGGTGCTGCGCCCGGCCGAGGGCGTCGCCGGCCGGCTGCTCACGCACGTCCACGGCAAGGTCGGCAACGTGCTGCGCGACGCGCTGATGCGGGCCGACCCCGGTCTGACCAGGGCTGCCGCCCAGGATCGCGCGGCGGAGCTGGTGGGCCGCCCGGAGTATCTCGACGCCCGGCTGATCGACCTCCCGCGCCACGTGATCGTCCGGCTCCTGCAGGCGTGAGCGCGCTCTGGCGCAGCCGCGACTTCGCGGTCTTCCTCGGGGTGCAGACGCTGTCCGCGTTCGGCGACGCGTGCACGTTCGCCGCCGTCCCGCTGCTCATGCGCACGGGTTCGGTCTCGATCACCGACCTCGGCTGGATCCGCGCGTTGTCGGCCGTGGCCACCCTGCTCACGGGCGTCTTCGCCGGCGTCATCGCCGACCGCTTCGACCGGCGGCGCGTGCTGCGCCTGTGTGACCTGGCCCGGTTCGTGCTCCTCGGCGCCATCCCGCTCGCCTGGCTGGCCGGGCCGCAGCCGTGGGTGTTGTACGTCGTGCTGCCGTCCGCCGCCGTGTTCTCGATGATCTTCCAGGTCACCTACGTCGCCGTGGTGCCCTCGCTGGTGCCCGCGGACCGCATCGCCGAGGCCAACGGGCTGCTCTACGGGGCGTACTCGGTCGCGTACCTCGCCGGGCCCGCCGTCGCCGGCCTCGTCTCGCAGGGCGCGGGCCCGATCTACGCGATCGGCCTCGACGCGATCTCCTTCGCGCTCTCCGCGGCCGGGCTGTTCCTGGTCACCCTGCGCGGCCCCGGCGCCGAGGGCACCGAGCGCGGCCTCGGCGCCGGCGTGCGGTTCATCCGCCGCCACCCGGTGATGCTGCCGCTGACCGTGCTCCTCGCGGTGCTGATCTTCTTCACGTCGAGCCTCAACGACGTGATCGTCTACCACCTCATGAGCGGGCTCGGGCAGCCGGACGCGGTGATCGGCCTGGTGCTGACCGCCGGGGTGCTCGGCAGCACGCTCGCCTCCGCCGTGGTCGCCCCGCTGCGCCGCCGGGCCGGCTTCGGCGCCACCTGGATCGGCGCGTTCTGCCTGTGCGGGCTGGTCGTGGCCGGGATCGGCCTGGCCGCGGACGTGCCCGTCATCGCCGTGCTCGCGGCCGCGGTGACGCTGTGCACCGGGATCGCCGGCATCTCCTCGGTCTCGCTGCGCCAGGAGGTGACCCCGGGCCATCTGCTCGGCCGGGTCACGGCGGCGTTCTGGACGCTGCAGCTCGTGCTCGCCCCGGCCGGCGACGCGGCGCTCACGTTCGCCGCGAAGCACTTCGGGGTGCCGCCGACGCTCGGCATCGCCGGCGCCGCCGTCACGCTGACCGCCCTCGCGGCCCTGTTCACGCCGATAGCCCGGCGAACAGCACCCGCGCCGCCGCCGTCCACATAGCGACCAGGTCGGTGCCGCCCGGGTCGCGCAGCCACTGCAGCTGCAGCCCGTCCATCGTCGCCATGATCTGGTGCGCGAGCGCCGCCGGGTGCTCGGCGACCGGCTCGGCCAGGGCGGTGAGAAGTCCAGGTAGGCCGGGTGGTCGGCGAGCCGCAGCGGGATGGTCTCGGCGAGGCGCCCCGACGGGTTGACCACGCCGAAGAGCACGTCGAGCTCGCCGACCTGGCCTACTGGGACGTCGAGCTGGGGCGGTGGGTCGTGGAGGCGGGGGAGTACACGGTCGCCGTCGGCGCCTCGTCGCGCGACCTGCGGGCCTCGGCCGTCGTCGCCGTGGCCGGCGACGACGAGCGGCGCACGCTCACGGCCTCCTCGACGATCGGCGAGTGGTTCGCCGACCCGCGCGGGGCCGCGGCCCTGACCGAGACGTTCGCGGCGGTGGCCGCGGCGGGCGGCGGCGCGATGGCGCAGACCGTGACGGACCCGGCGATGTTCACGCTCATGGCCAGCATGCCGCTGGACCGGGTGGTCGCCTTCGCCGGGGACGCGTTCGGCCCCGACACCATGGCGGCCCTGCTCAAGGCCGCGAACTGAACGCCCGCACGTAGCGCTTCTGCCACGGCGTCTCCACCGCGCGGGGGTGGTAGTGCCGGCGGACGTAGGCCACGGCCTCGTCCGCCGGCACCCCGTCGAGGATCGCGATGCAGGCCAGGGCCGTGCCCGTGCGCCCCCGCCCGCCGCCGCAGGCCACCTCGACCCGCTCGTGCTCCGCCCGGCGCAGCGCCTCGGCGAACGCCGACGCGGCCGCCGCCCGGTCCGACGGCAGCCGGAAGTCGGGCCAGCGCACCCAGGTCGCGTCCCAGGCGACCGGGGGCGGCTGCCGGCCCAGCAGGTACAGGCCGAAGTCGGGCGTGGCGGCCGGCGGCCCGTGCCGCAGCCCGCGCCCGCGGATCACGCGCCCGGACGGGAGCCGGAGCAGGTCGCCCTCGCCGCCGGCCCAGGCGCTCACGGCCGGGGCCGGAAGCTCGCGAACACGATGTCGAGGTCGCCGCGGGCGTTGGCCCAGTCGCTGTCGGCGGTCGCCCACCAGATGCCGTAGGCCTGGTGGTCCGACGTCACCACGCCGCGGTTGTTCACGTGCTGCTTGTTGCCGTAGATGAACTCCCAGTCGGCGGCGACCACGAAATAGTTGTCCACCGGCCTGATGCCGACCCGCGAGTAGTTCTTGTAGTAGCTGCCGCCGCGGGACTTCTCCTGCTGCGTCCAGTCGGCGACGGGGTCCATGTTGGGCTTGCCGGTCTGGTCGATGCCGAGGGTGCGGTTGTTCCCGCGGAAGTAGACCATCGTGCCGTCCATGGACTTGTTCCAGCCCTGCGGGACGTACACCGAGAAGCCCGTCGGGTCGTGGTAGTCCACCCAGCCCGGCGGCAGCGGCGGGAGCTTGCCCGAGGCCGTCCCGGCCGGCGGCTCCGCCGCCGGGGTGCTCGGGTTCCCGGTGCTCCCCGCGGGCGCGGAGCTGCCCTGGCCGCCGCTCTCGCCCGCCGAGGTGCCCGGCGCGCTGGGGACGGGCGCGGCCGCCGCCCCGGTGGTCTGGGTGGCCCCGGTGCCCTGGGTGTCCGGGGCGCTGCCGTCGGTCTTCACGGCCAGCCAGACCAGCAGCGCCACCACGAGCGCCGCGGCGACGCCGCCGACGAGCAGGCCGGTGCGCCGCGCCGGCGATCCGGAGCCCGGCGGCGGCGGCACGACGGCGGCCGCCCCGGCGGCCCGGGGTGCGGCCGGCTCGACGCGTGTCGGCTCCTCGGGCTGCTGGCGCACGGTGGGCGCCGAGGACGCGAACTCCTCCGCCTTGGCCTCCGGCTCGGGTTCGGGCTCCGGTTCCGGCTCGGCCTCCGCGACCGGCTCGGGTTCGGGCTCCGGCTCGGCCTCGACGACCGGCTCCGGCTCGGGCTCGGTCTCGCGCTGCACCGGCACCCAGGTCTTGGCCTCGGGCTCGACGTCCGGCTGGGTGTCCGGCTCGGCGGCCGGGGCCTCGAGGTCCGGGTCGAGCTCGTCCGCGGTGGCCGCGCCGAAGACCGGGCCCTCGATCACGCCGGACTTGCCGGAGGGCGCCGCTTCCACCGGCGCCGGCACGGCCGCGTTCCCGCGCGCCACGGGCGTGGTCGGCGGTGCGGCGGCGGCAGAGGCGGCGGCCGCCGCGGGCCCCCCCGGCGAAGGGGGCGCGGGGGGGGGGGGGGCGACGGGGGCGGGGGGGGGCGGCGGGCGGCGCGCGGGC